>NZ_CP091325.1:0-3958 GCF_021725435.1 Enterobacter sp. JH25 | reverse complement strand
TTTATGGTGATCGCAGACTGAAATCTTACTTCATTCACTTGAGTGCATAGCCATGCAGGTACGCAGAAATCATCAGGGGCGTTTTTTCTCGATATGGGCACAGAAAGGTGTATGTTTCAGGCCGGAGTCCTCAGAAACGCCCTGAGGGCGCCTGAGGTGGTGCGGGCAACGGATGTTATGGTAAATGTACCTCAAGGTTGGCTCTTTTTATGTCCTATAGCTGCTTGCAGGATATGAGCATGTTTCTATTGATGACTGAGCCAGCCATTAATGATTGTGGGTTGGCTGTAACTAATGCTCCGGAATCGCCATTTATACTAAGGATGTTATATCCTTTTGCTCCACACAGTTCTCCTGCCTTTGTTAAACACATTCCCCAATCACGGGCCATTCCTGAACAAGTTAAACTGTACGCCTCGTTTCCATCTGGGCCATAGCTTTTGCTTACTGAAGCACAGCCGGAAAGTAGTACAAGACTTAATGCTGCAATTGTTATCTTTTTCACTTCACACCTACTTTATATAAAGTTAATTAATCCAATGTTCCCATTGTACTTTTGATTTATTTTCTATTTTGTCTACTGCCTTTTCTATATGTCGACTCAGCCCATGTTCTGCAAGGAATGGGTTTCTAACTGGATACCACCTATCAAATCCATATAGTAAAGGGGGGACTCCTAGCTCATCCATTGCTAATGCGTAAAAGCCATAAATCACAAGCGGATTGTTTTGTTTGATTGTATTTTTCATGTGTTGAATGGATGAACCATTGGCTATTATTTCCTTGGCTTTATTTTCTATTCTGGCTCTGTTTTCTGTAGATTCATTTTCATAAGTGAATTGAGCAAGGCAGATGTTATATGCTAAATATTTTTTAGAACGTCTATTTTTTAATATTATATTGATTGTTAGTAGGGTGATAAATATAAGAGCTAAGTATGTGATTGTCATTTTTACTAGGGAAGGTGCGAACAAGTTCCTGATATGAGATCATCATATTCATCCGGAGCGCATCCCAGAGGGACATCATGAGCCATCAACTCACCTTCGCCGATAGTGAATTCAGCACTAAGCGCCGTCAGACCCGAAAAGAGATTTTCCTCTCCCGCATGGAGCAGATTCTGCCATGGCAGAATATGACCGCTGTCATCGAGCCGTTTTATCCCAAGGCGGGCAATGGCCGACGGCCCTATCCGCTGGAGACCATGCTGCGTATTCACTGCATGCAGCATTGGTACAACCTGAGCGACGGTGCCATGGAAGATGCCCTGTACGAAATCGCCTCCATGCGCCTGTTTGCCCGATTATCCCTGGATAGCGCCCTGCCGGATCGCACCACCATCATGAATTTCCGCCACCTGCTCGAGCAGCATCAACTGGCCCGTCAATTGTTCAAGACCATCAATCGCTGGCTGGCCGAAGCAGGCGTCATGATGACCCAAGGCACTTTGGTGGATGCCACCATCATTGAGGCACCCAGCTCTACCAAGAACAAAGAGCAGCAACGCGATCCGGAGATGCATCAGACCAAGAAAGGCAATCAGTGGCACTTTGGCATGAAGGCCCACATTGGTGTCGATGCCAAGAGTGGCCTGACCCACAGCCTGGTCACCACCGCGGCCAACGAGCATGACCTCAATCAGCTGGGTAATCTGCTTCATGGAGAGGAGCAATTTGTCTCAGCCGATGCCGGCTACCAAGGAGCGCCACAGCGCGAGGAGCTGGCCGAGGTGGATGTGGACTGGCTGATCGCCGAGCGTCCCGGCAGGGTAAAAACCTTGAAGCAGCATCCGCGCAAGAACAAAACGGCCATCAACATCGAATACATGAAAGCCAGCATCCGTGCCAGGGTGGAGCACCCGTTTCGCATCATCAAGCGGCAGTTCGGCTTCGTGAAAGCCAGATACAAGGGGCTGCTGAAAAACGATAACCAACTGGCAATGTTATTCACCCTGGCCAACCTGTTTCGGGTGGACCAAATGATACGTCAGTGGGAGAGATCTCAGTAAAAACCGGAAATAACGCCAGAAATGGTGGAAAAAATAGCCTAAATAGGCTGATTCGATGTGTTTGCGGGAAAAAAATCGGCCCAGATCCGCGAAATTTTAATCAGCGAGTCAGCTTGGGAAGAAATGACCTGCTTATTCGCACCTTCCCTAGCTTAAATGGTGATTGTGCATCATCCAACTATACGATTTTTTATGCTTTATTTTCAAAGGGTTTTGTCGGTGTGAGTTTTTGACTGGTACTGTTGTTTGGTATCGGTTTTACTTTGATGTCTGTCGGTCATCGAAGATGAACCTCTTGAGATCCTTTCCGTTGCGTCGTAATCTCTTGCTCTGAAAACGAAAAAACCACCTGGGGAGGTGGTTTTTCGAAGGTTCAGTAAGTTGGGGAACTTCTGAACCGTGGTAACAGGGTGTACAAGACCGCTGCCACCAAATTCGTCCTTCCAGTTTAGCCGTAGTTTGGCTCTGACTTCAAGAACTCTGCATCAGTAATCTCTTGTACACCCTCTTACCAGTGGCTGCTGCCAGTGGCGCTTTGTCGTGTCTTTCCGGGTTGGACTCAAGTCGATAGTTACCGGAACAGGCGCAGCAGTCGGACTGAACGGGGGGTTCGTGCATACAGTCCAGCTTGGAGCGAACTGCCTACCCGGAACTGAGTGTCAGGCGTGGAATGAGATAAACGCGGCCATAACAGCGGAATGACACCGGTAAACCGAAAGGCAGGAACAGGAGAGCGCACGAGGGAGCCACCAGGGGGAAACGCCTGGTATCTTTAAGTCCTGTCGGGTTTCGCCACCACTGATTTGAGCGTCAGATTTCGTGATGCTTGTCAGGGGGGCGGAGCCTATGGAAAAACGGCTTCGCCGTGGCCTTCTTGCTTCCCTGTTAAGCTTCTTCCTGGAAGATGCCAGGAAATTTCCGCCCCGCCAGTAAGCCGGTACCGCTCGCCGCAGCCGAACGACCGAGCGGAGCGAGTCAGTGAGCGAGGAAGCGGAATATCTCCGGGCTTATCTTTGGCACCGTACGCGCCATAGCTGCATTTTTTAATACGATGCAGGATAGGGCAAACGCCGCAAAATGACGTCATCCGACATCATTCCGCCGCGTTCGCCCAGTGACCTACAGTCGGCTCTGGGGTGTCGGGGCTGTGCCCTGACCAGGCGTTTTGGAGTATCGCCACCGTGGTGGCGGTGCTACAAAACATATCCTGTCCCTTCCTTGGCATCTCTGAAGTTTAGCCAGTATACACTCCGCTAGCGCTACGTGACTGGTTCAGGGCTGCGCCCCGACACCCGCTAAAAGCACTGACGCGCCTGCGGCTTGCCCAACCCCGCGCCGTCCGGGAAAGAATTTCCCGATCGACCCGACGTTTCTGTTTACCTGTGATGTTAACGTTTGGATCTTTTTCCCGGGTTTACCTATTTTCTTCTAATGAAGCGTTCACAGCTGACGTTAATAGATGGGTGCTTCATGTTTGGTTTTTCACCAGGAGAACTTATGAACCTTTGCCCCGATGAACGTCTGCTCTTTGTGCGGATGATTTCCGCTATGCTTCGCCGTTCGGGCGGTGATGCGGGTGCTGTTATGTTTGAGGCGTATCGCCATATTGTGTCCGATACCAATCAAGCTCGTCGTTCCTACATGCTCGACCTGCTCGAAAGCGTCAGGCATGACTATGTACACGGTGGATATACATAGTTGCCATGGATACGCTTTTCGTCTAAGTGAGCGTTCTTTTCGTCTCTTTATTCGCCGTCCTGTATACCGAAGCGTGCGCTCAGCTTCTGATAAAGCGCTTCTGCCTGTTCGTGCATTCGCTCACAGTCGGCTGCCTCGTCATCAAGATCGAGCACGTCGAGTTTTTCGAGCAGCAGCAGCGACTGCGCCCGGATAAATTTTGCCATGTTCAGTGCGGCTGATTCCTGTTTTGTCATACGGCTTTTTCCCGGT
>NZ_CP091324.1:0-5651 GCF_021725435.1 Enterobacter sp. JH25 | reverse complement strand
AAATGTTGAAATAGAGCGCGTGAAATCCCTGTCACGCGGATTTTCCATAAGCAGGTAACTATGGCGAGCACCGAAGAAAAACTTCTCACACTCCTGCTGTCGGCGGAGCATCTGAAAGAGGCCGCAAAAGAGCAGCAGAAAGCCGTGGCGGATTCGCTGGCGGTGGCAAGGGAAACCCTGAAAGGCTACCGGGAAATATCGGACAGTGTGGCACAGCAGGTAAGGGATGAAGTCCGGCAGGAAGTGCAGAAAATGGATGTTGCGGGGCTGATTGGCGAGCGTATCAGCGCTGATTTTCAGCGTCTGGAAAAATCCGTCGGGAACATGAAAATCAATGCGGACGCGCTGGACAAGGAAATTTCCATTATCCGCAGTAACATCATCGCGGAGTACAACACGCTGCGGGGTTACAGCTGGAAGTGGTTTGCTGGGGTTGCGGTTGCCTTTGTCGTACTGATATTTGCCACAAGCTGGTTTGTGAAAACGGAACTACAGGACAATTACAACGCGTCTGCTGCCGTCTATCAGAAAGTGGCAGACCTTGAAAAGCTGCTGACAACGGAACAGAAACCGGAAAAGAAAAAGAACTGACGCGCTGCGCTTGTCCAACGCCTCACGTTCGCACAATAAATTGCGCACCCGTTCACCGTTTTCAGCCGAGTTTGGGGCGTCTTTTGAGACTTCCGGCCTGAATTCAGGCCGGAAGTTCTCGCCAGTCAGTCAGGTGCATGGTTATGCATGGGGCTGAAAATCACGGTATGCGATTCTGAGCGGTTTTCGGTGAGAAGCCGGGGGTTTTTATGGCTCAGGACTTAAAACCGCCCTGAGAGCCTCTGAGGCGGTGCACGCAACGGATGTTATGGTAAATCCGGTGGCTTTGACGTGCCTGCCGTTGTGTACCGTCGTGAGTGAAAATAATTATATTGTTCGAAGAACAGCGCTTTTTGGCCGGAGAAAAGCAGTTCTGCAAACGATGGTATATCGATATGAGTTCTTTTGGCATTAATCCAGGCAAGACGCCGGGCAATAAGCGTAATATTCCGGATGTTACTTATTTCCATTTCTGTCAACAGCATCCCCCCCCACGCCGGAGAATAAAAAAGCCGCCTGTTCCATCGGCAAGCCCTACATCAAGGGAAACTACGTCTTACGATTCGTTTTGAACCGGGACGCTTTGTTGCTGCGAATCACTAACCAGATAATCCACGTTTTGTGAGTGGGTTTAGGTTAAGGCTTCAATAGAACAATAATAGCGTTAAGTGATTAGGGCAACCTGTGATTGCTAAAATGATGAAGTCTTCACATCATTTCGGTGGTAATGACTCCAACTTACTGATAGTGTTTTATGTTCAGATAATGCCCGATGACTTTGTCATGCAGCTCCACCGATTTTGAGAACGACAGCGACTTCCGTCCCAGCCGTGCCAGGTGCTGCCTCAGATTCAGGTTATGCCGCTCAATTCGCTGCGTATATCGCTTGCTGATTACGTGCAGCTTTCCCTTCAGGCGGGATTCATACAGCGGCCAGCCATCCGTCATCCATATCACCACGTCAAAGGGTGACAGCAGGCTCATAAGACGCCCCAGCGTCGCCATAGTGCGTTCACCGAATACGTGCGCAACAACCGTCTTCCGGAGCCTGTCATACGCGTAAAACAGCCAGCGCTGGCGCGATTTAGCCCCGACGTATCCCCACTGTTCGTCCATTTCCGCGCAGACGATGACGTCACTGCCCGGCTGTATGCGCGAGGTTACCGACTGCGGCCTGAGTTTTTTAAATGGCGGAAAATCGTGTTGAGGCCAACGCCCATAATGCGGGCGGTTGCCCGGCATCCAACGCCATTCATGGCCATATCAATGATTTTCTGGTGCGTACCGGGTTGAGAAGCGGTGTAAGTGAACTGCAGTTGCCATGTTTTACGGCAGTGAGAGCAGAGATAGCGCTGATGTCCGGCAGTGCTTTTGCCGTTACGCACCACCCCGTCAGTAGCTGAACAGGAGGGACAGCTGATAGAAACAGAAGCCACTGGAGCACCTCAAAAACACCATCATACACTAAATCAGTAAGTTGGCAGCATCACCTGCTAGCCGAACGATATGGTTGGGTAAATCGTGCGCTTCCGGCAAATGAGTTAGACGCTTTTGTTCATCGCATCGCCACAAATATTGCAGCTTTACCTGAAGGGGTCATCGCCGCTGCAAAGAAAGCAATCCCACCAACGGATTTAAGTGAAGACTTCCTTCGAGAGCACAAGGCATGGGCTGGTCTGTTTGCGCGTCCGGCTGCTGAAAAACTCATTCGTGGCGGCTTGCAGGCAGGTGCTCAAACAAAAGTGGGCGAACAGGATTTGGAGCAACTACTCCGCGATTTGTCTGCATCCTGAGGTCTTGCTGCTGTCTAATATTCTGCTCTAGCTTATTCTTGAGATTTGAGACAGAGAAATACAGCAACCCATTTTCCTTAAGCCTAGCGCTATTTATGCAATTGAGAGGTAATGACAAAAGTTTGATGCATTGACCCTCTATAGACAATAAGCCATATTTTTGCTACAGTGAACCTAATTAAGATCATCTATTTACTAGGCCTCGCATTTGCGAGGTTTTTAATGCTGAATAAAAGGAAAACTTGATGGAATTGCCTAATATTATTCAACAATTTATTGGAAACAGCGTTTTAGAGCCAAATAAAATTGGTCAGTCGCCATCGGATGTTTATTCTTTTAATCGAAATAATGAAACTTTTTTTCTTAAGCGATCTAGCACTTTATATACAGAGACCACATACAGTGTCTCTCGTGAAGCGAAAATGATGAGTTGGCTCTCTGATAAATTAAAGGTGCCTGAACTCATCATGACTTTTCAGGATGAGCAGTTTGAATTCATGATCACTAAAGCGATCAATGCAAAACCAATTTCAGCGCTTTTTTTAACAGAGCAAGAATTGCTTTCTATCTATAAGGAAACACTCAATCAGTTAAATGCAGTTGCTATTTTTGATTGCCCATTTATTTCAAGCATTGATCATCGGTTAAAAGAGTCAAAATTTTTTATTGATAACCAACTCCTTGACGAGATAGATCAAGATGATTTTGAGGCTGAATTATGGGGAGACCATAAAACTTACCTAAGTCTTTGGAATGAGTTAAATGAGACTCGTGTTGAAGAAAGATTGGTTTTTTCTCATGGCGATATCACGGATAGTAATATTTTTATAGATAAATCTGGTGAAATTTACTTTTTAGATCTTGGTCGTGCTGGATTAGCAGATGAATTTGTAGATATATCTTTTGTTGAACGTTGCCTAAGAGAGGATGTATCTGAGGAAACTGCTAAAATATTTTTAAAGCATTTAAAAAACGATATGCCTGACAAAAGGAATTATTTTTTAAAACTTGATGAATTGAATTAACTCCAAGCAATATCTAAAAATACTTAGCTGTATTTTTAAGTTGCTAATTTTTAAATAAATAAGTGAAAAAAGGTAATGCTGTCAACCTGTTGATGACTATTTTAATCTGTTGTCATTCAATCCTTGTAACATCAGGATGATCCTGGTGTCAGTGAAAATACGAAATCAACACGTTGGTATCATTACCCATTTCGGTGAAGGCGATATGTGTTACACCACAACCCGGATTTGAGAGTCGCAAACCCATATTAGGGCAAAGAAAGCCTAATGCCCCCGTGGTGGGTACACCAGAAAACGGGGAGCGAAGCGACCAGCATCAGGCCGTTCGTATGCTGCTTCGATTTTGTGGGTGTTGCGCCAGACCTTGGCAATCACGCTTCACCGCAACCGCTGCCTTCACTCTCACTTTATCAGGTACGTTATTGGTTAACGTGAGACCGGGTAGAGCCAGCTTCTTTCCCGAGCTGGTCAGGTTCCCACCGCTTGCCTGTTTATCCTGCCGGAGTCCGGGGCGTAGACCTGAGAGTCAAGGTGCAGATATGGGTTTAATGTCGTTGAATGGTATTAAGCTGGTAGTGACATTCCTAGCCAGCCCTGCTAGGATTTGATTGTGACGTCTGATCCTGGCAGGTATCTGCAAGAATTAGAGTACTCAAGCCCCGTGATTCTGTCACGGGGCTTTTGTACATCTGGAGCAAGAAAATTCATGCTCCTATCCGAAAATCCCTACCGCTCGCCGCAGCCGAACGACCGAGCGACGCGAGTCAGTGAGCGAGGAAGCGGCATTTCTCCGGCCTTGCAGAATGCACGTTCACGCCGATGTTTCCAGATCGTAGCGTACCCGTTTCAGCGCAGTCAGTAATTTTTCGTGGTCAAAATTCAACTCACCCGTTTTTGTATCAACCAGTCCCGCGTCAATCATCAGACCAGCCGCCAGAAACAGTCTGTGATTGCGTTCCCTGCGGTTTTTCTGCCCTGAAATCCGCGCCTGAACCGCCTTTTTCTGTGCGGCATCCCGTTCCTGCAACGCGTTTTTTTCAGCGGTTGCCAGAACGTGGAGCAGTCGTCTTTCAGTCTCACTGAGCGAAGCTTCATCATCCAGCAGATCGATAATCTGCCGTTGCCGTGCCGTTTTTTCTCCCAGCTTTCTGATGAAGGCTATGCGCTTTTTAAGCCATTCGACGTTACTGATCCGCATCGTTTAACTTCCCCATCCCGATATTTCCGACGGGGAAAGTATATAACTTGCGGTCAGAAGTCGCATGACTTATCTTTACTCATAATTCTTTAAATTAGAGTAAAGCGCACTTATATGTTTCTCCCTGCGGGCAGAAACAGTGCGCCCTGCCGGGGGCTGACACAACATGGCAACGTATCATCTCAGCGTGAAATTTGGCGGCAAGGGTAAAGCCCTTGCTCATGCCAGTTACATTACGCGGGAAGATAAGTTCAGCCAGCGCCAGGATCTCGAGCACACCGAACACGGCAATATGCCGGAATGGGCGAGAGATGAACCCGCCCATTTCTGGCAGGCTGCGGATGCGTTCGAACGTGCCAACGGTTCAACGTACAGGGAAATTGAGATCGCTCTACCCCGCGAGCTGAATGAAGCGCAGCGGCTGGCGCTTGTCCGGGATTTTGTGAAGCAGGAAACGGGCGACAAACATGC
Organism: Enterobacter sp. JH25; assembly: GCF_021725435.1. Taxonomy (NCBI): domain Bacteria; kingdom Pseudomonadati; phylum Pseudomonadota; class Gammaproteobacteria; order Enterobacterales; family Enterobacteriaceae; genus Enterobacter; species Enterobacter sp. JH25. Next base: position 573 of record NZ_CP091324.1, on the reverse strand, counting down.
ATGGACGTTTGCGATCCACAATCCGAAAGCCAGCATTGACGGCGGCGAACAGCCGCACGCCCATATCATGATGAGCCAGCGCGTCAATGACGGTATTGAGCGCAGTCCCGAACAGTATTTCAGGCGCTATAACGCCAAATTTCCGGCGCGTGGCGGCGCGCGCAAGGACTCAGGGCATAATTTAACCCCTACAGAACAAAAACAGGCACTGAAAGCCCTGCGGGAGCGCTGGGAGCGTACGCACAACGCGCATATGAAACGATATGGCTTTGAGCAGGGTTTTATTGATAGCCGGTCACTGAAAACACAGGGTATCGACCGGAAACCGGAACAGCATCTCGGTTTTGAAGCAGCCGGACGACTGGACGACAGCCAGAGGCAGGATATTAAAGACAGCCGGACGTTTTCAGTCGTGGATGTGCCTGAACAGGCGAAACATATCGACCACAGCGACCGTAGCTGGATGAATGCCAGCGGTATCGAGGTAAACCGGAAGGAACTGGTCAGATCTCTGACGCATGATATCTCGCAGCAGTACGGGCGGGAGATGGCTGCACGGGTCACAAAACAGGG
>NZ_CP091323.1:0-12474 GCF_021725435.1 Enterobacter sp. JH25 | reverse complement strand
AAGTAAGGACAACCCTAAGTACAAAGGAAGAAACATTTACGATATGTCTCTTTTGGTTAAGTCACTAAATATTCTTACTCCTGACCTTAACTCCAAACTGAACGAAAAATAACCGCAAAATACATTTAAAATCAGGCCACCGTCGTAGCAGATTTACCATGTATCAGGTCTGTATCGCGGACTCCGACAAGATGAACAGGGGATTGCCGGTACACTCCACACTCACCATCGCCCAAAATTTAATCACAATGAAATGTACCCTAAGATAGTGCTTTACAAGGAAAACATCTTAATAATATATTTGTTAAATAAGATTAATGTTTAATGGAAAGCCTTAAATGCCTGGAAAAAAGTGCCCCTTCTGTAACAAGCTGACCCTCTTCGGAAATAGCTGTACTTCTTGCAATGCTGTAGTGAGAACACCACCAAACGAAGGCCGGGGCGGAAGAGGTAAGCAATGTCCATTTTGTAAGACAATGACACTGTTCAAAGATGGAACGAATGGATCCCTAAAATGCTCCATGTGTCAGCGTAAGTTTTCCCAATCGTAAGGGTGAAAAATGTCACATCCAGTAGGAAAGCACATATCGAAAGAGCAAGAACACGAACTTAATTACTGGCTAAAAAAGAGGGGGTTCAAAGAGAGTAAAGAAAACAGAACATCATTAGTGTGGCTGATTGAATCAGCGAAGCTAGGCCTAGGAATGCCTAGCAATGAGCATCTCGAGCATGCCGAATTAGATAAATACTTTGAAGATAACAAAGGGTTATGGATTGACGAATTTGAGACAAAATAATCTCTGTTACATCTGAGATAAATTCCATAACGTGGGATTTATCCATTTAAAATCAGAACAATATGTAAAATCCCACATCTAAATTATCACAGACAAGAGGTTTACATGACCGAGAAACTAAAAGGAACGGCTAGCGTTCTGCATCAAACCAAAACTTATGAGGAATTGGTTCAGAAGCATTCAGTAGAAGTCGCTAACGGCTTGCTGGCAAATGCGATAAATACTGCTTTGCCTAACGCAGGAATAACTTCAAATGACGTTGCCGGATTCAGTAAGGTAACGATAGCCTTGCGCACAGGAGAAGTTGATCTAGCCAAAACAGCGGAAGAAGCGAACGCTGATGCGGCAGCTGTTTCAGCAAATATTATTGCGGGATTGAAAGCATCACAAAAGAGCAAGGATGAAATAAAGTGATTATCAGCGGGGTAAAAAGCCACCTGAATGGTGGCTTTTTTTATATCCATAACGGGCTGTACTCACTATAACATCCGTTGTGCGATGCTAATGAGAAATGCAACGTAGGCTCTGCATCGATGGAAAATGGTGGCCACAACGGCATCTGACTCGGAGACAAACTCTCCACAGCGATTCAATTAGTGAGCTACGTAAAGTCCGTGAACTTTACCATTATTGTAGTCAAAGGAATTCTCAATAATCTTGTAGAACTCATCATCATTGAGCTCAAACTTCCTGAAAATTGAGTACGATACAAGATCCGCAAGCTGAATCAGCCTTGACGCTTTGGAATCCAAAAACAAAGGCACTTCAGAGAAGTTACGAAGTTTTCCATATCCATATCCAGTATCTTTAAACGTACGAGCAAGAGACTGAATACTTTTCTCTGTTGACGATTTATCAAAAATGGCCACCCCTCGAGATGTTGCTCCTTGGTGATGTAAGCGGCTCAAATACATGTCGAAACGAGACGATATCTGATAAAAAGATTCTGTTATTACGTCCTTTCCACCTAAGGATCCCTTGGGTACAACACACGCAAATATACGGATATCCCGATGCTTTTGAGTCAGGAGTGTTAGGCAATCTTTGATCGCTTGTTTTCTGTCATCGAAAGGAAATTTTTTCCAGCCATCTCGCCCACCTCTCATAGGCGAACCATGCAATTCTCTTTCATACGGATCATCAGCATTAAATCTGGCTGCGATAGCATTCATCTCTTGCTCTATCCAATGAGTCTGCTTTTCAAACACTGAGATACCAGAAAGGACAAAATGATTAAGTGTAGGGTCTGATGGTGTACCAGACTCATCAACGTATAAGAGATGCATCGAAGATTCCTTAAACGAAAAAGGCCGCGCATTTGCGCGGCCTTTTCATGAATTAGGCAAGCCAGTGCGATAAAAATCGCATACACCGCTATGGGCAGCGAACTGACTCAGTTTTAATGATAACAGGCAAACGCATATTTACCCAAATAATTTATACACATATCATAATCATGAGCAATTAAATAACATAAATTCAATCGGATAGTTGCTTCATCGTCACTCTTATTTACCATAACATCCGTTGCCCGCACCGCTGAAACGGGGTTGGCTGCGTTTCCGGCGCCAGACGCGAGAAAGTGGCGACAGACATGACGAAAAAACACCAGAAACGCAGCCGCTGGATATTACACTGATGCATAGTCATGCAGCCAGATGCATGGCGCGTAAAGTCACACTAAAATCAGCGCGAACGCCTTAAAAACCGACAAATGCTTCTCCAGCCAGTCCCACAGCTCCGCCGCCAGGTATAGGCAGTTAAGCAATGATTCAATAAGATTTAACAGCTTCATTTCCCGCTCCTGAATAAGTCGTGACCTTTTTGATCACGAACCTATTTAGCGGGAGAAATAAGAGCCCCTCTTCGTGCGGGTTGTCAGCTGTCTGGATGGTTTAAAGTGTCGGCCCGCGGTAGGTTTTCTGCGGCTGGCGCTCCAGCTCCAGTGTTTTCTGATACTCATTCTCCCTCTGCCGGAGCTCGATGGCATTCAGTTCCCGGACAAGCGGCGCAGCTGCTCGCTTAAACTCAGCACCTGCGTGCTCAAGTCCGACACGCGCTCGTTCAGCATCGCGTTCTCCCGTTGCATAAGACCACACATGCTCCGCCATTCCGCGAAGGCGCTCTCCCATTCGTCCAGCCTTTGCGAGTAGTCCTGCTGTAGCTGCTCTAATGCGCTCAGCAACTGCTTTTCCAGCTCTGTCATTTTCCGCTACTCCTGTTTCAGGGGGAGCCCGCAGAATTCGGAAAAAATCGTACGCTAAGGTTTTCCGGGCATCCGTAAGGGCCGAAACTTCCCGTCTTCCAGTCTGCGGCTCTGCCGCCAGACGTAATCGCCGGTTAGGTTGATGTGCTCCCAGCCCAGCGGCGACAGGAATTGCAGCAGCTCGCCGTCCACCGGCTTGCCGGCCTCGACCAACCCCTGGGTGGCGCGTTCCAGGTACACCGTGTTCCACAGCACGATAGCCGCCGTCACCAGGTTGAGGCCGCTGGCCCGGTAGCGCTGCTGCTCGAAGCTCCGATCCCTGATTTCCCCAAGGCGGTTGAAGAACACCGCCCTGGCCAGCGAGTTGCGCGCCTCACCTTTGTTCAGGCCGGCATGCACGCGGCGGCGCAGTTCAACACTTTGCAGCCAGTCCAGGATGAACAGCGTGCGCTCGATCCGGCCCAGCTCGCGCAGGGCCACGGCCAGTCCGTTCTGGCGCGGGTAGCTGCCGAGCTTGCGCAGCATCAGCGAGGCGGTGACGGTGCCCTGCTTGATCGAGCTGGCCAGGCGCAGGATGTCGTCCCAGTGGGCACGCACGTGCTTGATGTTCAGGGTGCCGCCGATCAGCGGGCGCAACGTCGGGTAGGCTTGCACGCCCTGCGGCACGTACAGCTTGGTTTCGCCGAGGTCGCGGATGCGCGGCGCGAAGCGGAAGCCTAGCAGGTGCATCAGGGCAAAGACGTGATCGGTGAAGCCGGCCGTGTCGGTGTAGTGCTCCTCGATCCGCAGGTCGGACTCGTGGTACAGCAGGCCGTCGAGCACATAGGTGGAATCGCGGACGCCGACATTCACCACGCGGGTGCTGAACGGCGCGTACTGGTCGGAGATATGGGTATAGAACAGCCGTCCCGGCTCGCTACCGTACTTCGGGTTGACGTGCCCGGTGCTCTCGCCCCGGCCACCCGCGCGGAAGCGCTGGCCATCGGAGGATGAGGTCGTGCCGTCGCCCCAGTGGGCGGCAAAGGCGTGGCGATACTGGTGGTTGACCAGCTCGGCCAAGGCCGCCGAATAGGTTTCGTCGCGGATGTGCCAGGCTTGCAGCCAGGACAGCTTGGCGTAGGTCAGGCCGGGGCTCGACTCGGCCATCTTGGTCAGCCCGAGGTTGATCGCATCACCGAGGATTGCGGACAGCAGCAACGTCCTGTCTTTGGCCTCGGCCCCGTCCTTCAAGTGGGTGAAGTGGCGGCTGAAGCCCGTCCAGTCGTCCACGTCCATCAGCAGTTCGGTGATCTTGATGCGCGGCAGTAACTGGCTGGTTTGGTCGATCAGCGCCTGCGCCCGATCCGGCACCGCCGCATCCAGCGGGGTGATTTTCAGCCCTGACTCGGTGAGGATGGCATCGGGCAGCTCGTTGTCCTTGGCCAGGCGGGTGACGGTGGCCAACTGCTCGTCCAGCAGCTGCAAACGCTCTTCCAGGTACTGGTCGCTGTTCGGGTTGATCGCCAGGGGCAGGGCCTGCTCGCGCTTGAGTGCGGCGAACTTCTCGGCCGGCAGCAGGTAGTCGTCGAAGTCGCGGAACTGCCGCGAGCCCTTGACCCAGATGTCGCCGGAGCGCAGGGCGTTCTTCAGCTCGGACAGGGCGCAGATTTCGTAGAATTTCCGGTCGAGGCCTTCCGGGGTGATCACCAGCGGCTTCCAGCGCGGCTTGATGAAGGCCGTGGGTGCATCGGCCGGCACCTTGCGCAGGTTGTCGGCGTTCATCTCACGCAGGGTCTGCACGGCTGCCAGCACGCCTTGCGCGGCCGGCGCGGCGCGCAGTTCCAGCACCTCCAGCAAGGCCGGCGTGTAACGGCGCAGGGTGGCGAAGTTCTCGCCGACCAGGTGCAGGTGGTCGAAGCCTTCCGGCCGGGCCAGCAGCTCGGCCTCGCTGACGCTCTCGGTGAACTCGTCCCAGGGAATCACCGCCTCGATGGCGGCATAGGGGTCGCTGCCGCTTTCCTTCGCTTCCAGCAGCGCCTGGCCGATCCTGGAGTACAGGCGCACCTTGTCGTTGATCGCCTTGCCCTGCTTCTGGAACTGCTGCTGATGCTTGTGCTTCGCGCCGCTGAACAGCTTGACCAGGATGCGGTCATGCAGATCGACCAGCTCATCGATCACGGTCGCGGTGCTCTCCAGCACCACGGCGGCCAGGGTCGCGTAGCGGCGCTGCGGCTCGAACTTACCGAGGTCTTTGGGCGTCATCTGCCCACCCTCGCGGGCCAGCTTGAGCAGGCGGTTCTGGTGGATGTGCCGGCCCAGGCCTTCGGGCAAGTCCACCAACTGAAATGTCTTCAGCCGCTCGATGTGTTCCAGCATGTGCCGAGAGTTGGGTTTCAGCGGTGCCTGGCGCAGCCAGGTCAACCAGGTGATGCTGCTGCCGGCCTTGAGCTTCAACAGCTCGTCCAGCTTGGCCCGATGCGAGTCCGTGAGTGGTTCGACCAGGGCGCGGTAGACCCGCCGATTGGCTCGCGCAATGGCTTCCGAGCAGGCCCGGTCAATCACGCTCAGCGCCGGCAGGATGCGTCGTTTCTGCCGTAGGCTCTCCAGGGCCTGACCGGCCAGCAGCAAGCCTTTGTCGGTCTGCTGGGCCAGCTCGGTTAGCTCGCGCACCAGGGCGCGGAAGTCGGACAGGCCGAACGGGGCCAGTTGCAGGTAGGTGCGCAGTTCCTGGGCATGCTCGCGACGGGTCACGTCGCGCTCGCCGTACTTTGCCCAGCTCGCCGGCTCGGCCTGGACTTGCTTCGCCACCCACAGGATGACCGGCTCGGGCAGCTCGCTGTCGGTTCCCAGCGCGTAACCGGGGTAGCGCAGCAGGCAGAGCTGCACGGCGAAGCCGAGGCGGTTGGCGTCGCCGCGTCGCTGGCGGATCAGCGACAGGTCGGAGTCGTTGAAGGTGTAGTAGCGGATCAGGTCATCCTGGCTTTCCGGCAGCGCAAGCAGGGTGTCCCGCTCCGTGGCCGAGAGGATCAAGCGACGCGGCATGTGTCAGTCGTCCGTGCGGAGGTACTGGTAGAGGGTTTCCCGGCTGATGTTGAACTCGCGGGCAAGCTGCGCCTTGGGCTCGCCGGCCGTCGCTCGCTGCCGCAGGGTAGCAGCCTGCTCATCGGACAGGGCTTTCTTGCGGCCCCGGTACGCGCCACGCTGCTTGGCCAAGGCGATGCCCTCACGCTGCCGCTCGCGGATCAGGGCGCGCTCGAACTCAGCGAAGGCCCCCATCACCGACAGCATCAGGTTGGCCATCGGCGAGTCCTCGCCAGTGAACACCAGGCCCTCCTTCAGGAACTCGATGCGCACGCCGCGCTGAGTCAGCTTCTGTACCAAGCGACGCAGGTCATCGAGGTTGCGGGCCAGCCGATCCATGCTGTGCACCACCACTGTATCGCCTTCGCGGACGAAGCTCAGCAGCGCTTCGAGCTGGGGGCGCTGGGTGTCCTTGCCCGATGCCTTGTCGGTGAACACCTTGCTCACCTGGGTTTGTTCCAGCTGGCGTTCCGGGTTCTGGTCAAAGCTGCTGACCCGGACGTAGCCGATGCGGTGCCCCTGCACGATGTCTCCTTGGTTGAAGGCGGCTTAAGTGCACTTTCTGTTCCGTTGTGCCTCAAAGCCCATTTCTGTCAGGCTGAAATCTATAACCTTCGCGGGCATGTGTCAAAAAATGGGAAAGCAGACTCTATTCTGACGAAGCGGCGCGGCCCTGCCTGACATCAAGTTAGGGTATAGCCTAGATTGACATGCGCGATGCAACCCTTAACTTGCTTGCACCTATCGTTTCCATGCTAGCTTTATCGTAACGCTCAAGAAATTGGGCTTAATGCCGAAAACAATAAAATAAAACAGCCAACCCTTGAGGTTCTTATGCGCCAGAATTTACCAGTGACGGGTCGAAACTTAGAACTCCCAAAAGATGCCAATATTCTTTCGACTACCTCCCCTCAAAGCCATATCACGTACGTTAATCCTGACTTCATTAAAATCAGTGGTTTCACTGAGGAAGAACTATTAGGCCAGCCTCACAACATCGTAAGACACCCAGATATGCCGCCTGCTGCATTTGAGCATATGTGGAGTACATTAAAATCTGGCCGCTCATGGATGGGGCTAGTAAAAAATCGCTGTAAAAATGGCGACCACTATTGGGTAAGTGCTTATGTAACGCCAATAGCTAAGAATGGTTCGATTGTTGAATACCAGTCTGTAAGGACCAAGCCTGAACCTGAGCAGGTTTTGGCTGCGGAAAAATTATATGCTCAATTGAGAAGCGGGAAGGCCGCGAGGCCGAAATTGGCTGCTAGCTTTTCCGTGAAAATACTCTTGCTCATATGGGGTAGTATTATATCAAGCGCAATGGCTGCCGGCATGCTTACTGATACATCAATAAGCAGCTTATTGTTAGCCACTTTAATGTCAGGAAGCTTAAGCTCTGTTAGTGTTTTGGCTATTCTCTCTCCTCTTGGAAGACTGGTTGAAAGAGCCAGGAATATTTCCAATAACCCATTAAGTCAATCCCTCTACACTGGGCGCACCGATGAGTTTGGCCAAATAGAGTTTGCTTTACGAATGATGCAAGCTGAAACAGGCGCCATAGTAGGTCGCATAGGTGATGCATCAAATCGGCTTAGCGAACACACCCGAGGCCTACTAAAGGATATTGAGTCAAGCAATGTACTTACAGTTGAGCAGCAGGCAGAGACAGATCAAATAGCAACGGCAGTAAACCAAATGGTGGCAAGCATTCAAGAGGTTGCGAGCAATGCACAGCATGCTGCAGATGCGGCCGGAAGAGCAGACACTGAGACGGCATCTGGCCAGCGTCTGGTAGCCCACACAAGCCAGTCAATCACTGCCCTTGAAGGTGAAATTAGGCAAGCCACTCAGGTTATTCATGAGCTTGAAGGTCAAAGTAACGAGATATCAAAAGTTCTTGACGTTATACGAGGGATCGCCGAGCAAACGAATTTGTTGGCACTCAACGCAGCAATTGAGGCCGCGCGTGCTGGTGAGCAGGGGCGTGGTTTTGCTGTTGTCGCCGATGAGGTTCGCAGTCTTGCTGCTCGCACACAGCAATCGACAACGGATATTCAAAGCATGATCAGCGCTCTACAAGAGCGAGCGCAATCCGCTGTTACAGTCATGGAGCAAAGTAGTCGGCAAGCGCACACGAGTGTAGCTCACGCAGAGGAAGCAGCTACAGCTCTTGATGGAATTGGCCAACGCGTTAACGAAATTACCGACATGAACGCGCAAATAGCGACTGCGGTCGAGCAGCAGGGAGCAGTAAGTGAAGACATAAACCGCAGTATTATCAATATACGCGATGCTGCTGATACCAATGTACAGACCGGGCAGAATAATTTGCAAAGTGCGAAATCTGTCGCTCAGTTAACTAGCGCTCTGAGCGAACTGGCAAAACAGTTTTGGGAAAAACGAGGATAACGCTTTTCAGTATCTCGACAGGGATAACTTACTTTACCATCGGTTATCCCTTTTAGCCGCACAAATTTTAGCCATGGCTTTTCAGGAAGTCAGGGCTATCAGAATGGCCTTAGAAAGCCTAGTCAAAGAGCTGTCACGAGAACACCGTTAGCTTAGCGTACGATTTTTTCCGAATTCTGCGGTTCCCCCGTTTCAGGCGGATCCATGTCGTCCCGTCGTAAGGGATGGCTTCGGTTTGCATCCCCGGCGGCAGGATAAGAAACCTCCGGCCGTCGCTGCTCTCCTGATAGCGCACTCCCCACGTCCGGGCGGTCATTTTCGCCAGGGTATCTTCCTGCTGACGAAGATGCGTGTAATTGTCGGTTATCTGCTGCCCCTGCCACCACAGAATGCTCCCGCTCGTGCCGATCAGCAGCGCTGACACCATCAGGATGGTGAGCCATGTCCGCCCGGCAGTCCGCAGTACGCTCCGCCGGTTTTTCTCCATCGCCTCGCTCATACTCTGCTCGTGGGCGAGGATGGCGTCGCTGATTCTCCTCGCGCTTGCGCTCAGTTCCGCTCTGACAGACTGCTCGTGCTCGCTGAATGCGGCTTTCAGCATCTCGCCGGTACTCTGCTTCTGCGCTTTCGATTGCTGCTCTAAGTCCTTCGCCAGCGTTAAAAGACTGCTCATAGATGGCTCCCTTCAGTCGGATGTTTCGCCCCCCGTCCGGGTCGGCAATGCTGATACTGCTTTTCGTGGTGCGCACCACCTCAAAACCTGACCGTTCCAGCGCCTCAGTGACATCCTGACGGGTTTTCAGCTCCCCGGACGAAGCAAGGGTCAGCAGTCCGCGCGTGATGGCTTCTGCGGCCTCCTGCTTCGTTTTCGGCAGTCCGGACGGCGTGACCAGCGCCCGGCGGTTTTCCGGCGCGTTCGGGTCGTGCAGCCCCAGTCTGCCGTTCACGATGGTCTGCCAGGCATCGATACGCGGCCGGTCGGCGCGGTCGTAGTACGGCTGGAGCCGCCTGCCGGTCAGCAGCTCGGTATTGGGGATCAGAAAGTTCAGCTCCAGACGCCCCTTGTCCTCGTGCTCCACCCACAGAATGCTGTACTGATCTTTATCGAGTCCGGGCATCAGAACCCGCTCGAAGCTGGCCATCAGTTTTTCCCGCTGGCCGGGAGGCAGATCGGCCTCCGCAAACGACAGGACGCCGGAAGTGTATTTCTTCACGTAAGGCGACGCGTCAATCAGCTCCCGGACTTCTTCCGGCTTCCCCTGCAGGACGGTGGCGCCTTCACGCTGCCGGTCTTTACCCAGCAGATAGTCCACCGGCCCGGCGCCACCGCCGCGGCCGCGCGGATGAAATTTAACGATCATCGTCCGTTCCTTTCTCAAGAACGGCGTGCCGCAGCCGCTCAAGCCCGGCATCGATGGCCATCAGCGCCGCCACAATCTGTACCCTGTCATGGCCGGTACCGCCGCCGGCGTTAACACGGCGGGCTATCTGGTTCAGGTTATTGCCCATGCCGGCAAGCTGGCGCAGCAGCGCCGGCGAGAGTGAGGGAAGCTTTCCGGTGCGCGCAGGCTTTTCGTCCAGGCAGGTCTGTCGCATCCACGCCGCCAGCTGCCTGCCGTCACAGCGCTCGAGCAGCCGCCGGTGCTCGTCCTCCGTCACCCACATGGTGAGCATCTTGTTCCGTTTCTCTGACAAACCGGCCTCCTGATAACGCCGGGACGGGCGGGAAAGCCTTTCCCGGTCGGCGCGGGGTTGGACAAGCCGCAGGCGCGTCAGGCTTTTGGCGGGTTTCGGGGCGCAGCCCTGAACCAGTCACGCAGCGCTAGCGGAGTGTATACTGGCTTACTATGTTGGCACGGATGCGGAAATCAGTGAAGTGCTTCATGTGGAAGGAGAAAAAAGGTGGCACTAGCGCGTCAGCAGAATATGCGATACAGGAGATATTCCGCTTCCTCGCTCACTGACTCGCTGCGCTCGGTCGTTCGGCTGCGGCGAGCGGTACCGGCTTACGGGCGGGGAGGAAATTTCCTGGTAGATGCCAGGAAGAAACTTAACAGGGAAACGATAAGGCCGCGGCGAAGCCGTTTTTCCATAGGCTCCGCCCCCCTGACAAGCATCACGAAATCTGACGCTCAAATCAGTGGTGGCGAAACCCGACAGGACTATAAAGATACCAGGCGTTTCCCCCTGGTGGCTCCCTCGTGCGCTCTCCTGTTCCTGCCTTTCGGTTTACCGGTGTCACTCCGCTGTTATGGCCGCGGTTTCTCATTCCACGCCTGACACTCGGTTCCGGGAAGGCAGTTCGCTCCAAGCTGGACTGTATGCACGAACCCCCCGTTCAGCCCGACTACCACGTTGTCCCGGTAACTATCATCTTGAGTCCAACCCGGAACAGACACGAAAAATCGCCAGTGGCGGTAGCCATTAGTAAGAGGATTCACGGAGCGGAGTAGTAGAGTGTTCTACAGAGTTCTTGAAGTGGTGGCCTGACTGCGGCTACACTGGAAGGACAGTTTTGGTACCTGCGCTCCGTGAAAGCCAGTTACCTTCGGAAGAAAGAGTTGGTAGCTCTTGATTCCGGCAAACGAACCACCGTTGGTAGCGGTGGTTTTTTTGTTTGCAGGGCATGAGATTACGACGAGAGTAAAAGGATCACAAGAAGATCCGGCTGTTTACCAGTGATTTGGCTTCAGTATTGGTTTCCGCCTAGTGGGAACCTTATCTGGCAATAGCGCTAATCTCAAAGCTTCGTAGGATACATATGGCAGGCTCCAATCCCCTAAACTAGCCAGACTACTAATCACTCGACTAGTATCTTGCTCCCTTGGCACTACGATTCCAATTTTCAATTCAGGTCGATCGGCTTTTATCATTTCTATTGGCGGTATCATATCCGAATCGTTAGTACAGAGAACCAACTGCTCTGCCTCGCCACGAATCGCATCGCGATACATTTCTAAAGCCATTCTAACGTCAGTCTGCTTTTCTTCTAACTTCCAGACCGTTGTTCTATCCGTTTTCGATGGAGGATACCCCTCATTGAAGGTCATCGCACATTCCTGACGTTCTGAGTAGTAACCTTTGATTATTTGTAGCTTCTCGCCATAAATCTGCAGTAATGCTCGATGGTAAGCTTGCTGAGCCTGGTGAGCTAACTCACCTCGAGTAGCAAATTTAGCTTTGATCTCAGCAGTAAAGAACTTCACCTGAATCAACTGTGACTCTCTTGCTCTTATCGGAAGTAGTTGTTCTTCAAAGAGCTTATAAAGGTCCAGCCACTTATACCCCGAACGTTTGACCAATCCATGGTAAAAATTGAACCCATCTACGTAAACTATTGTTCTCATTTTATTTCGCGCATAAAAAAACCGCCTCTAAGGGCGGTTTTAACAACAAAAACTAACGTTAGCAAACAGTTTAAGTTGTAGTTCCTCAGGGTTAAAACTAACCAAGAGGGCGGTTTCAAGCTCCTAAAGGAAGACGCGTAACCTAATCGCTGCCCACCTAAAGGGAGGTTTAGAGCCTCAAGGGAGCTGCGTAACTTAATCGCGCTACCAAGAGGTGAGTGTAGATTAAGTATAGTTAAATATAATGATATTATAAGCGCGCTGGTGTCGTACTAATTATATGAATTAATTTACCAACCTGCTAAGCTGAAGTCTTCATAGAAGACTTCAGCTTAGCAGGTTGGTATATGTCAGATCAAAAAAATAATTTTGACCTTCAAAAACAGACACTTGAATCGAAATGGGGAAAGGAAGCATTAAGCATGGGCTGGTCAGCTATTCCTACATCCCTTTTCTTCTTACAGGGTGCACTCAATATGACACCCACAACATTCAATGTCTTACTCCATCTAATTATCCACTGGTGGAAACCCTACGATTGGCCACACCCCTCTCAGGAGAGCATTGCAGTTAGAATGGGTGTTTCATCAAGAACAGTACAACGCTCACTCCAAGAGCTTGAAAACTACGGATTGCTTACAAAAATTCGTAC
>NZ_CP091322.1:0-113857 GCF_021725435.1 Enterobacter sp. JH25 | reverse complement strand
TCCAAGTGTCTCTTTTTATTCGACCGCTTTGGTGGCCTTTGCTGATTACAGTGGATAGTAGCACTCATCGCAGCGGTTATCCTACCGCCTATAGTGGTTTTTCTACTCTCTACAGTGGTTGGTTTACTCTTCATAGTGGCTGATCTTCTCTCTATAGTGGATATCGATCACCTCTAAGGCCATGTGGCACAACGGTTTGCGGGGTACGGGGATCTTTTTGGGTCTTTGTGGGTCTATTTGGTTCTCTTTAGGATCTGAATTACTGGATCGGGCCTGTGTATAAAAATCAGGTAATTGCAAAACCAGCCATCACTCCCCTTCTGGGGATAATGTGTGGTCGAAACAAACACGCCTGAACGCAAAACTTCCAACATCTCTATGAATATCAGCCACCTGACGTAGAAAAACAGGCACTGAGTTATCCAGTTAAGACAATGTCTCCTACTCACTACAGTGGATACCGACCACTCTCCAGAGAGGTTGTTTTGCTCTTCATAGCGGTTATTATGCTCTCTACAGAGGTTACTTTCCTCCCCATAGTGGATAGTAACCCCCTCTCAGGCCAGTAACCGCAACGGCTGGAGACGATCGGGGATCTCTTTTGATCTTCTGTAGGATCTCTCTGGGGATCTAATTATTGGATCGGTCCTGTGAATAATGGGTATAAGTAAAACAGGCATTTGCAAACATCGGTGCGCCTTGTCAGTTATCGTTGCCCCGGACAAAACTATTTGAATAAGAACTATGGATCTCAAACGCACGCGCTGGGTTCGCCGTCTTGAAGATGGCTCCTACACCATTGAATCGAACACTAGCCTGAACAAACAGAAGTTGCTCTGCGACCTGTGCGGCATTGCGTCGAAGTGCCCGATTAACGAAACCCGGCTCAAACTCCACGACGCCGGGGCGCACTTCCACCTGAACAGCTGCATACGTTACGTGCCACTGCTGGCATTTCGTAAACCGATCATCGGATTAGACGCACCCTACTTCAACACACTCCGCTCTGGTGTAACATGGCGAGACCGGGTCGAACCTGGCAAGCTCGTTTGTCTGGTTGAGGCTGATACTGGAAATATCATCCGGTTCGGGAGAGTCGATAAGGTCTACTCCGGCCCGGTGGATGAGATGCTGCGGAAACACAGCCGGTTTAACCATCTCTGCATGGGTGGAGAGAAGATCGAGAAGGTTGGCGAAGTGATCCGCAAATCCTACGGACACTTCCTGAACGACGACAGCCTTCTTACGGCCATCTACATTCGCCATGTCGATCGGGAGTTCGATACGGAGTATCACAGTGCTGAAGAGTTGAATCTTGTCGACCCTCGCCCAAAAGCTGGGGTAATCGACATCAGCGTAGCGCGTCAGAAGCCCCCTGAGACGTTTTAAACGTAAACTCATGGTTTTACCGGGGCATAAAATATGGTGTCTTAGAAAGACACTGAGAGCTTTAGGGATTAATACATGAGTGAATTTTATTCAAGGGCAGCAACTGTGGCAGACATGCCATTTATCATGGGTGAGTTCGAAGACGGCGCACGCAAGGGTCACTTCTACGAAGAGATCCTCACATCAAAGGGGGGTAAAACCTTTGAGAAGCAGACCAGGCTGGCCATCAAGACGAACGAGCAGGGCCAATACTCCGGGCATTATATCTACATCCTGCTGCGCCGTTCTGATGACAAAAAAGCAGGGCTAATCTGGTTCTGTGCCGAACTCGATCCAACCGGTGCGCCACGACTTGAACTCCGTGCCGTCAGTATCGTCAAAGAGCTACGCGGGAAAGGCTATGGGTCAATGCTGGTGTCCGACATGATCGATTCAAACCCGAGCCAGCCGATGATGGCGAAGTGCTACGTCAAATCCTCGCAAATGGCCGACATGCTAAAACGCAGAGGTTTTCACCTTTTCGACACGTCCCCCAAAGGCACGCAGATGCTGTTTCGCGATCCGAAGTAATAAGCCCCCATACGGTTGAGATATTGTCACCACCATAAAAATAAGTAGGTATTTACTTATATATTTTGTCATAATCGTGTGCCTGTAGATTTTCTTCTGTGCCGTGTTGTCTGGGTTGCTCGCCTCTCAAACACGCTTAACATCTGTATCAAAATAACCACAAAGGAAAAGACACATGACATTGCCATACGGGGTGATATCAGATCCCCATTATCATCGTTGGGATGCTTTTGCGACAACAAACGCTGACGGGCTGAACTCTCGACTGGAGATCCAACTGGACGCCACGAAAGAAGCAGCCAAAGCCATGAAAGCTGCGGGCTGTAAGTACATGCTGGTGGCTGGTGATACTTTCCATGTTCGTGGTGCTATATCACCTTCCGTCCTGCATTTCGTGACTGAAACTTACGAGTGGATCATCAAAGAGTTGGGCCTCGAAGTGGTTATGCTGGCCGGCAACCACGACCTCGAAACCAACGATTCCGTATACAGCGCCAATGCAGCGGCCTCTCTGCGCTCAATCGGTGTGGAAATTGTCTGCGGCAAACGTCCTCACTCCATCAAAATGGGCGACGTAACCGTCCACCTGATTAGCTGGCGTAACAACCACGCAGAGCTTATTAGCGACCTCAAAACACTGCGTTCCGGGCTGGATGGCGACAATCACGATGTCGTTGTGCATACCTCGATCAACAAAGCGATCCCCACCATGCCAGATGTCGGCATCGACGCACAGGAACTGAAAGATATCGGCTTCCGTTTGTTGCTGTCCGGACACTACCACAACCACAAAGAAGTGCTGCCTGGAGTGGTTAGCATCGGGGCGCTGACGCACCAGAATTGGGGCGATGTTGGCTCGCTGGCTGGCTTCATGATCGTCAACCCTGACGGCACATTCACCCACTACGAAACCTCCGCACCCAAGTTCGTCAACCTTGAGGACGATGTGGAAGACGACCAAATTCGCGGTAACTACGTGCGCTTCCGTGCCGTTGTGGAGAGCGATGAAGAAGGCATCAAAATCCAGAACGTCCTGAAAACAATGGGCGCGAAGGGTGTCGTCTGCAACTTCATCCGCAAGGCATCGATGATGGAAGGCACTGCCAGTACTGCGGAGACCAGCAAAATAGACAGCCTGGGCGAGTCCGTCGCGGCGTACTGCAAAATCGTTCACGACACTGACGGCGGCTTCGACCTGAGCAAGCTGGACATGCTATGTCAGGAGATCCTGACCGAAGCGGAGAGTGCGGAGGCAGTGTGAGAACGAGCCATTCTGGGAGCTTTCGGGACTTCATCTCCACGATGAAAAGACTTGAACGAGGCCAGACGGTGATGTTCCACAAGCCCTACCCACCCAACGGAAACCCTGTGGCGTTTTATCTGGGAAGACTGAGCAAACAAGGCGTACTGAAACGGAGATCTTTCCCGGCCCACACAGAGTTTCAACTGCGAAAAGGCCAGCATTTGAATCAAAAAGTTAGAGGCATTGTATGAAATTTCTAAAGCTCCAGGTTGAGAACTTCATGGCGTTAGCCAGCGCCGAAGTTGAGTTAGACCAACGCGGTCTGGTGCTCATTCAGGGTGTTAACAGTGGCGACTCTTCTGCTGCCAGCAATGGTGCGGGCAAATCGACATTGATGAACAGCCTGATGTGGTGTCTGTATGGCGAAACTGCGCATGGCGTCAAAGGTGACGACGTGCTGTCTACAGGTCACGAGAAAAACTGTCGTGTGATGGTGACTGTTGAGGATGAAGGAAAGCGTTACGCCATCATTCGCCACCGCAAACACAAAGAGTTCAAGAACCGGCTGATCGTCCGTGGCGAAGACGGTGATATGACCAAAGGCAAAGACACACTGACGCAGGAGTTCGTTGAACGCCTGATTGGTGCATCGAAAGAGGTGTTCATGGCGTCCATCTACGCCAGTCAGGAAGCAATGCCTGATCTGCCGGGTATGTCCGACAAGAACCTCAAAACCATCGTTGAAGAAGCCGCTGGCGTCGACCGGTTAACGCGAGCCTATGCCATTGCTCGCGAGCGTGCTAATGCAGCTGCCGCACGCATGGATGTTACCAAATCCAAAATGGACGCCTGTCTCACGCTTATCGAGACCGCGCAGTCAGAGATTGAGGCGGCCAAAGCGTCCTCTGATAGTTGGGAGCGCGATCGCGGCGAACGTCTGGACAAGGCCCGCGTCGATTTGGCTGGCGCGGAGGTAACGCTGTCCGAAGTCGTGATGGAAATTCGCTCGCTGCCGGAACAGATCCGGGATACGGAAAACGCGATTGCTGGCGAACGCAGTAAGCTGGCCTCCAAAGAAGAGCATGACGCCAAACTGCTGAAGGTGCGCGGTGCGATTACGGAGATCCGCTCAAGCATCCGCACTTCAGAAGCGGCACAGAACGAGTCCATGAACCGTGCTCGCTCGTTTAAAACCAAAGCAGAAGAGGTTGGCACAAAGGTCGGAGCACCTTGTGTTACGTGCGGAAAGCCCTACTGCGAAGAAGATTTGTCCACCGTAAAGGAGAGTTTCATTGAACAAGCGCGTAATGAGATCGGCCAGGCGCAGGCATCAGCAGCGGCAGTGGCTCAACACAAAGCTCGTCTTGAGAAAGCGCTCGGCATCGAGTCTGCACTGGTCGCAGCCACACCCGACGTATCAGAAATCATCGCCAGAATCGAACGCCTGACCAATGAGCTAAGTGCGCTGCGTCATCGAGAACGTGAAGTTGTGGCCGTCGAAGCGATGGTGGCGCGGGCACGTACCGACATGAATCGCATTATGGCAGAGGTAAACCCATTTCTGGCCGTTATTAAACGTCATGAAGACAACCTTGCTGCCAATAAATCTAATCATTCAGTACTTAAAAATGAGTTAAAGAGTATTCAGGAGCAGGCTCTGTTGCTGGAGAAAGCTCGCCAGGTTTACTCCCCAGCTGGTGTGCGTTCACACATCCTGACCTCTGTTACGCCTTTCCTTAACATCAGAACTGCGGAGTATCTCAACACGCTGTCGGACGGCAACATCGTTGCCGAATGGTCGACAATGGAGACAACGAAGAAAGGCGAGTATCGCGACAAATTCAATATCAGCGTAACCAAAACAGGCTCCAGCAAATCCTTCCAGACGTTGTCTGGTGGCGAGAAGCGTAAGGTACGCATTGCGTGCTCTCTTGCTTTGCAGGATCTGGTTGCCAGTCGCGCCAGTAAGAATATCGAGCTGTTTATCGGCGATGAAATTGACGACGCGCTCGACACTGCCGGTCTGGAGCGTCTCATGGGGATTCTGGAAGCCAAAGCGCGTGAACGCGGCACAGTGATGATCATTTCCCACAAAGAGATGAAATCGTGGTTCCGGGAAACCATCACAGTCGAAGTCAAAGAGGGTCGCAGCTATGTCGTTTAACTTGAGCCGAACGCAGTTTTTGCAGATGTTTGCCGTGATGCAGTCTATAAAGCTGATAAACCACCATACGGCAAAAGCAGCTGCGCCTGCACTTTTGTGGAAAAACGAAAACATCAATGACGACCAGTTCTCGGTATTAACCAGTCTGCTGTCATCGACTCCGTTGATGCCGAGTTTGTCTATGCTGCCGTCAGGAAGCACTGCGCCGATCCTTATTAATCCATTTACGGAAGGTGGATATCTCCCACATTCTGGGCCGGGGTTCGTTGTGATTCCTGAAACCGGAACGCTGAACATCCAAGAAAATGCGCTCTTCAATGCGATGGAGACGCACATCAGCACCGCATTCACTAATCTGATTCGACACGCTAACGCACGCGCGGATCACGTTGCAATGCCGGGTGCTGCTTTCGCCAGCTTCTCTGTTGACTATGACCGACACGCGCCAATTTCAAAGCGGGCGAAACTCTGCTTTTACGAGGAGGGATGTGAAGTAGCGATTATTGAAGTACTTCTCCCCCATGTATTCAGCGCGAATGAAACGGCTGCACGCCATCTGATCGACATCATGCGGCATTTCATCGGCCAGAGCATGATCGATGCAGACATTGCTGCAGGCGTTCTAACCAACGATAGCATTCACGTTGTTAGCGACATTCCGAAGCCGCCAACTCGCGAGCCGGAAAAGACACTTGAACAGAAACTAATGGAATGCCCAACCTGGGCTACGTGGTAAGGAGACCAAAAATGAGTAAAACCATTCGTGTGGTCGGCGTCGACCCTTCAATGAGCAACTTTGGCCTGGCGATTGGCACGCTGGATCTGGAAACGGATAAGCTGGACATTCATGGCCTGACATTGGTGGAAACCAAAGCTGGCGGCAACAAGAAGACGGTTCGCGTAAACAGCGACGATCTGCGCCGCGCTAATGAAATCTGGCGTACCGCCAAGCCCATAATCGAGCAGGCTCATATGGTGTTTTGCGAATTGCCGGTTGGTAGCCAATCGAGTCGCTCTCAGACCTCATACGGCATCTGTATTGGCGTACTGGCGTGCGTGGATAAGCCACTGATACAGGTCACGCCAAACGAGATTAAGCACTATGTCGGGAATAAGCTGACCACGTCGAAGGAAGAGATCATTCAGTGGGCTACGCAGAAGCAGCCAAACGCCCCGTGGTTGCGCCGTAAGCAATCTGGTAAGGAAGTGCTGGTGAATAAAAACGAGCACCTTGCGGACGCTGTCGCGTCGATTTACACCGGTATGCAAACAGATCAATTCCTTCAGGTTCGCGATGTTCTTGCAGGAATTTTATAAGTCGGTAATTGATAGGTAAGTACTTATCTATTAACATGAGGCCACTATATTTAGTGGCCTTTTTTATTGGGTGATACATGATAAGCATCGTAAAACGTAACGGTTCCACTGAGCCGTTGTCAGAGGAAAAATACAACCGCGTTGTGATGTGGGGAGTCGAAAACATTCGCAACGTTAGCGCGTCTGCTGTCGCTATGGGCGCTGCTGCCAGCATTTTCGACGGAATGACCACCTGCCAGCTGCATGAGGCGCTGGTAAAGTCCGCTGCCGATCTGATCTCTCCGGAAACCCCGAACTACTCGCAGGTTGCCGCGCGACTGAGCCTGTTCAAGATCCGCAAGGACGCCTTCGGCCAGTATGACTACCCGAATTTCTACAATCACATCGTCAGCAACGTCAGTCGTGGCGTTTACGATGAAGACCTTCTCAAGTACTACTCTCAGGAAGAAATTGCCGAGCTGGGCGTGTACATCAAGCCTAAGCGCGACGAATACTTCGGCTATGCCGCCACCGTGCAGCTGGCGAGCAAGTATCTCGTTCAAAACCGAGTAACTGGCGCTATCTACGAAGGGCCACAGCAACTCTATATGCTGGTCGGCATGTGCCTGTTCCAGAATTGGGAAGATGGCTGCGCCGGTAAGACGCGTCTGGAGATGGTCAAAGGCTTCTACGATGTGACCAGTACATTCAAGCTGTCTCTGCCAACGCCAATTATGGCCGGCGTGCGCACCCCTACTCGCCAGTTCTCCAGCTGCGTGCTGATTGAAGCTGCTGATAGTCTGAAAGGGATTAGCGCTGCGTCTTCCGCAATCATTGACTACGTGTCACGTCGCGCGGGAATTGGTATTGGCTTTGGGCGTCTGCGTGCGCTGGGAAGTGAGATCCGCAATGGCGAGGCCACCCACACTGGCGTTATTCCATTCCTGAAACACTTCCAGACAGCTGTGAAATCCTGCTCTCAGGGCGGTGTTCGCGGCGGCGCTGCTACAGCGTTCTATCCGATCTGGCACTTGGAAGTAGAAAGCCTGCTGGTGCTGAAAAACAACCGTGGCATTGAAGAGAACCGCGTTCGTCATCTCGACTATGGCGTGATGATTAACCGTCTGATGTATCGCCGCCTGGTGCGCAACGAAAACATTACGCTGTTCAGCCCACACGATGTGCCGGGCCTGTACGACGCGTTCTTTGTTGATCAGGACAAGTTCGAAGAGCTGTACCTGAAGTACGAAGCCGACGAGAGCATCCGTAAGAAATCTATCCCGGCCGTCGACCTGTTCTCTACGCTGATGCAGGAGCGTGCCTCTACTGGTCGTGTTTACATTGCCAACGTCGACCACATGAACGATCACGGCGCATTCGTTCCGGAAATTGCACCGGTACACCAGTCCAATCTCTGCATGGAGATCACGCTACCGACCAAGCCACTGGCGTTCACTGACGATCCGAACGGGGAAATCGCGCTTTGCACTCTGTCTGCGTTTAACCTGGGCGCGATCCGCACGTTGGACTCACTGAAAGACGTGGCGTTCTACGCTGTGGCGGCACTGGACTCTCTGCTCGACTATCAGGACTACCCGATGGCTGCTGCAGAAATCCCGGCTAAAGCACGTCGTAGCCTGGGCATTGGCGTAACCAACTTTGCCTACTATCTGGCGAAGAACGGCTTTAACTACTCTGACACTGCGGGCAACCAGCTGGTGCATGAGACCTTCGAAGCCATTCAGTACTACCTGCTCGATGCGAGCTGCCGACTGGCCGAAGCGAAAGGTGCATGTGACTGGTTCTCCCACACCAAATATGCACAGGGCCAGCTGCCAGTCGACCACTATCGCAAAACGCTGGATACCAACCCGGAGACCTCTTTCGAGCTGAAAATGCCGTGGGAAGAGCTGCGTGGCCGTATCCGTGAGCATGGTCTGCGTAACTCCACTCTGACCGCCCAAATGCCGTGCGAGACGTCCAGTCAGATCACCAACTCCACCAATGGTATTGAGCCGCCCCGCGGCCCGGTGTCCGTGAAGTCGTCCAAAGACGGCATCGTGAAGATGGTCGTTCCGGACTTCGCGCAACTGAAAGACCAGTACGAGTACCTGTGGGATATGCCGGACAACCGCGGCTATCTGACTAAGGTGGCCATCATTCAGAAGTTCTTCGATCAGGCCATCTCTGCGAACACCAACTACGACCCGACTCGCTTCCCTGGCGACAAGGTTCCAATGATGAAGCTGCTGGAAGACCTGCTGTTTGCGTATCAGCAAGGTGTGAAGACGCTTTATTACCACAACACGCGTGATGGCGCTGGTAAGCGTGATGACGACGATCAGGTGTCAGAACCTTCCGCTGCGGAGGTTGTTGAGCCAGAAGATGAGTGCGATGGTGCGTGCAAAATCTGATGAGCGTGGGGAGAAATCCCCACCTTTTCATTGAGTTGAGCACCTTGTTTAAACCAATAAGATAACAATTTGTTTAAAGCCACTCGATAACATTCAGAGGGAAACACATGACTTATTCTACTTTCCGTTTGGGCGCTAACGACGCAACGAAGGAACCTATGTTCCTCGGCCAGTCTGTCAACGTAGCACGCTACGATCAGCAAAAGTACCGTGACTTCGAAAAGCTGATTGAGAAACAACTCTCGTTCTTCTGGCGCCCTGAAGAAGTCGACATTACCACTGACCGCATCGACTTCAATACCAAGCTGCAAGAGCACGAACGCCATATTTTCCTGAGCAACCTGCGTTACCAGACGCTGTTGGATTCCGTTCAGGGTCGCAGTCCTAACGCAACACTGCTGCCGCTGATCTCCATTCCTGAGCTGGAGACATGGGTCGAGACCTGGTCGTTCTCCGAGACGATTCACAGCCGCAGCTATACGCACATTATCCGCGGTATGGTGGATGACCCGAGCATCGTTTTCGACGGCATCGTCACGGACGAAGAGATCATCAGCCGGGCTGTAAGCATCTCAAGCGAATATGACAGGCTGTACGAAATGACCTGCGCTCGCCAGCATCTTGGCGAAGACGAATTTGAACGGCTGTATGTCAGCGAGTTTGATGGCAAGCCCTACCCTCTCCAGCGCCAGCTGTTCCGAACACTGGTGTCGGTGAATGCACTGGAGGCGATTCGCTTCTACGTGAGCTTTGCGTGTACGTTCGCCTTTGGTGAGCGGAAGCTGCTGGAGGGCAACACGAAGATCATGCGCTTCATCGCGCGCGACGAGGCTCTGCATTGCGAAGGTACTGAACGCATGATCCGCTTTATGCGTACCGGTCGTGAAGGTCTGATGTGGAAGATGATTGCCGCAGAAGAAGAGAGCTTCATCTATCAGACCATGATGGACGTGGCCGGGCAGGAAATGCGCTGGGCTGACTATCTGTTTAAAGACGGCTCAATGATTGGCTTGAATGCCGACATCCTCAAAAGCTATGTGAAATACCGCACCAACCTGGCAATGCGTCGTCTTGGGCTGCGACCGCTGTTCCCGGAAATCAAAGACGATCCACTGGTATGGATGAACAAATGGCTGCTGTCAGACACCCTGCAGATCGCTCCGCAGGAAGCTGAACAAAGCAACTACCTCGTTGGCCAGATTGACTCCGCTGTCGATCGCTCCGGCCTGAGCCAGTTCGCAGACCTTTAAGCCGAGTTTAACCACTTTGTGGCCTGGCGCTGCTGGGTCACAATTGACGTATCAAATGAAGTCCAAAGGAAAGAAAGAAGACATGAAATTTACGAAACTGACCGATCATCTGAAACTTGCCGCAGACAAACTCGTGGGATTTAAGCCAGAGCCTTACGAGTTGAATCCCGGTTTTGGCAAGGCAACGGAAAGCATCTACCTGATGGTTGACCAGTTCCACACACTGTTTCATCACCCACGCCGTGCCATTCCAGATCCGGCACTACTGCGTCTGCGTGCCAAGCTGATCCACGAAGAAGCTGTTACCGAGGGCATCCCGGCAGCTAAAAACGGGGACATGACGGCGCTGCTGGATGCGATGGCTGACTTCCTTTACGTGGGCGTCGGCACAATGGTGGCCATCAAAGGCGGTATCTCTACAGGTATGAGCTACTACACCCAAGAGCAGAGTGTTGATCGCTTCATCCACACCATCATGGTTCCAGGCAACACGGTCTTTGACGACATGGCCATCCCGTTTGAAGAAGCAAAAGAAGCTGCATTAATGCTGAATGCGCTGGCTGACAAACTCGAAGCGAAGCCGATTAGCGATTCCGAATTGGTGCAGGAGCTGCGCCGCGTGATGAATAAAATCTACGTTGCCTGCATGATGACCTACCGCCTGGCTGATTTTCTCGGTATCGATATTGTTGAGCTGGTGGCAGAAATCCATCGTTCCAACATGACCAAGCTGTGGCCGGCTGGCGCCGAAGAGCGTCGTGTGGCGGTAGAGAATTGCAAATACGACAAGGAAGATCTGGGCTTCCGCCACGCTGAAGGGACTGACATGATGATTGGCTTCAGAGTTTCTGATGGCAAGATCCTCAAATCCCCAACCTACAGCGATGTGGATCTGACTCGCTTTGTTGAGAAGGCGAAAGCCTCATCTCTTTACGAGATGGTAAAAAAATAATTGTAAGTATCCACTTATCATTATATATTGCCTGGGCGTGTTTTATTGTCCAAGTTCTTAATTGCTCATTGCAATGGTGGCCTAAGAGCCACCATTTTTTTTTACTCCCCTCCTAGCCTTACACACTTCTGACAGATAGACTTGTATAAAATAATATGTATGTACTTACTTATCTTGTGTGAGGTTGATTTTGTCTATCCTACTGAATCGAGACTTTACGAACGGTCAGTTTGCCAGTGGTTCGTATGCCAAAGTGGTTGAAACGGTGCTCAACACTGGCGTTCACGCGGGTGATCGCACCGGAACCGGCACAAAAAGCGTTTCATATGTCCCTTCCTACTACATGCTGACGGGAGGCTCTGTTCCACTTATCTCCGGAAAAGCCGTCAACCTGAAGCCGTTACTGGTTGAGCTGGAGTGGTATCTCAAAGGAACGGGCAACATCCAGTTCCTGAAAGACAATGGCGTCAAAATCTGGGATGCCTGGGCTGATGAAAATGGCGATTTAGGCCCGGTCTATGGCAAACAATGGCGTCGGTGGGAAGATACCCGCATCGTGAGCCATAGCGAGTATTTGAGCAAAATCGACACGTTCCGTGAGCGCGGGTACAAGGTCGAGGGGTATCTGGGCGTAAGTGAAGATCGCGTTGTGTTGTCCCGTGAAATCGACCAGCTACAGCGTATCGTTCACACGCTTCGCACCAACCCGACAGATCGTCGCATCCTGCTGAATGCCTGGAATGTTGGCGAACTGGAAGATATGAAGCTGCCGCCATGCCATTTCGTGTTTTCACTGTGGAGTCGCGAGCTGGACTTTGAGACTCGACTGACGATGGCCACCGACATTGGCATCCAGCACAACCGCCACGGCCACGAATCCATTTACACCCAGATGCTGTGTCTTCTGGAAAGAGATGGCGGCATTACTGAGAACATGCTGGACGAGCTGGGCATCCCGAAACGCATTCTGAACTCATGCCTGGTGCAGCGCAGCGTCGATACCTTTGTTGGTATGCCGTTCAACATCGCCGGTTACGGCATTCTCACCCACTTCCTCGCGAAGATCACCGGCCACATGGCTGGCGCATTCGTGCATTTTGGCTTTGACGTTCATCTCTACGACAACCACATGGAAGGCGTTGAGGAGCTGATGAAGCGCGAGCCGCCCAAAGAGTCCGACCCGGTTGTCATTTTTCCGCATGAATGGGCCGAACTGGACGACTTCAAATGGGAAGGTGTGCAGGTGTGCGGCTACAGCCCTCTTCCGTGGATCAAGGTTCCAGTGGCGGTGTGATATGGCCAGAGGGATGTATGTGTTGTGTGAAATTGAAGGTGTGCTGGCGAGAGCCAGCCATCGCAAAGCAGTGTCTGATGCGGATGCAGGCGCTCTCATTGCCGGTGATGAACTCATCTTTCCCACCAGCCGCATGTTGCGTGGTTTTGCTCGCTCCGGTGCTGAAGTGGTGCTTATCAGTAGTCGTCCGGAAGCGCTCGAAGGCCCAACCAAACGCTGGCTGAAGGACTTCGGCATTGATTATGACTGGCTCCACCTTGTTCCGCGCGGTGTCAGTTTTGAAACCCATATCAAGCGCACGCTGGCAGAGCACAAAGGCGACTTACTTATCGCCGCACTGGTTCATGATCCGCGTCTGCGTTCTGCGCTGGCAGATTCTCACCAGCGACCAACCATCTATGAGGTAAGCCAATGAAGATGATTGCAGCTGTCGGCCGCAACTATGAAATCGGCATTGGCAACGAACTTCCCTGGCGTTGCCCGACCGATCTGAAACTGTTCAAACAACTCACCAAAAACGCCACTGTCGTGATGGGACGCAAGACGATGGAAAGTCTCAAGCGCCCGCTGCCAGAGCGCCATAACCTCGTTTTGACGCGCTCTCGTGGGTATATCCCCAATGGGTTCTACCCCGCTGGCATCGATGACGTTTTGAGACTGCCAGATCCGGTCTGGGTGATTGGTGGCGGGCAGATTTACTTGCTCTTTATGCCACACGTAGAAGAGATCTGGCTGTCGCATATTGGCGTGGATGTGCCGGGCGCGGATGCGTTCTTCCCGGCGCCAATGATGCGTTCTTTAGGGTTCGTACCAGTCGAAACGGCTTATACCCAACGTGCAAATGAGGATGAGCCTGGCTTTTTGCAGATCGTATACAGAAGGTCGTAATGGATTACCGGATTGGAATCACTGGCGCACAGGGCAGTGGAAAAACAACCCTGGCAAGGTACATCGATGCGCATTATGGCATTCCGTATGTGGATGCCGGCGTTGGCAAGCTGATGAGCAGTCTGGGGGTGAAGGTTGGCGAGCGTTTGCCCCTTTACGAACGTCTTCAGGTTCAGATGGAGATTGCCAGACATATCGAGATGATCACCCGCGGCGTTGAAGGTTTTGTTATCGACCGCACGCCAGCCGATGTCATGGCTTATACGCTTGACCTGGTCGGCCAGACCAACGAAGACCGCTGCATCGAGCTGGCTCTCGACATTGAGCAGTTTTGCCACAAAGCGGCCATTTCCAACTTCAATGCTATCGCGGGTCTTCGCCCGGGCGTTGAGCTTTCCAGCAAAGATCTCGCGCGTCCCCAGCGAGGATCGCTTGACCGTCTCTATGTTGCTCGCATCGATGCACTTATGTGCGGTGAGCTGACGAAAATCAACACGCTTCCCCAAACCGGCGATCTGCAGGTGTTCGTTATTTCTGAAAAGTGCCGCACGGTTGAAGCGCGAGCCAGATCGGTATTGCGAGTGCTGGATAGAGCCGCTGAAAACATCGAGCGCCGTATAACAGGACGAGTGACCTTCCACTGAATGTTGCTCCCCTGTTGGGCAGTGTGACAATAAGACACGCGAAATGAATCGAGGAAAAACAGAATGATAGACGAACTTCCCCTCTCGGATGAATTAGATCGTAAAGCGATTGAAGCACTGATCCGCATTGCTGACGAACAATCCCGCTCTTTGATGAGTGAACGTGAAGCACGTCTGGCTATCCGCGCAGTGTTTGAGTCCGTTCAAGGGCTTGTTGGGGAAGAGGTTGGCGAAGCCATCAATGTGGCGATGTCGCAGTTCAATGGCGGCACCAAGCGCCCTCTGTTTCCTATGCACCTCAAACTCTCAGGCGGTACGGTTCTGTACGTGTCCGTTTGCCTGGAGACCAACCAAATCCAGATCCTCAACACATCAACGGGCGAATGGCGCGAGCCGGTCGTCTGCGAAAGTGGCGAGGACGCACTGAAAAAGGCTGCTCAGTTTGTGCGTGGCGCACTGCTGAAAGGCGCGAAGAAGCTGTAAGGAGTACCAATGACCACGATTGTCGGTGGCTTCGATATTGAGTCCACAGGGCTGGACTTCACATCCGGCCACAAAATTATCGAAATCGCGATAACCCGTTATGAACTGGAAACCCAGAAGCACATCGACAGCCTTGAGATGCGCTTCAACCCGCGTCGCAGTATCGATCCGAAGGCGCAGGCAGTGCATGGCATTTCACTGGAAGATCTGGCGACGGAACCGCTACTGGCTGACCACGCAGGCAAGATTGCTGCGTACATGGGCGCATGTAGCGCGTTAGTCGCCCATAACGGAGAGGCTTTTGACCTTCCGTTCATTCGCCACGAGTTCGGTAGCTATGGGGTGAAATTGCCAGATATCCCTCTGGTTGACTCCATGCTAGATGGCTTGTGGGCTACCGAGGATGGGAAGCGCCCACGCCTGGAAGAGCTGGCGTTCTCACTTGGGTTCACTTACGACCGTGAGAAGGCTCACAGCGCTCTCTACGATACTGACCTGATGATGCAGTGCTTCTTCAAAGCCCGAGAGAAATACGGCTTCTTCAAACTCCCATTCGAAAGCGCCTGATGGCGCTTTTTCTTTGCCTTCAGTTCTTCTAACTGCCTGTAATTATGACTTTTCCGCCTGATAGGTTTTGCCAGAATACGCTCAACCAAAACGCGGAAACGCACCAACGAAAACATAAGGAGTTAAAAATGAGCGCAGTTACAAACACTGTTAAAAACGATGAACTGGACGAACTGACTGCAATGTTGCAATCTCTCGACGAACCAGTGCAAAAAGCTGCGAAAATGAGCGGTGTCGACGAGATCGACGATCTTCTCTCTGGTCTGGGTGATGCAATCGCAAAACCAGTCGAGGCGGTGGCGGATGAAGTCATGAATGCCAGCTCTACCGGCGATCTGAGTAGCGTTCTGGAAGAGCTTGAGATTGAGCACGAATCGGTGAAGGTCGAGGAACCAGAGCGTGACCTTGTTGCGGAGATAGTGAACGAGCCAGCGCCTGAACTTGACGCTCGAAGTACTGAGACTACCGGTACAGATCCAACCCCTTTACCTTCAGTGGCGTCAGAGCCTAAACCTGAAGAAGAGCAGCCAAAACGCCAGAAGGCAAAATCAGAGCGTACCCCGGCCAAACCTCGCTTCACGCTGGAAGGTAAGGACGAATCGTTCTATGCGACAGCCGGTCTGGAAAGTGAGAGCTTTACTGCCGCATTCGAAGGGGCGCCAGTCAAAGCTAAAGACAAGATCTTAAACCTTTTGAACTGGTTTAGTGGTGGGCCGGAAATCAGCGTCTACACGGTAATCGCAATGCGCCATATCCTTGACGCGAACACGGCGACCAGCAATAGCATTAAACTGGCGCTAATGAGCAACCCGGAGAAACCATATCCGCTCAACACCGCTTCGACTCAGGCTGGCCAGATGATGGCTGTGTTTCCAGCTACTGGCATTGCCACCAGGGAAGGTGGAAATCTAACCCTTAATAAAGAGTCGCCGATCGTCAAAAAATTCATAGCGGAGTATTCCATTGGATGATGTTCCCCTACCCGATCTAAAGCCCCCTGACAGCTTTAGGACGCTGGGTAAGCTAATTGCATACCCAGCATCGATAAAACGCGCCAGAGAGCTTCCCGTTTGCGAATCTGGCGCGTTCTTCTTTGTTTGCTATCCGTTGGATTAAATGAAAAAATAGGTAAGTAATTACCTATAAGAGCAAAGTAATGATCGCAGCCGAAAAAATCAAAAAGCGAGAGCGTGATGCCTCTCTTCGCGACCTTTGGCGCACACCGCAGTGGTTGTTTGTCGCCATCCAACGTTACATAGGCGCAAAGTTCGATGTGGACGTCGCCTGCAACAAAGATAATGCCCTCCTGCCGAACTTTATCGGTGTTGAGCGTGATGCGCTCAAGTGCAGCTGGGGAGAACCTGGCACTGTGGCGTTCCTTAACCCGCCCTACTCCAAAATCACCCCCTGGATAGACGCAGCCATCCGCGAGCAGGCGCGTGGAGTGACGACGGTCATGCTGATACCACAATCCCTCGATACGCAGTGGTACGAGCGTGCGGCTGAATGCGCCAACGAAACCGTCATCTTGTCTGGCGGCCGCGTGGCGTTCGTTGAGCCAGATGTTGAACTTGGGCTGGTGGAGGTGAACATCAACCCTGGTGGCAGCATGTTGCTTATCTTCCGTGGCTACTGTCAGGAAGCTGGGCACACCATCAACAAGATACCGCTGGCGGTGATGAAAAAGCTGGGTGGTTATGATCCTGCCAATGTTGTCAGGAAGAAGAGACCACGTAAAAAGGCAGCGTAAACACCAGTCTGGGAGTTAGTTTGAGAACCTGCGTCTGTATATATAAATAACTAAGTACTAATTATTAATATATACAGACGCAGGCTTTTTAAGACGTGATTTCCAAACAACTCCCTGACCGTTTTACACCTCCAGAACCCACTGGAACCCCTCTTCAGACGCTCTAGAATCGATTTTATGAACCACAGTAAGGAAAACTATCATGGTATACCCGACGAACGTCGTAGCGCTCGTTGAGAGCGATTTTCTGGCCAAAGTGCGCGACATGATGAAAGATCGCGATAAGGCTTTCAGTCTCTACGAATGGTCGCTCAAATGTCTTCATTCAGGCGAGCACAAAGAGCTGGTGGAGCAGCTGTTAGGGGAACTCATCAATGAGGTGTTTGCCCTGAACGTCCAGCTTCATGGGCGAGAAAATAATCAATCGAAATAATCGGTAAGTACTTACCATTTAAAACGCAGATCGCCAGTGATAAAATATACCCGCTTTCCGGATTGATTCCGGCAGCTCGACCTGATGGGTGGGGGATAGCGTCACTGGCATCAGGTTTAAAAAAGCTCACTACCAGCGTAGAACCGGCACCGTTTAGGGGTTGGGGAAGGGGGAACCAAAGTGAGCAGAGAGAAGGGTCACTTTATGATTGTCGAGTCTGGAGTGTTTCGAGAGGTTGAATCCAGTACTCCCCTTCATAAAGTGTGGGAAGATCTCGGTTCTGGGGTGCTGTCATCCATAACTTCCCAAGCCTAAGCTGGCAGTAGACTTAGGTCATAACTTTTCAGGTTATGTAACGACCAGGTTGGTGAGGAAATTTTGTACTCACCTCCCTGGGAAAGTATTACCTGAAAAGACAACCTCTCACTTCGTTCGAGGTGAACTTCACTCACTTCGTTCGTTCAGTTCAGGTTTTATTAAAACCTGTTCTGGGAAGTAAGTTTTTCTTTTCTAATAATTTTTAATATTTGCACGCACGCGTGCGCACACGCGCGAGGAAAAAAATCGTCGCGGCGCGCGATTCTGGAGCCAAAATGACGACCAAGACCCCAGCCCGGCAACATACTGGCTGCCGCACGAAGTCCAAAGCCAGATACCAAACCCACCAGCAATCCCGTACCAACTTCAAAACCCCCGTAGTCGAGTTCAATCCCCAGCTCAAAACCGTAAAAGTATTCAGTGATGGCTCTTGCCTCAAAAATCCGGGCGGGCCGGGCGGTTACGGCATCGTTCTCCAGTATCGAGGCGAAGAGCGCGAGCTTTCTGAGGGCTTCCACAGCACGACCAACAATCGGATGGAGATGATGGGCGCCCTGATTGCGCTGGAGCGTCTGAAGTACCCCTGCAACGTGATCCTGCATTCCGACAGCCAGTATTTAAAAAACGGCATGACGCTCTGGATGAAAGGCTGGAAGCGTAACGGATGGATCACGTCTGAGAAGAAGCCAGTCAAAAACGTCGATCTCTGGAAACGTCTCGATTCGGCCGCCAGCCGTCACAATGTCCGCTGGAAGTGGGTTAAAGGTCATGCCGGTCATCGCGAGAACGAAATGTGTGACCGCCTGGCGAAGATCGCCGCCTACTCCGCAGCTGATATGCCTCACAAGCGTGACATTGGATTTTTGTCACAAAATGATAAGTAAGTATTTACCTATAATTTTAAATCAGGTATCTTACCGTTCGTCAGGATGACGAAGTACCGGTTAGGTACTGTTCCAGGATGGAACGCCAAAAGGCGGCTGGCCAAGCCAGCCGCAACTCTTTCTGACACAGAATGGAATCCAAATGGCACGTCAAACGCCTTTCACTTCTTTCAATAAACGTCCCCGTTCAATTCGCCTGGTTCTGGCCGAGCTGTTTAGCGGTCGTGTTTCTGCACGCCTTGCGGAACTGGAAGAACGAGTGTTTGAGCTGGAGAAGCGCATTGATGCGCAAGCTACCGCCATAGCAAATCTGGGTGCGACAGTAGGCATGGAGAAGGTGCGTGATTCCGTCGCCTCTCGTGTGTTGCGTGAATCCCAGACGCACAAGGACAGTTCCCATGGAAAATTTTCAACGAAATCGACTGAAGCCAATGGCCTACGGAGTAATTTTAGCAACCCTGGCAGCGGTAGCCGTGCCAGCCGGTCAGAGTCTGTTGATACCGGACACAACTACTTCCACCACAACCTTGCAGACGACGCCCCTGCCAGAACGACCTCCTGTCTCTCTGGATGGGATGCTGCTGGACACGATTCCAGCTCGACCTGCAACTCCGGATCTTCCTTCTACTGTGACTGAGGCTATTGCATGAAATGGAGCTTCCAGAAAGTCACCGCGATGATTGTTGGCCTCGCCATTTTTCTGCTTGGTGGCTGGATCATGAATCTGGTGAAACTCGTGAACGGTGGCGATCTTCAGTTTGATGCCGGAATGACACTTGCGCGTGTCGTGGGAATTTTCGTTGTTCCGGTGGGCAGCATTCTCGGGTTCTTTTGATGCCGAATCCATTTTCGGCACTGTTAAAACAAATTGTTTAGCCAATTAACCAATGAGAGTTAACAACAAGGGCCACTGACGGCCCTTTTTACACTGAATGGAGAATGTATGTTTGAGATGACTACTTTATCGATTCCCGGTGTGCTCCCGGACAGACCATTGATGTCCTCAAAAGAAATCTCAAAGCTGACCGGTAAACGACACAGCGACATTCTTCGCGACATCCGTAGCGTGCTGAATGAGCTGTATGCCGACGATTACCATAACGCAAAATTGCGTTATGAGAAAAATCAGTTACTTACAATTGTTGAAGGCATTGTTGTCAACATCGATTACCGGGGAATGGAAGGCGAGTACATGCTCGACCGAAAGCATACCGATGTTCTCATTACCGGCTACTCGTTGAAGTACCGCGCTGCTGTCATTGAGCGCTGGCATGAGCTGGAAATGAGTGTTTCAAGCGGGGCGCTTTACGGTGCCTACCCCAGCATCCCGGAAACCTTTTCAGAAGCACTTCGACTGGCAGCCGATCTTGAAGAACAGCGTGCTGATCTTGAGCGCAAGCTGTCGGTGGCAAGGCCAAAAGCCATTCTCATGGACACCATTTGCGGCACTGCTGATGAGCTTTATGGGCTGAATGAAGCTGGTCGCATTCTCGGAACGTCCGGGGCTGTTCTGGGTGCGCTGATGGACTCGCTGGGTGATGTGTACGTTAAGCGCAAATACACCACTGTTAACCGCCAGTTCCTCAAGATCTTCATTGACCGCGGATATGGCAAAAACGTTGTCATCGGAAACGGACGCAACCAGGCCAAGTTCACCTTTAAAGGACTTTGCTTTGCTGCCGTGAAGCTAATTGCTGCCGGGAAAATTACCGCCAGCGCCATTGAGTATGAGCCTTGTCGTGAGCATGTCGAACGCGAAATGAAGGAATCCAAACGTCTTCATTAACCGTCAGTGTGGGCGTCCGCCTTTACGTAGCGTTTGCCCACCTTTTCAGTCACGCCACAATAACGCCATCGAGAAAACAACTTGTTTAAAAACATAAGGAAAAAACACATGTGCGAAAAATGCAAAAAAACTAATGCCAAAGTTGAAAACGTGATTAAAAAAGTTGGTGCGGCCGAACTGGTTGAGATCATGGGTCTTGTGGTTGGTCACGAAGACGACGCCTCCCCTATCGACCGCCTTTTCAGCGTTCTCAAGTTCTCAAGCATGATTGATGATCCGATTGAAATTGTGATGCTGGCGCGTCATTTCGGCGAAGCGTATCTGGAAGAGAAAGAACGCGCCGACAAACTTCAGGCAACTCTGGAAATGGTAATCAAGCCGAAGTGCTCACCGGATTCAGTCAAGGCAGATGAAACCAACGCCAGCAAAGATCGTGAAATCGCCGGGCTGAAGTCTTCTCTGGCGATGTTGCTGGCCGCCTTCAAACTGATGTCTTCCCAGGCTGGGTTCAAAATGCCTGAGCTGAACAGCGACGATCCGATAGCCGTTCGCCATCTGCTGGGGGCAATGGCCGACCAGCTTGACGACACCAAGAGCCGTCTTGAAGACATGATGCGCGAGCTGACCCATCGCCACGACCTGAACAAACAGCCGCACAAAACGCAGCACGTACACCACTAATATCTCACCTGCCGACAGGGGGCGAAAGCCCCCTTTTTTACGCCTTAAATCAGCTGCAACGCCTGTGAATGCTGCTTTTACGCCTTTTCAACTTTGGGAAAATAACACCAACAAGAAAACAATTTGTTTAATGGTGCAATCATGAATACAGCCCTTTCCATCATTGACGCTATCACCCCAAACACTGATATCGACTACCGGCAGGAAATGAACGTCATCCACGAAATTGTGGCCGAGTGCGAGAAAGAGATCGCATTCATGCATCAGGTTCACGACTTCGTTTATGGCGACGAACGCCACAACATGATTAACCGCCTGCTGCGACTCAACCACCGGCCGGATGACGAGCGCACACGCTTTAACAGAGCCTGGCTGGACAAGGTCGACCTTGAATGGGTGAAACAGAATATCTGGGCCGAGTACTGGAAGAAGGTCACGGATATGACAAACGTTCTGCTGATCATGCCAGCTTCCCGCCGCGACGAGTGGCGTGAGCAGTTTATCGAGGGCAAGCAGGAGACCATCAGGACTGACAGAACCGGCTACCAGATGAAGGTTAAGGAGTTCGTTGGTGTGCCGGAGTTCAAAGCAGAAACGGTCATCCCCACGATGCTCAATCTGCTGAATGACAGGCACAAATATCTCTCTGAGCGCGTGTATGGCTTGTTTAAGGCGCTGAGTCCTGCCCACAAGACCAATAAGACGAACGGCTTTAGCGAGCGTCTGATCATCGCCAACTGCATTTCCGAGTTCTGGCGGGACAGCGTCAGCGTGAACTACCGAAAAGAGGACTACATCGACGACCTGCGCGTCATGCTTCATTTCTTCGCGCACAAAGAGTTCATCACCATCAACCGCACAACTGAGATGCTATCTGCTGCGTACCGGGCAAACGACTGCCAGACCGGTGACTGGATGAATGTCGACGGAAACCTGATGCGCGTGAAGATGTTCAAGAACGGCAACGTTCACTTTGAAATACATCCTGACGTGGCCTGGAAGCTGAATGAGGTGCTGGCTTACAGTATGCCTGCAGCAATCCCGGCGCCATGCCGTACTGCACCCAAAACACGGGCACCAAAAGAGTTCGGGTTAATCCAGAAGACGATCTCCGAGCCGGTTCGTACCGCGCTGCGCGACGGGCGATTCAACAAAGACAAAGGCGTCTGGTACTTCTCTGATTCCAACCTCCAGAAGTCGCAAGTGGAAGAGCTTGAGCGCACACTGAACTTCATTGGCGGCGTACAGGAGAAAAAGCACTGGCAGTTCCCGTATGAGATCGGCCATACGCTCAATACGATTGTGGCCACCGGCTTAATGCCGGATACAAAATCACACCAGTTCTACCCTACCCCACGTTTGATAGCGGAGTACGTTGCCAGAGCCATCGAGCTGAAGCCAGGTGAGAAGCTGCTGGAGCCTGAAGCCGGGCGTGGAGATCTGCTGGCCTGCATCGACGCTAATCCGGAAGACGTTACCTGCATAGAAGTCGCACCTCTCTTCGCTGATATCCTGCTTGGCAAGGGGTACACAAATACGGTCTGCTGCGACTTCATGAAGTGGTCTGAGGACAACGCAGGCTATCAGTTCGACAAAATCGTCATGAACCCGCCCTACTCTCTTGGCCGTCACAGAGAGCATACGCTGGCCGCGCTGGAGCATCTGAAAGTCGGCGGGCGACTGGTGGCAGTACTGCCGGGTGATGCGCCAGTTCTGAACTGGATGACGCTGGATAATTACGTTTATGCCAAAGGGAAGTCGTTTACTGACGAGTTTGAAGACACCGGAATCACTGTAAGCGTATACGTTTTCAAACGCGTAAAATGATAGGTAAATACTTACCTAATTTATGTAAGAATAGAGCCACTTTATCAGAGGTGAACACATGAGCGAAAACTCGAGAATTACATTCGCCAGCGTTAATCAGGCGAAGCTGCCATTTAATTTAGTGCTACAGGGGAACGAAGGAACGCCTGCCGGAACCATCAAAATCGACAAGGAGCTTGTGACGTTCGAAGGTAACTTTGATGAATCGGCGCAGGTTTTTATCGAACATCTGGCACGCCGTTGGAGCCAGCAGTGGAGAGACCTTGAGAAACGCGCCAATGAGTTCGACCGGTTCATGGACGCAATGGACACAGCAAAAGAGGCTCTGGCTGCCGGCACTCCGTTAGATCTGGAGCGCGTGGGAGGCTGCATGAAGGTCGAGAAATTAGATGTTCTTTCCTTTGTGCTGACGGATCTGGAACGTCTCGACCCGGTACGCGTAATGATTGAAAACTACGAGCCGGGTAAGGGAAGAGTCACCATAACCTGCTATGGGAAAGCGTGGACTGCCGCCTGGTTTGCGATGGGCGGTGATGATGTTCAGACATTTATTAAGCGAGTGAGTGATGATTACTTGATTGGCTGCCTCGCCCCTCAACTGCGAAGTACGGTCGGCGATGACAACGACGCAAATCTGATTTTCGTAAAGTCCGAAATCATAAAGTTGCGCAGAGAGAGGGAAATCGACGCAGAAACGGCCAGAAATATGTGGGACGAAGCTGAAAACGCTGATGACGTAAAAGAGAGTTGCTGCTGTTTCGGAGTAGGTAACGAACTGCTGAGTTTGTTTGGCGATGAACCGTGGTATGCAGGCTGGCCAACGGTGCCAAATCCAGCATACCAATACCTTGAGCGTATGTCAGAGCGGTACGTGATGGACTGAAAGTGGTTGACGATCAGTCGAGATAAGCAGTTGGTTAAGTGATATAGTCAGGCGCTTTTGTATTTATGGAGTGAATATGAAAAATATCCTACTGGCATCATTGTTGGTGGCATCGCCGGTCTCATTTGCAGCCAGCTTTGACTGCCAAAAGGCTTCGACAGAAATCGAACACAAAATCTGTGACAACGAACGCCTGTCAAAATTAGACGAACAACTTAGCGCAACCTATTCCAGCGCGCTCAAGGCTAACCCAGAAAATGCAGATACCCTAAAGACGGTTCAACGACAGTGGGTAAATATGCGTGGAAAACTCACTGATGATAAGGCTCTGGAGCTGGCTTATCTTATCCAAATTAATGGTCTCAATGGCTTAGGTGTTCCGGCCGCTACAGCAGCGGTCAATGAGACACCGAAGCCGACGCAGAAACAGCCTGAAGTTCAGGAAAAGACAAGCAAGGCAGACGCAAAGCCGGCCAAGAAAGGTAATGAGCTAACTCTGGAATCATTCCGGGCTAAGTATATTGAGGTCAATGGTGAGTACTACAGTACGACATCTCTTCCCAGAGGGAGTTCGTTTTTGTTCACCTGCGCCAGTCGCATTGCTGACGACCAGGTAAATGTCTGGAAGAAGCACGCAGCAAAAGAGGGCAAGATCGACCTTTTCTTTGAGCTTGAGAATCGCATACACACCGCGATGTTGAATGCCAATTTTCAGCAGCTGAATAGTGATTTAACTAAAACAGGCATTTGCGATCTGATTACCGCTGTGCCATAAGACAGATAAGGCCACTAATTGTGGCCTTAAACAATTTGTTTTATTGATGGTGAAATCAATGGAACCCCAGGCGAACTAAATCCATTGGGCAGAACAGACCTTCCACACCTTCGATAGACACGCAGTCAGAGCGGCGTAATTGTTCTTCTGATTTGCCTTCTCCACAGATTTCCCTGATGACTCCCGTTGCACCATTCGTTGCCACCATCACCCGGCTGCCGGCAGTGATAGCGTTACGGTTGCGATCATAGGTCTTCATCGTTTCCTCCTTTCACATGGGTCAAATCAGGTCTCAAACGTTGTCGTTTTCCATGTATGTGCAATTACCGAAATCTCAAGTGCCGAAACAAATTGTTTTCACCACCTAGTTATTTAATTAACCATCAAAGTTGATTCATTGCATCTAAAATACTACTGTTTATACATACAGTATTGGGGTGTGTGAAATGGGCAGAGAAAATTCCAAATATGTGATCGTCTACAGGGGAGAAGTGCTCAAGTACTTAATACCTGGACAGTTCGTTTTCTTCCAACGTAAAAAAGAATACGGCGGTGGATTCTGGCTTGGTAAAACGCATGAGAACGGGTTCGAGTTTGTGCTGGAACAACCCACTTCACTTAGTTACGGGCTTGCATATCTGATCAGACTGTCTAGTGTTGAAGCCAGACATATGGAGTTCGTGGACGACATAGATGACTTTAAATTGACCTAATTACCCCTTAAACATTTTGTTTTCAGCCTTTTGTTATCTGAGATAATAACGAATATAAGAAAACAATTTGTTTAAGGAGTTGGTATGTTGAAGTTCACGGAAGTCTACAAAACGGCAGTGATCAGCACCGCCCACGTAACGGCAGCGGATTCAGAGCGGCTACCCATTGCCTGCTTCGACCCACTTACCGATCGCGGGTTGAATTGGGTACACGGTACACAGTACGGCTGGATTGTTCGTGCTGGAATGCGTGGCAGTGACTGGAAAGAAGAGCTAAGTGAATACGGCATTTCGAAAGAGGCGATCTCCAACATACAGGCCATACTGGATGCCGGCTTTGACGCGGTGCAATTCGATTGCGACGCCGAGCTGGTGGATGGGCTGCCTGCATGGGACTGGTAATTGCTTGTTCCGAGTGGACAGATCGGCTCTCTGTGTGAGATACAAGACGGCAGAGTCGATCTAATCAGGGACACTTTATGCATGGAACTATTCCAGTACCTTCAGTCGCGATACCCGCCGCTGACCCCACAGAACTGCAAAATTCATTTAGCTAGCACCAACGAGTATAAAGAAAACCCGATAACGGAGTTCGTAAACAAGACGTTTGATAGTTGGCAATGTCTACAGAAGCATAAAAGCTTTGATAGAACTTATGTTGTCTCACTCATTCAGACTGAAGATAAGGAACGATTTCTCTATGCCGGGACCTATATCAAGAAGGGGTGTAGTCTGACGGCATCTCATTATGTCCCAGGTCGGAATGAAACATACAATCTCTATCAACTGACCCCTGTTACTGAACTGGATGAATATCGTGGGCGTATGTACGTTCGCACGGCTCGTCCTCGCAACTTTATCCTGAAAGGTGAGACGCTAGCTGGGACGATGCAAATCGTCGAGATCTCCCCTGTTTGTCTCTCGTTTGGTGAGTTTCCCGGCTACAAAAACGTGGTACTGGATAGAGTCAGTCTGGGAGCCATCATCCGGCAGGAGCTAAAATCGTGGAAAACAGCGCTGAGTATTGTCAAAGGCATTTACCTGCTAACCGATGTCGATGGAGAGAAGCTGTATGTTGGCCAGGCTAACGGCAAAGACGGAATATGGGGAAGATGGAAGACCTACTTTACGACGGGACACGGTGGGAACGCCGGACTGATTGAAGCGTTCGGTACCTGCGACGAGGAACGGCTCAAAAACGTCACGTTTTCCATTCTGGAGATCATGGACAACAACAGCGACAAACACGAAATCAACAGGCGTGAAAAACATTGGAAAAGTATCCTGCTTTCGCGCTCAATAGGTCACAACCGGAACTGAGCACCGGTGAGTTCGGATTATGGTTTTGTTTGCGAATATAAGAAAACAAGTTAATAACACCGATAAGTAAACAAGGAGAGTCAATGAATTTTCGTTTGACCTGTGCTTTCGCGTTGGGCATATCGTTTTCCGCAGCGGCTGCTGAAAGCACAGATGAATTGATACGCACAGCGCCACCGGCAGGACGCGATACCATGCTGCTCTGCAACGCAGAGCTTCTTTCAGGCAAAACCGCGACCCAATTGTCTGGAAAAGCCTACCTAGAAGGCGTGGGAGAGCAGATCTTGTTTGCGATAATCCCAACCACTAAATCTGACGAATACATGCAGGCATTTTTCAGCGCTTGGGGATTCACGCCATTTGGACAGGTCGAAAGCCGCGAGCAATTCCACAACTGGGCACTGATTCATCTTGGACGGCAAAATCTCGTTCGTGGGAAGACTTCCGATTACACCTTCGTTAATGCTACGCCACAGGACAACATCGATTTTCAGATGCGGGATATCCTCCGCTTTTACGACTGTCAAAACCAGAATGCACGTCCTGACTGGACCCGACAAGAATCCGCCACCCAAAAACACTTCAATGGGAATGTCTATTAGACATTGAGCCAGGACTATCAATCCATTGACATTGGCGGTCACAAATTGAGGATTTCTATAAGAGTCCGTTGATCGCCACTTTCCCCACCCTTCCAACCTACCCCAGCCCAGGCGTGACAAGGCATTTAAGTCAATTACACTCATAAGAAAACAAATAAATAACACATCAACGAAATGTCAACGATTTCCCCTGATTTGGTCTAAAAAGTTGACGTTTTCGCACGCCATCTCTTATACCCAAAATCCTGCGCACCAGAACCCATCTCCCTGCGACCAAAACGTCAAAAACGACTCGTGATACCACCCAAAAATAGACATGCTCAGAAGCGCTCCCGTTGCGTTGTATTGGATATCTAAACAAGTTGTTTTCAGGTACAGGAAAACAAGTTAACCACACCCACAGGAAACCCAGAGACGCCATTACCCAAAATCCCGGAAACACCCACCTCTTCCTGTCAGGCTACCGGAAAGACCCACCTCTTTGCCCCAGGCTACAGACCACCCACCTAATCTTCCCAGGCAATCGAGAACGCAGCTCGCGCACGCAAACCCCGAGACGCCATTACCCAATACACGGAGAAGAACAGCCAGAACGAAACCCCGGACAAACCAAGACCAGAACAGAACCGTCGCAATCTCGCTTACCCACTATTACCCCGAAAGATTACGCAAATTCCTGAATAGCAGGGAACGCCATTACTTCATATGCGGAGAACAACAAAAGCGCCCTACTGCCATTACCCACACTTCCATCATTTCACGTAAACGAAGAGAAAAGCGCACCTGCCATTACTCCATACACGGAGAAGAACACTCACCAAAACGACGAGAACGACCCAGACGAAAACACAGAGAAGAGCCACCTCAAGAAGAACGAAACCACATACGCCGGTAGAGAGAACAAACCTCCCGTTTCACCCAAAGAAATACTCGCCGTATAGAGCGTTATCAGGGGGGAGGTATACGCCCCCATAAGAGGGAGAATTAGAGGTAGGTATAAGTGGGAAGGGGAAGAGGGGGATCGCTACTTCCTCCGTAGAAATTCAAGCCATAGTTTTCATCCCCCGTGACGTCCATTTTCACCCCTTCGGTCAGCCTTCGGGCCATCCAGGGAAAAGGTCATGTCCCTTTTCAGGAACGGGAGCGTCGCCGCAGGGAAAAGGCTGGAGGTTTTCAGGGAAACGGTGGGAATCCCGCTATACGAACCGGGAAAAGGCTGGCTGCCGGTCGGGGAACGGGTACATCCCGGTACAGAGAGAGGGACGACTGCGGGAGTATGCCTTATTCCTCATTCACCTGAAGAGTGCGGGAAATGGTGAATCCCGCAGTTAAGCGTTGAGACCAGATCAGCTTCGCACGCTCATGTCGGGAAGCCAGATCTAGTGTAAAGGGTTACGGGTTTTGGTGGCGAAATCGCCGATGACGCTTATTCGAAAATCTCACTGCCCTGATTCGCATCGTCCCTGTTGTCCCACAAATCATCGAGCGCCTCTTCTCTTGTCCCGAAGGGGCCGGAGACGACAGGTGCGTCTGAACTGGTGTCGTCCAGCTCTGTATAAATCTGACCGTTGGTCAAAATGATGCGTCCGACAGAGATACCGCCATGTAGCAGTTCGCCTCTCTCGACGTCGATGCTGAAGTAACCGTCTGTGTAGTTGTTAGTGCTCATCACATTCCCTCTGAGTTAGCCAGATACATACATAGCAATAAATCGACACAAACACATCAGCCTTTAATGAATACTTTTTCCCCGCTTTCTTATTGCGATAATAACAACAACAAGAAAACAACATGTTTATTTAACGGAGATAAGCGCATGACCATTTTCATTTGCCAGCACTGTGGCCGCGAGTATGAAGGCGCTACAGTTTGCGCCTCTGACGATTGCCCGGGGAATGAAATTAAGATGCCTGTGCTGGTGGAGGTATGGAGTGTGGATTCGCTGGCCGAATGTCTGGATGCTGTAGGGCCGGAACTGCACCGCAAGCTATGGTCGTTCGTCCCGGCAGAAGGGGAATCGCCCAAAGGGAAGGATATCTGGCACCTGCTCAGTGAAGATGAACAGCGGGAGCTGGTGGACGCGGTACACATTGAGTTCCCGGACGACGAAGATTAAGAGTGAGGCCACCAGCACGGTGGCTTTTTGCTGTTTGCAACCTCCGGGGCAGCGCAGCGCCGTAACGCTATGCTTTGTAGCCGTTTTCTCGCTGGTATTATTTACACCAACAAGAAAACAAGTTGTTTACGGAGTGAATTATGAAAAACGCGATGATCACCAAACTGAGTGCGGGCCAGCCACGTAAAGAAAAGCCAACCGCAATGAGCCAGCTGACCCTGCTCGATATCATCGCCAACGGCACTGCTATTCGCCTGTTCAAAGAGACGCTGGTCTCGTTCGACAATGGTTCCCGCACGCGTTACGTCATGAGTGTGCGTCGCCAGAGTGGAAGAGGGTGGATGGCAAAACAGATTATCTGGCCGGAAGGAGAGCTGGAACAGGCGCTACTGGAGGCGAACAAAGCAGCCCAGCAAGAAATCCAGCGTGCCTCTCTACTGGCGACAGCCTGACATGTGCAAAAGCGATTAGTCGACCCTACGACAGCCCCGTTCATCCTTCGGGGCTTTTTTAGTCTCCTGTATTGTAAGTACATACCTATGACAATAATATAGGTTAGTCAACTACAGGGAGATAAAGATGACTGTTTTACGCGAAAATCTTGTGCTGGATTTACATTATGCGTCCGAAACCACCTTCGGCGAGAAAGTTGCCAAACTGACCGTCGTTCTGCGTGACAACACTACCGGAACGGAGGTTCACACCAGCACCTTAGTGCGCGAGGGGGAAGGTGAAAGTGCGGTATACACCGTAGGTTATCAGAACATCAGCAACGCAACCGACCCGCTGCTGCTAAAGCTGGAAGCGTACTTCCGCACCGCGGACAAGGCGATGTTCGATAAGCTGATGACCAGAGTAGATAAGCTGTTTACCTCCGATTTGAACTCTAACAGCACCTGGATGGGTCAATACGGTCTGCGTATCGTTTCCAGCGCGATGGTAGACGAATTTATTCCCGAAAGCGTGTTTGAATAATCCCTTCCAATGGCGCGTATCCCGCGCCATTTTCTTATCCCCGATAACAAAATGTTTTTTGCCTTATCCACACTGCGATAATTACACCAACTAGAAAACAAGATGTTTACGCATGGAGGATATGCACATGACCGATTTCACTATCTCCCCTAAAGCTGAAAACGTATGGCTGGAATCCTGGCTCGACCTGTCGCCGGAAGAGCAGCAGGAAATGGATCACGTTGAACAGGACGAACAATTTGATGCCCGCTTCTTCCGCTTTGAAGACAGCGTTTATGACATTGCCGACTTCATGCGCGATGACCGCTTCCCGGACTGGCACGCAGGATACCCATTAAATGCTTTCGCCATGCTGATGATCCGCGTGGATGGCTCCGGCGATACCATCGACGTCGGTCTGCTCCACTAAGAAAACGAGGCCACCCATGCTGGTGGCCTTAAATGACCATCCTGTTTCCCGCAGGCTAAAAACATCCACCTCTTACCGCCAGGCTACCGAGCACCCCTCCGACTCCCTGCCGGCCACCAGCTGCCGGAACAGAGCGCTTGGACGCCTTATGCGCGTAGCGATAATTAAACCAACAAGAAAACAAGTTGTTTAAAGGATTATCACCATGAATTTTATCGCTACTGTTAACACCCCTGCGCATGGCCATATTTCTGTGACGTTCTC
Source organism: Enterobacter sp. JH25 (assembly GCF_021725435.1). Classification (NCBI taxonomy): domain Bacteria; kingdom Pseudomonadati; phylum Pseudomonadota; class Gammaproteobacteria; order Enterobacterales; family Enterobacteriaceae; genus Enterobacter; species Enterobacter sp. JH25. The sequence goes on along the minus strand of NZ_CP091322.1, from coordinate 82,967 downwards.
TGAGAACGAGAAAAGCGTGCTGGACGCCTGGCGTGACAATGTAACCATCGAGCTGTCCGGGAAAGAGAAACAGCAGATCACCAATGACATAATCTGCAACCGTCGCCATAAGCGCGTATTTGAGAAAGCGTATGTCTCCACCTCCGGATTTGGCGTATTCATCTTCCCGGTGCGCAGCGGTCGCTTCTGCCAGTCAAAACTCATCGAGTTCGCCACGCAGATCGCGCTATGGGTTAAAACAGAATCCGGGTTCGACTTCAGCGAACAGGAAGCAGTGGGGGAGGGGATGCGCATCGCCAACAATGCCATCAAGTGCAAAAACGTCACCTACGAAGCAGGAATCGACTCGTGGAGTGTCTCGTGCGGGGAATACGTGAAAGAGGTGTACGGAAAGAACCGCATTCACATCATGGCTGGCAAGTAAGAGGGGAGGGGCCGGAAACGCCCCTTTCTTTTCGTCCACCATCTGCCGCAGGGAATTTCAGAAACGGCCAGAGAGCTGTCCGGGGAACCGAAGGGAAACGGTCAGGAAATTTTCGGGAAACGGCTGGGTTTGCCTTTATGTAGAAAACAGAGCGGGAGAAGCCCAGAATCGCGCCAGAAATTGCGTAGCGGCGCTGGGGTAACGCTGGTGGAGTTTCAGCCCCTGAGCCATCCAGATAGCTTTCGCTATGTGATTATGTGAATCCGTGGGTAAACCACTGCAAGCGCGTACACGTCGCGCCAACGTGCCAATGATACGCAAGCGCCCACGGATAGCGCCAACATTGCCGACACGTCCCGAAGGATAGCGCGGATCACGTCGCCAGCTATCGCCAGACGATCACGCCCACGACACGACAAAATAATCCACGCGCTAAAACGCTGTAAAACGCGCTATAACGTGTTTTTTATTGTGGGTAATGGGTATGTACCACCACACATAAAAACGCGTTAAATTGGCGCGTTTATGGCGCTTATTTTTGGTCTGTTTTGGCTGACTTCAGACAATAAAAAACGCGCCAACAATGGCACGTTATGATGTGCGGATCTTGAAACGAAAAAAGCGCCCACTATGGGCGCTATTGCTTAAATGCTGTTTTGCAGTTTTCCGATCATTTCAGACAAGCGCAAATATTCACGCTTGCGCTTACAGTCTCTTTTGCTGTTAAGCAAATCAGAAAACGTAAAATTTAATTTGTCACGTTGCGCTTTTAAGTCGTCGATTAATTCAAGTTTATAAGCGCGATATTTTGCGCGATATTCCGCGCGGATCTGGTCATAACTAATCATGATTTTTATCCTTAAAAATAGCGCCCATAGTGGGCGCTATATCCATCTAATTACGCTTTGAAAGCATCAGCCAGATAGTTATAAAAATCATTCTTGATAAAGCGATATTGCTGAGATCCGTTTTTAGCAGCGCCCATTCCTTTGATCTTCTCGACCAGTCCGAGACGTTCACAAAGATTAATCAGCTGGTTGGCTTGAGTGTAGCCAGCGTCTAATTTAATTTCATTTTCTTTTTTGGCTTCATTCATCAAATCGAAAACAGCGCCATTTGTGAATGTCTCCATTTCATCATTAATCATTTCGATTAATGCGAATACGCGAGATCCGGACATATCAGCGACGGAATAAACGCATTTACCAGACTTGATAGATTTAACCAGATAAACCAATTTTTCGAGTGAATAGCTATTGGTCATAGCTTCGCGGAAAAACACTTCTGGCGCTTGTTTGCTTGCTTTAATCGCGTAGTAAAAGACACCAGCTAATTTCTCATCATTAACAGCGTTTAAAACGTTGTTGGTGAAGTATGCAAGTTTGGTAGTCGCTGCAAGCATGTTAGCTTTATCTGCTTTTGTGTGCGTACCATTCTGATAATGATTGTTATAAGTCTGAGTAGCATTATTGGCTGCAACTTGTAATTCATTAGCGATAACTACAGCAGCGTCGATGATGGATTTTTTAGAGATAGCAACGTTAGACATGATATTAATCCTTATGTAATATTGATAACTTAATTTGTTATTTGTTTATCGTTAGCGTGTTCGCTTTCGATGTGACTAATTATCGATATACAGAAATTAAAATCAAGAGTTTTTTACGCGGGAACGAAAAAAATTTTTCTTCAATAAAAATCAAAGTCTTAGAAATAAATCGCGTTTTCTCGAAGGTGTTGCCTAAATAAATTCCCTATTCGGTCATTCACCCTTATATATTTAAAGCGGAATCGGGATTAGGGGAAATAAATATAACGGGAAGTGACACATAAAATAATAACCGGACTTAGCCGGTTATTACCCTTATAGATTTAAAACGGTAAAATCCGTTCGACCCAATCGAACATGACGACTGTCTTCCGACCGTCCCCCATGTTGAGCGTGACCTGGCAAGCGTCAACGCCTGAAGACACCCCCTCAATTTCACGGCCATCCGCCATGTAGACCCTTATAGACTTCTGCATCTCATGAGCCTGGCGACAAATTTTGAAGAAATCACGGCGAGATGGCCGATTGTCCACATAGTCTGGGTGTACCGTTGTCCGACCCGTGAAATCGTGCGCAATGCCTTCTGTCACACCTGATTCAATCGTACTGATTCGCTCAAGTGGGAGCCTTATACGATTTTCTTTGTCGAACGGGGCAGGGCAAAGATCGACTTTGTTGCGCGACGACATGAGACCCTGAACGTACATGCAGAACACCTGACCATCTTCCATCGTGACCCTTACAGGAATGAGAGACTTACGCCAGAACATCAGCGCCTTCTCCACGTTGGTGTAATCGCGCGGCCAGACTTCTGCAGGAATCCCGTAGGTGATGTCAGTAATATTCGTCATATCGTCACAGTGTCGTTGGTAGGATATCGATGTCACCTGCGTTGCTGGTGAACACCCGGAAGACTTTCGTCTCGCCAGCTTTGGTGATGGTCTCGCGTTCCTGACGAGCAGGGTTCAGTGCGCACAGCCCGGTGCCTTCCAGTGAAGCGCCAACAATCCATTGCCCGGCATCAAGATGGAACGTCGCTTTTTCACCGGTCTCAAGTTTCGCAACCGTCTCACCATTGATGAAGATGGACGCGTCACAGCCCGCACCTATCATACCTTTGTCCCTCATAACCACCAGCGTGGTTGGTGCAGACGTCTGGTATTTGAAAACTCTGGCCTGCGGCGCCGGTTTTGCATCGGCTACAGACACAGGGCGGGATGAACATGCACTCAGGAGTAAAACGGGGATGGTAATCAGTGGAAGTAGAACGTGTTTCATGGCTTGAACTAAATCCTTATCACTTCAACGAACAAGGCGTCTTGCGACGCCCTTAATGCTTAATCGAGACGTTTGAGAATATCGGCCAGATCTTCTTTGGTCATGCCAGAGGATTCGTAAATCTTCATGACCTTTTCACGGGCCTTTGCAGAAGCCTCTAATGACGTAGCTGCCTTATCAAAATCAGCCATCGTCATGTTGGACAGCACCAGATTGATGATGTCTGCCTTTGACAGCTTAATATTGCGTTCACGCAGTCGATTCTGAAAGGTTTCCAGCTTGTCGTTTGCTTTTTCGGTTAACTGAACCTGGCAGTGTATAGCGCGTTTCTCGCTCATGCTTACTCTCTATTCAAAACAGTGAAATCGAATGTGCCACCCACCGGCAAAACGCCCTCGGCAAACCCAGGCGTCGTATCGATAATGTGCTTCCGCTCATATGAATGTGACATGAGGTATTTGTTGCTCACGTCGATGAAGTCGGTGATAAAGCACACGTTAGCCTGATTCTTTTTGGCTCGAAGACCGCGACCAACACGTTGGCGCATCTCAACTTCGGCTTTGCCGCCACCACCCAGAATCACTGCCCCTACGCTTGGAACGTCGACACCAACATCCAGAATGGTTGAACCAATCAGAACATCTATCTTGCCTGCCGCCAGACTGTTGAGCTTTGCTTGTCGGGTAGTCTGGTTTGATTCTCCGTAGATGAAATCGACCTTCAGGCCGCTTTCCTTCATCATTTCCATCAAAATCTGACCATGACGCTTCAAACGAACCAGCGTCATACAGTTCAGACCGTGACTTTTGTACATTAACGCTTCGCGCACAATAGCCTCGTTGCGGCCCAGATTGTAAACGATGCCTAACTGATAGGCTTTCTGGTAAGCCGTACTCATTCCAACCCGAAAGTTCAGGTGTTTCGAAGCAAGTTCGGCCCTAATCCGCACCTCGTCTGGAGTGTACGCGATTTTATGATATAGAAAGTATGGTTTCGCTAAAATACCTCGATCGATCAAATATTTCTCCGTTACCTTTATCTCAATGCGGCCGGCAACGGCCATGAGACGCATATTTGCCTCGGTCGAGTCCTTCATGAACGGCGTAGCTGTCAGCGCCAGACGGTAATCGGCATTGATGCACAACCTGGCGATATCGTAGAAGTTTGAACCAGATGATTCGTGTGCCTCTTCCAGAATCAGCAGAGAAACGCTGGACAGAAAGCGCTTAACCAGTTCCCGGCGCTTCAGGTGGTACTGTTTTTTCTCCGGTGATGCGTCGCGCGGTGGTTCTTCGAGAAAACTGGCCAGGGTCTGCACCGTGGCAACGTTGATATGGCGCGAGACCTGGAACTCACCAGATCCAATCACCCCAACTTTCTGACCTTTCAACCACGGCTCGCCATTCTCCGCGCGGTAGTCGATGGATTTCTGGAAGTTCTCTGCCATCTGGAACATCAGAACCGAGCGCGTGGTTAAAAACAGCGTCATACGACCAATGCGAGCAGCTGCCTTACACGCTACGTTCGATTTACCGCCACCCGTCGCAATCTGGGCAATCATCATCCCTTCGCGCACCAGTGTTTCCACAGTCTGATCCTGATACGCATAGTCCGGGTTATACGGGAATGGGTTAACTACCGGGTTCGGCTTGCCAAGCGCGGGGGCTTTTTCCTTGCGCACATGCACGCATTTGATGCCAGCTTTCAGAAGGTTGGCCGCTACTGGCTTCGCAAACCCAGCCGGGAACGCGTTTTTGCTCCAGTTGAACATCGTGCTGGTTCCTTTCCAGTCACCAGCCTCCACTTCATAGCTCAACATCTCCTGAACGAGCCGTTTCACGTTGTCATCAGCGCCAGAAATCAGCGCATTGACTGCATTCGATACAATCCGAACTGTCATAAACCTCTTTCCTTCGTGCCTTTTGTATGGTAATTGGCTATTATAGTAAGTAAGTACTTATACAATGGATTGTATCAGAATTATGGATGTGAAAATTACGATTCTGCAGGTGGAAGTCGCGAACCTGCGTCCGAATCCCTGGAATACCAACTCCGTTGGGGCGCAAAACTTCGAAAAACTGAAAGGCTCTATCGAAAAATTGGGCTTTTTTAAGCCAATTCTGGCGCGGGAGCTGGACGGGGGCGTTTTTGAGATCCTCGGTGGCGAACACCGCTGGCGTGCCGCGATGGAGCAGGGCATTTCAACGGTCCCCGTCATCTCCGTGGGCAAAATTAACGACCTGGTGGCCAAACAGATGTCCCTGGTCGATAACGAGCGCTACGGCGAAGACGATCAGGTCGCTTTGCAGCGCTTAATCGAAGAAATCCAGTCTGAAATCGACTACCGGTTGTCCGATATCGCCCCGTATGACGACGAAATGGCGGCAACACTCGCCAAAGCGTCCGTTATCGATCTTGAAGCGCTGGAAGCGCTCTCCCGTGGCGATGACGAGTCGGTCGATGAGGACAAACGCGAGAAAACCGAGCGAGTCGGCGCTGAACACCAGACGATGCGCTTCAAGGTGACGTTTGATGCGTCAGATCGCGTCGCCGACACCATCAAAACCATCATCAAAGAGCAGGGGATCAATACCGGTAACGAAATGGAGAACGCCGGGGAAGCCCTGGTGTGGCTGGTCGACTACTACAAGGAGCGTATGTAATGACCAAAAACTTTGAAATCGTCTATCGAAACCCGGCAGAACTCATCCCGTATGAGATGAACGCCAAAAAACATGACGAACAGCAGATCCGCGATCTGGCGGCCGCCATCAAAAAGCGCGGTTTTGACCAGCCGATCACGGTCGACAAGCACGATGTCATCATTACTGGCCACGGTCGTCGCGAGGCGGCACTTCTGGCTGGTCTGGAGCGTGTGCCGGTCATCGTTCGCGACGATCTGAGCGAAGAAGAAGTGAAGGCGAAGCGTCTGGAAGACAACCGCCTGGCCAGTATTGACTACGACGCCATCAAATTGCAGCAGGAACTGGAATCCCTGGTGCTGGGCGACGTCGAGGTCTTCGGTTTTGAAGAGCGCGAGCTGAACGTGCTTGTCGGCAGCATGACCGAAGAGATGGAAACCGGCTCTCTGGTGCTCGATCTGGGCGAAGAGACGGAACGCCAGAAAGAAGAGCACACCGAGATCAGTCGCGAAGTGGCCTCTGAAGAAGTCCGCGTCATCGACGTATTGGGCTTTAAAACGCTCCCTGCTGGCTCTGCCATTGTGGTTGGGGATTTGCTTGCCCACATGGAAGAAATCACGGGAGAGAGCGGGGTAGACGCTTTCGTGGCGTATGCGGAGAAAGTTTCTTCTGGGGAGCTGGCTGCATGAGCAAATACACCATCAACGTATCGTTTCAGACCCGCGTGAATAAAACCACGCGCACGCTGGAGATTGCCGAATCGTTCGGTCTTGGCCTGGACGAAAAAGAGTGGACGCTTTACGACAATCTGGAGCTGGAAGTGAAGCAGGGCGATGTGGTGTACATCACCGGCCAATCCGGTTCCGGTAAATCCGTTGTGCTGCGCGAGCTGCAACGCCAGATGAAGGATGAAGGGCTTTCTGTAGCCTCCATCGATGACTTTACCTTCGACAATGAGGTTAACGTCATCGACCAGCTGGGCAAAACCACCAGCGAAGCGCTGGGGCTGCTGTCTATGGCCGGATTGAATGACGCCTATCTATTCGTGCGCAAGCCATCCGAGATGTCTGACGGCCAGAAATACCGTCTCAAGATCGCCAAGCTGATCGAGTCAGGCGCCAAAGTCTGGGCAGCCGACGAATTTGGCGCTGTTCTCGACCGTGTAACCGCCCAGGTTGTGGCGTCGAACCTCCAGCGTGCCGCCCGTAAGGTTGGTGCGACGGTAATGGTGGCGACGACCCACGAAGACCTGAAGAACGCGCTGCGCCCGGATATGCAGATCACCAAGCACTACAAAGAACGCGTGAAGGTGGAATATGCCTGATTTGAAGATCGTAGAGCTGAAGCCATCGAAAGAGGCTGACAACAACAACGTTGAAGTCATCCGCCTGCTGGAAGAAGCACTCCAGTACGCCAGAGAAGGCAAAAGCCAGAGCCTGGCGCTGCTGATGATCAACAACGACGGCAATGTTCTGGATTGCTGGCATAACGGTGGGCGTCCATACGTCATGGTCGGGGCGATGGAATCGCTTCGCCTGGACTTCATCAATGCCAATATCGAGCGCAGGTGATCGACATGACAGACATCATCATCAAACGCTACCGCCCGGAAGAGTTCCCGCGTCATCTGGACTTTCTGGAGCGTATGACCGTTACCAAAGGCACGGTTGAAGACTGGCACGCGCTGAAGTCGCTGCACTACAAGACGGATGGTAAGCCGTTCGCGCCAACGTATTATCGCTGCGAACTGGACGACCGGCTGGTGGGCGTCGTGGTTATGGCTTACCCGAAACTGCTGCTGGCGCCTCGCCATCGCATGTTTCCTAAGCTGAAGCCAACCACCAATACCACCGTGGCCAACCAGTATTGGGGCCGGTACGTGAACAACAACTTTGCGGTGATCAGCCGTTCCGTTGTTGACACTCAGTACCGCGGTGTCGGCGTCTCCTATCGTATGATTAACCTGGTTAGCAGGATGCACGACCGGCCAATCATCGAGATCCAGTCGTCGATGAGCAAATACAACCCGTTCGCCATGAAAGCAGGATTCCAGTTCATCCGTCCGGAGCGTCCGAAGAGCTATGAGAGTGCGTTGCGCGTCTTCCAGCGTCATTTCCGTTCCGACCCTGGCGACAACGAAGCGATCGTCAAAGAGCTGTTCGCCATGAGTGAGTCTCGCCGCCGTCGTGCGCTGCGTGATCTGGTTGCCGACTACCACAAGAACAGTTCACTGGCCAAAGCCGGGCGTAACCGAGGCACTACCATTCAGGACATTGCCGACAGCCTGGTGGATGAAGCCAGCATCGTGAAGCTACTCAAAGATATTCATAACCTGAGCTTCACCTCACCGTTATATGGGGTGTACCGCAACCCGGATTTTGGTCGTCAGCTGCCGGACACGCTGCCACTGCTGGCATTCGACAAACAGCCTTTGAATAAACCTCTTGAAATTGCATTACCGGCATAAGGATTTGCCATGACGTTGACCGACAAACAAAAAGACATCATCAAAACCATCAATTTAGGCCATGAGCGTGGGCATCTGCTCGATCTGGACGAGCTGCTTGAAGTGCTGCCGTACAAAACGACCAAACAGAGTATGCAGTTCTCTATCCGCGCACTGGTGAAAAAGGGGCTGGTGGAGAAAGGAATGTGCCGCCAGCGCGGAGATTCCGGCTACCACCGTCGCACGCTGGGACTGACCACGTTAGGTCGTGCCCGAGCCAAATTACTGGTGATGTAAGTCGGTCTGGGAGCCAGTTTGAGAGCCTGCTTCCGTATATATAAATACTAAGTGACTTATTAAATATATACGGAAGCAGGTTCTGAATACTCCCCAGCCCGGTTTTAAACACCCAGAAAACAAATTGGTTAGGCACTGAATTAAACAAGTTGTTTAGGAGCGCAAGGATGCGCTCTGAGTGTTTTAGAGGGATCTATGACTGTAGAAAAAGACGAGAGCAAAACTCGCCTGACACCAGCTGAGTGGGCAGAAGCCGAAGCAAAGTGGACTTCCGGCGAATACACACTCTCCAAGCTGGAGGAAGAGTACGGCATTCGTCGTGAAACGCTCTCCAGACATTTCAAAAAGCGTGGATTAGAGAAAGGCGCGGACTCCGTTGGGAAGATGGTGCGCGAGTCGCTCAAATCCGACGCAGAGCTGCGTGCGAAGGCGCGTGCAGAGAAAATCGAAGAGCGCCGGACTCGTTACGACGATTGGGCATTCGCACTCGGGCGCATGGTCATGCACGAAGTTGCCACTGCCAAAAAGGATGGCAGACCTCTCGCAGCCATAGAAGATGACCTTAAAAGTCTCCAGCGAGCCAGCGGCACACTCGCTAAGTGCTTCGAAATATCCTCGAAAGCGCTCGGTATGGATCGCGCTGAGAACGAAGAAGACGAAATCCCGAACCTGGTATTTGGCGAACTTACGCCTTCCCAGGTGGCGCAGCTGCGTAAGGAAGATGATGAGCCGGATCTGATTGATGACGATCTGCTTGAGTCACTCGAAGAGGAAGCACTGAGCGAAGCAGAGGGCGATTCTGACGCGTCTGGTGATGAAAGTGATGGGAGCGTCTAACTATGGCCATCCCGTCGTCTCTGAGTCTCGTACAGCTGCATTCTGGGCAGATGCAAGTCTTTCAGTCGCCACATCGTTTCAAAGTGGTGTGTGCGGGTCGACGCTGGGGTAAATCCCGGTTGTCGATCTCCACCATCATCCGCGCGGCAGCCAAAGAGAAGAAGCAACGTGTCTGGTACGTCGCACCGACGTACCAGATGGCTCGCCAGATCTTGTGGGATGACCTGCAGGAAGTTCTGCCGCGTAAATGGGTTCGTAAGAAAAACGACACCACGATGACCATCGTGCTGAAGAACGGCTCTGAAATCGCGCTGAAAGGTGCGGATAAGCCCGATACGCTTCGTGGTGTGGCACTGCACTTTGTGGTGCTCGATGAATTTCAGGATATGAAGCCGGACACCTGGTACAAGGTACTGCGTCCGACACTGTCCTCTACCCGTGGCGGTGCGCTGATCATCGGTACGCCAAAAGGCTTCTCCGAGTTCCACAAGCTGTGGACTATCGGTCAGAACAAAGATTTGCAACGCAAAGGGCAGTGGAAGAGCTGGCAGTTCGTTACGGCTGATTCTCCGTTCGTACCGAGCGCGGAAATCGAAGCAGCGAAGAACGATATGGACCCTAAATCGTTCGCACAGGAATACCTGGCCAGCTTCGAAAACATGTCCGGACGCGTTTACTACCCGTTCGACCGCAATGTGCATGTGAAGCCACTCCAGTTCAATCCGAAACTGCCGATCTGGGTTGGTCAGGACTTCAACATCGACCCTATGTCATCGGTCATCCTGCAGCCGCAGCCAAATGGCGAGTTGTGGGCCGTGGACGAGGTTGTGCTGTTCTCTTCCAACACGGCTGAAGTGTGTGATGAGCTGGAGCGCCGTTTCTGGCGCTGGAAGTCTCAGGTCACTATCTTCCCTGACCCGGCAGGTGCGTATCGCCAGCACGCACGCGGCGAATCGGACGTCGATATCTTCAAGGAAAAAGGTTTCCTTCGAGTCGATTATCCGAAGAAGCACCCGCCGATCGCAGACCGTGTTAACGCAGTGAACCGCATGTTGATGAGTGCCTCGGGCGAAACCCGGTTGTACATCGATCCGAAGTGCAAACACCTCATCGACTCGCTGGAGAAGGTGATCTACAAGCCAGGCTCACGCGATATGGATAAGACTGGCGGCATCGAACACAGTGCGGATGCGTTGGGTTATCCGGTTCATCGTAGGTATCCGGTGAAAAATCGTGTTATTCTTGGTGGATCTAGATAGGTAAGTGCTTACCTAAGTGGAAAGGGAAATCAAATGGAATTGACTGACAAGCAAATCAAAGACCTTGTGGCACGACGCCACCCTGAATATGAGAAGAAAAAAGAACATTGGGACTTCCTCGCCAGCACCTACGCTGGCGGGCGTGCCTGGTTCAACGACAATATCTTCCGTTACTTCAAAGAGGGCGATCAGGAGTTCAAAGAGCGCCTGGAACGCGCTTATCGCTTCAACCATACGCGCGAAGTGGTAAACCTCATCAACAAATACCTCTTCAAAGAGGTCATTCACCGCAACACTGATGAAGCACCGGAGCAGATCCGCAATTTCTGGAAGCGAGCCACGCGCCAGAAAGCCTCCATCGATGCGTTTATGGCGGCTATCGATCTGCAATCATCCATTTATGGCCGTATCTGGGTTGTCGTGGACAGCACCATGAACGTCGATGTTGAGTCTGTTGCAGACGAGAAGAAAAATGATGCGCGTGCCTACGCTTACTGGATTTCGCCGCAGCAGCTGCTTGATGTTGCCTGGGATGAAGACGGCAATATGTTGTGGGCGCTGATTGTTGAAATCGCGCGCGACGACGAAGATCCGTTCACATCAACCGGGCAGGAATACCAGCGTTACCGTCTGTGGACGCAAAACGAGTGGTATCTGTTCCGTGAAGAAGTGAAGAAGGGTTCCGGAAATAGCGGTCGCCGTCAGGCCAAAGTCGTTCTGGAGGATAGCGGCCAGCATAATCTGGGCGTGGTGCCGGTGTTCCCGGTGGATTGCATTGGTGAAAGCGAGTCTCCGTATTTCAGCCCGTCGTTGATTGACGATATTGCCTATCTTGATCGCGCCGTGGCCAACTACCTGTCGAACCTTGACGCGATTATTCAGGATCAGACATTCAGCCAGCTGGCGATCCCGGTTCAGTCATTGCTGCCGGGCGATGAAAACCACACCAAAGTGCTTGAAATGGGGACAAAGCGCGTCTTCACCTTCGACTCTGAGAGCGGTAATCAGCCATTCTACCTGTCTCCGGACCCGAAACAGGCCCAGATGATTATCACCACGATTAAGACGGTGATTAACGAGATCTACCATTCCGTTGGCGTGGCAGGTGAGCGAACCAAGCAGGATAACGCACAGGGCATCGATAACTCTTCGGGCGCAGCGAAGATGTACGACTTCCAGCGCGTTAACAGTCTGCTGGTGACAAAAGCAGAGCGCCTCGAAAGGGCAGAGCGCCAGATGATGCAGCTGGCAGCGAAGTGGATGGGTGTCGAACTGGATGAAGACCACTCTCTGATCGCGTACCCGGAAAGTTTCGACATCCGCGGTCTGACTGATGAGTTTGCAGTTGCTGAAAAGCTCTCGCTGCTTCAGGCACCTGATTCCGTTCGTCGTCACCAGATGGAAATGCTCATCGAGAAAGTGTTCCCGAACATTTCTGAGGCGATGAAAAAGGAATTTGATAAAGATCTCTTGAAATTTCCTCCAAAAAATGATCTAAACACCCTTGAAAATAAGTCAGTACTTACTTATGATCGAGATACAGCCCAAGAAAGCGGGCAAGATCAACCCCGAGGGAATGGGGACTCATCTACTCAAGAGACCGAGTGATAAGTAACGAAAAGGAATTTCTATGAATCTGTGGCAAATGCTTTTGGCCCGTCGTGGCCTGATGGATGCAGCCGAAGCGCATGAGCGCGGCGGCGCTGGTGGCGGCGCTCCTGCTGGAGACAATGAGCAGGGTACGCAAGACCAAGGCAAACAGGGCGAGCAAAAAGAGCAACCGAAGGGTGACGACGAGTATGCCGGTATGACTCAGGAAGAGTTGCTGGCAGAACTACGAAAGTCCAAGAAGACCGGTGCAGACCTGCTGAAAGAGAACATGAAGCGCAAGGAGAAAGAGCGCACATTGGCCGATCAGCTGGCTCAGTACGGCGATATTGACCCGGCGCGTGCTCGCCAGCTTCTCGAAGCTGAACAAGCCGCAGAAACCGCACGCCGTGAGGCAGAGCAGGCTGAACTGGAACGTCGCGGCGAATTCGACGCTGTGAAAAAGCAGATGATCGAAGCGCACCAGGCTGAACTGGCACAGCGCGACGAACGCTACTCCGCTCTGGAGAGCGAGAACGCCGCACTGAAGGCTCAACTGGTCGAAATGACTGTTGGCGCTTCCTTCAGCGGCTCTGCCTTCCTGCGTGACAAAGTTCTGATGACTCCGGCTAAGGCTCGCGTTATCTACGGCTCTCATTTCGAAGTGGGTGAAGACGGTAGTGTTGTGGGCTTTGATAAGCCAGCCGGTCAGAAAGAACGTGCAGTTCTGGTTGACGGTGAAGGCAAACCGTTACCGTTCGAATCCGCGATTGAGCGCATTCTGCGTGCAGATCCGGAAGCTGACGCACTGTTGCGCAGCGAAGCCAAGCAGGGTGCTGGTTCCAATAGCAAACCGACCCACAAAGTAAACCAGCCGAAGAGCAAGTCGACTATGGATAAGTTGACCTCCGGTCTGGGGAAAATCGGACTCAAGTAACATCTTAAATCATAGGGAAATGAAAGATGCCATTACTGCGTGATGAAGCTGAAAAGCTGTCTAACAACGAACTTGAGCAGGGTGTGATCGAGACCATCATCGATCGCGATGACCTGTTCGCTGTTCTGCCTTTCATGAAGATTAATTCTAAGGCATACCTCTACAACCGCGAAGCTACCCTGAGCGAAGCAACCTTCATTGATGTGAACGACACCATCACCGAAGGCGCTGCAACCTTCACCGAACACGTTGCGAAGCTGCGTATCCTGGCAGGCGACGTAGACGTCGACAAATTCCTGGCGACCACTATGTCCGACACCAACAACCAGCTGGCAATCCAGGTTCGTCAGAAGGTGAAAGGTCTGGCTCGCGCATTCCGCCGCAACCTGATTCTGGGCGACTCCAGCACCAACACCAAAGCGTTCGACGGCATTCCGAAGCTGATGCACGACGATCAGAAGATCGATATCGAAGGCGCTTCCATGACCTTCTCCATGTTCGACGAGCTGGTCGACGCGGTGAAAGATCTGGGCGCAGACTGCATCATGATGCGTTCCGAGCACCTGCGTGCTTATCGCGCTCTGCTGCGTACCGTTAGCCTCGGCCCGTCCGAAATCATGATGGAAAACTTCGGCCGTCCGATGCTGTGCCACAACGGTGTACCGTTCATCGTGAACGACTTCATCCCGACTGACGCGGGCAAAGCAAGCATCTACTGCCTGCACCTGTCCGAAGAGAACGGTGTGACTGGTCTGTATGGCGGTGAAAACGCAGGTATCGTTGTTGAGAACATCGGTACTGTTCAGAACAAAGACGCAACCCGTACCCGCGTTAAGTGGTACTGCTCTCTGGCGAACAAGCACGACAAGGCTATCGCCGCGCTGACCAACGTAAAAATTTGATCAGTATGGTAGGTAAGTAATTATCTACCCTTTAAGGGTGGGCTATACGCCCACCCTTTTTGTAGGAGCGAGAAATGCCAGAACAAAAGATGAAGATCACGGAAGAGGCGTTTGCGGATTTCACGGGGCATATGTGCCGTGCCGGATTCACCAATTCCATCTCCAACGAGCCTCTGAGCGAGCGCCAGCAGAACCATCTTGCGGCTTGCTTCCGGGCAATTCCGTTCACTCAGTCTGTCACCATTACACCGGCTGCGTAACCAACACATGGGCGGCGATGACGCCCATTAAGTGAGAAGAAGAATGAAACCAGCAAAAATTCGTTTATTGGAGCCTCAGTTTTTGGGGTATACGGGCATTCTCTGCGGTATCCAGTTTGTCGACGGCATCTCGGTTGCTGAACTGCCATTCATCGATCAGCAGCGAATTTGTGCCTCCATGCGTGCCACTACCGTTGAAGGCAAAAATGTATCTCCTTCTGCCGCGTACAGCAGCCGCAATGATTTGACTGCGGACGACATTGTCGAGACGGCGGCCCCGGATATTGTGCCAATGAAACGTGGTACGGCTGAAGTGGAAGCCAAACCGGTACAACGCTTCACTCGTGAAGAGCTGGAGTCGATTGCGGACTGTGAAGGTATTGCGGGTCTGCGTCAGATCGGCAACCAGATTGGCGTGAAAGCCAAAGGTATCGTTGAAATGATCGAAGGCATCCTGAAAGCACAGGGCGGTGAGTAATGGCGCAGATCGACACGTACCGTAGCGGGGAAGCAGTTTCCCTGTCGTTTGCATTTAACGTTCTGGATATTGAGTCGGCCACGTATACCGTCAGAGATGGCGCAGGTGCGATCATCGTCGATAACGAACCTCTCGATATTACTGAGGGGCAGATGTCCATTCCGGTTGTCGTGTCGGCCGAACACAACCTGCTTTCAGATAAAGAGCGCGATCTGCGACACGTCATTGTCAAAGCGGTGGCATCCGGGCTGACGCATGAAGAGCGCAAGATGTACGTTCTGCTGAATAGCTTCGAGCTGTCAATTCCTGGCCAGTCATTCGCAACGGTCGCAGACGCCCAGATGCAAGCTATCGATATGCTGAACGGCGACACCCTGTTAGCTGATGGCGAAGGGCTGATGCGCAAACGTCTCATTGAGGCCACCAGACGCGTCAAAACGCTGCCGTTCTCAATCCGCAAAGTCCTGCGTATCGACTTCGACCGTTACGACCGCCCGCAAAACATGCTGAACGTCTATGACATTCCGTGGGGCGCTGACGGGGCATATCGTCACGATCAGATCGATTGGGAACAGATGACGCCGGATAAATTCGAAGAGTTCCCGGACTACTTCAAACTGGCATTAATGCTGGCCGTGGTTAATGAAGCCTGCGAAATCGCTAACGGTAATGACGTAGCGGCAGCCCGCGAGGACGGCATTCTGTCTGAGTCCATTGGTGAAACGACCAATATGTACCGCACCGGCAAAGCGGCAAATGTGCATGTGGCTCGCAGTACCTGGCGACTGCTGGTCAGTTACATCAATAACCGCATGATTGTTCGCCGTGCGTAACGCCAGTCGCATTATTTACTTCTGGTCGAAAGGCTCAAGACGAGCAATCGCGCCTTCGCCTGGTAATGAGTGCGGCCGCCAACCACAGGGAGAGTGCATGAACATTTCATGGCAAGCAGAGATTGCGATTTACCGTCTTGGTTCGAAGAACGTCTACGGTGAAGCGCAATTGCAGTTCGTCAGGAAGACGAACGTCGGCGTAGTTAAGTTTGAGCAAAGTAACGAGAAGTCATCGGTACGTGCGGACAGCTCCGGCAGTCGCGGTAAAGCGAATCTGGAATTGTTCGATGCTGTTCTGGTGATCCCACTTGAGGCCGCAGTGCAGCTTGATGACGTTCTCATTCTGGAGGGGCAAAAGCTGAAGGTATCCAGCGTGCATCGTCGCTGGGGACTGCGTGGGCGCCCTGGGCACCTGGAAGTAGGGGCAAACATATGGGTCTGAAGTACGACTCGCATCAGTTTAAGCGTGCTGGCGACAGGCTCAATAACAGCCAGAAAGCTTTTAAGCGTTATCTCATCCGTGACATGGAGAAGCTGGCGCGTCTGGTTGAGCGTCTGGCGCGGGCAATGGCCCCGCTGGAGACTGGCTCACTCGAAAGCGCGATCTTCGCGAGAGTGGTCAAAGAAGGCTATACCGGGCTGCGTATTGAGTTATCGGTATCTGGAGCCAAACCACGAGAAGGGCATCCGGGCGTTGAGGTTGGCGATTATGCGGAGTACATGGAGTTGGGCAAGTATCGTCTCGGCTATCTCTCCCGCATGAAGAGCGTCACCAACCCGCCAGTCGCTGGTGTGAAGCCACGAGTTGGGCCTTTGTTCCTTGAGAGAGCCGTGCAGATCAGTGAGAAACAGTTCACTCAGACGATTGCAGAAGCGGCAAGGAAAGCAGGTTTTACGAGAGGTTGATGTGTTTATTGAGGCATTTGCGAGCCTGATGCAGAAGGCGAAGATCGGTACAGTCGGCACTGACATTTTCTGTCACTACATGCCAGCCAATGTGAAGTCCGGTGTTCTGTTGGTTACTCCCAATACGGGGATCACCATTGACCATGAGTTAAAAGGCTTCTATCACGACTCTTTCACCGTCATCGTGCGTAATGCGACGATCACAAAGGCGGTGGCGAAAGCCAATAAGATCATGGACATGTTCCCGGTCGAAGAAACCGTGTCAGAGGGCGTTTACTTCCGGTTGGTTCGGCCAATGTCGATGCCGATTACTTATCCCAAAAACGAAGGTTCGCTGATTGAAGCGGGTATCCCGATTGAATTTGCGGGCTATTTGTTGAATTAATAAAATAAGTAAGTATATACTTACCATTGGCACCATGAAGGTGCTGATTTAACGGAAAAAGGAGTTTTCCAACAATGTCCAATACCCATGTAAAAAACATCAAACTTGGCGCCTGCAAAGTGTCGTTTGGTGGCGTTGATCTGGGTTACACCAAAGGCGGTGTTCAGGTTGAAGTTGCGACCGAAACTCTGAAAGTCACCGTAGACCAGTTGGGGCAGACCACCATCTCCGAGCTGGTGCAGGGTCGTAACATCACTATCACTGCGCCGCTGGCCGAGTCTGTGTTGCAGAATATGGTCGATCTGATGCCGGGTTCTACTCTGAGCGAAGAAGATAACGCTGTGACCATCACTTCCGCACAGGGCGTCAACCTGATCGACGTAGCCAAAGAGCTGGTTCTGACCCCGCAGGATACCACCGACTACGTTCTGACCATCCCGAAAGCTGCGACCGCAGGTAACTTCACCATGACCTACCAGTCTGATGATGTTCGCGTGTTCTCCGTTCAGTTCACCGCTTACCCGGATGACGACGGCGTGCTGGGGAAAATGAGCGGCCCAAAGCCGGTTAAAACCGTCTCTATCTCTCCGGAATCTCCGGAAGTTAAAGCCGGTGAGACCGTGCAGCTGACTGCCCAGATCACCCCTGCAGATGCCGGCGATAAAACCGGTGTGTGGGAATCCGACAATCAGGAGAAAGCAACCGTTGACCAGACTGGTCTGGTTCGCGGAGTAGCTGAAGGTTCGGCAAATATCTCCTTTACCAGCAATAGCGGCGGCAAGAAAACGACCAAAGCAGTAACGGTTAATTCTGCCGAATAATCGCGACGTAACTAAGCAGAGGCTCAGGAAGAGCCTCTCTTTCAAAAGGACTTTAACCAATGACCAAATTACTCGATCTCGACTCCATTCTGCCGCCGAAGAAAAGCATCAAGTTCGGCGGCCAGGAATATCCCATCGTTGAAATGACTGTTGGCCTGTTCGTCTCCATCAAGCAGATGGAAGGCAAAGACCTCCAGAACATGTCGCCTGTTGAGCAGGTTACTGCTTACGCCGACCTGGTTCGCAAGGTCATCCCATCCGTGCCGGACGCTGTACTGGAAAAACTGACTGTTCCGCAGCTCCAGCAGATCTTCACCTTCGCTATGGAAGTGATTGATGAAGAGAACGAAAAAGCGGCTGGTGAAGGGGCAAAGTAATTTCCCGCGATGAATCCGGGGTAAAGACCGTATCGATAGATCTCGGATTCTATTTCAGTCGTGTAGTTGCTCACTACGCCGTGTCGCCATTAGAGCTGCTGGGCGTCCCTCTAACGATGTTCTGGATGCTCAGCCGCAACATCGACCGTCTGCGTGCGGAAGAGGATGTCCGCAACCTGCAAGTCGCTCGCGCTGCTCAGGCAGATGGCGAGGGCGTGAAGGCGTTCATGGAGGGTTTGCAACTCAGGATTGGAAGACCAGTCGTAACCGATAAAGTCTACGATCCTCGCAAGGATAAGGCAGACCCTGACGCCAAAGAGCAACTGATGCAAATTTTTGGCAGAGGATGACAAGGGAATGTCACAAAACGTAGAGTTTATCCTGTCGCTGGAAGACAAGCAGTTTACAGCGTCAATCGACCGGGCGGGTAAGCTACTTACCAGATTCGGGGAGCAGGCCACAAAGCCAGCTCAGAAAATTAACAATCTGGAACGCTCGTTGGGTTCGGTCTCCCGCATCATCGGCGTTCTGGAGTCCAAGCTCGATGCCACGGCAGACAAACTACAGGATGTAGCTGCCGGCTTCGAGCTTGTGTCTGATGTTTCGCGCAAGACGCGAGGCAACATTACCAGCCTCAACTCAGGTCTCAAAACCCTGATTGAGCGCGTCGACACAACCACCTCATCCGTTAATAAGCTCACCACATCGCTGCGCAAGGTTCAGTCTGAACTCAACGAGTTTTCCGATTGGGCAACGTTCGCTGGCAAGAGCGCCAGCCGCTTCGGTACGGAGGTAAAAGAAGCCTCTTCCTCCGTGAGTGGCATGAATACGCGCCTTAACACCACGACGAAGCGTCTCAGTAATTGGGGTGTCACAACGAGCCAGGCTGCCGAGGGGCTGAAGAAAGTCCGCGATCAGATGGATGCCGTGATTGGCCGCCAGCAACTGATCAGCAAGCCGGTACGTGTACGCACCAGCGGCTACGGTGATGGCGGTGGTGGTCGACACAGCGGTTCCTATGGCCACGGCGGGCGTGGTGCTGAAAGTGGTGTGTTCTCTGGTCTGCGCGGCAACATTTTCTTGCTTGGCGAGATTGGTGATGCGGCAAGAACGGTAACTGACATCCTGTTCGGCTGGCAGAAGCCAATCATCGAAGCCGCCTCCGAAATGGAGCGTATGCGTGTCATGTTGCGCGGGCTGAACAAGGACAAGGCCAACCCTGGCAAAGCAGCCGCAGAGGATATGCAGTACATCGTGGATATGGCGCAAAACGCCCCGTTTGCGATGCAGGCTCTGACCGATTCCTTCGTTAAATTCCGCTCGGCAGGTCTCGATCCTACTGACGGGTCGCTGAAAGCACTGGTGGACTCCGTTGCACGCTTCGGCGGCGATAGCGAACTGCTTAAACGTGCTGCCGTGGCTGTCCAGCAGATGTCCGGTAAGGGCGTCGTGTCGATGGAAGAACTGCGTCAGCAATTAGGTGAAGCCGTTCCTAACGCGATGAAAGCGATGGCAGACGCTGCCGGTATCACTATGGGGGAACTGACCAAAGCAGTCTCCACCGGTACTGTGGAAGCGAAACAGGCGCTATCGCTGATGTTCGTTGGTCTGCGTGCGGAGAACGAAAACGCCGCCAAAGACATGATGCAAACCTACACTGGTGCGCTGGCGCAATTGCAAACCTCCTTTACGCTGTTTGCCGATCGTGTCGGTCAGGCGGGCTATCTGGATTCTCTCACAAAGGGGATGAAAGAGCTTGCTTCCATCATGAACAGCGCTGAAGGCATTTCGTTCGCTAACTCGCTGGGTTCCGGACTCTCCACGGCGATCGACGGCTTACGCGAGCTGGCGCAGTGGCTGGCTAAAAACCAGGAGCTGGTTATCAGCCTGGGCAAAGTTGTTGCTGCGATGGTGGCGTTCAAGCTGATGCGTGCCGGGATTGCAGGTGTGATCGGTACTGCCGGGCAAATGGTTAACACATTTACCAAGATGTCGACCGTTCTCCAGGCTCCGTTCAATCTGGGCGCGACAGCGGTCACCCGCTTTAATCGTGCGGCTCGTATGGGGCTGGCTCCAATCCCATCGCTGATCTTCGCTATCCGTGGCGCGATTACGGGGCTTCAGGGCGCGTTTGCTGGGCTAACTGCGTTCATTGCAGCAAACCCCATTGGTGCAGCGTTCACCGTAGCTACCGTGGCTGTAGCCGGTCTTATCACGTATATGACCATGCTCCGCAGCGAAACGTCCAAAGTTGTGGACGAGATCCGCAAAATCCCGGAGGCGATGACTGCGGCCAAGCGTGCGCAGATGGCAGCGCGTGCAGCCGAGCTTGAAAAACAGATCCAGCGAGACCAGCAGGCGCTTAAAACCGGTGAAAGCGTGAACTACTACTCCACAGCGGCTGGCCCTGTCGCCGTGAAGGAGTCCAAAGAGGTTGTTGAGGCTCGCCTGAAGAAAAATCAGGAAGAGTACGAAAGAACCACAGGCACGATGGCGCTGGGTGATGGCGCGGTGGCCAAACGGCTGGCAAAAGAGGCTGCTGAATCCCAGATTGAGAAAATCCGGGCAGATAACCAGGTCTTCTCTGCAACGTTTGTGAAAGCCCGTCAGGAGGCTCTGGATAAGATCCAGAAAATCAACGACGACAAATCGCTTTCGGACGACGAGAAGAACAAGCTGCTCGCACCGCTTCGCGAGAAGGTGAACAAGTCCTATCTGGAACCGGCGCAGAAGCTGGTCGACGACCTGTCTTCTCGCAAAAACGCAACCGAGAAGCAAATTGCCCACTTCAGCGACATGCTGGAGAAAGCGAAGAAAGAGGGGAACACCGAGCAGGTTCAGAAGCTACAAGGCAGCATCCGTGGGTATCAGGAGCATCTTGAAGCTGTTGCTCAGGAGCTGACTCAGGCGGAGTTCGAGCGTGATAGCGCGGCGAAAACCGGTAAGGGCGTAATGTCCAACCAGGGAACCGTTCTAGGGCTGGGAACGACCGATAAAGCGGCTCAGAAAGCACTGGCGCAGTATATGCGGAACCAGATGGACTCCGCGACCTACCAGCGCACACTGCCAGACGGTACGGCGATGCTGGACTTCGAAGGCAAGCCGATCATCGGGCCGAAACAGCTCAAAACCCAGTTGAACCTGCAGAAAGCCTCCAGCGCCAGCTCTCTGGAGAAAATGAGCGACGAGGAACGTGCTGCCGCGATCGCCGCACTGACCAAAGCGCGTGAGCAGGACGCCGCAGCAGCGGAAAAAGCCGGGCAGCGTACTGCCAATGCTTCTCAGCGTGTCGCTAGGAAGGAAGAAAATGCGCAGCGTAAGCTGGCGGCCGGCTACCAGAAAGCCCTGGATAAAGCCGATCAGCTTATGGGGCAGATGGGTGAAAGCTCAAAAGCGACCGTGTCGTTTGATCAGTCTCTCCGCGATACCACCAAATCGCTGACCGAACTGGCCAACGCCGTACCGAATGAGTTCATCACTCAGGAGATGATCGACAAAGCCAAGTCACGCCTGGCTGACCTGGCTAACGCGAGCGACGACTATCGCGAGATGTTCAACCGCCGCAACGTCGAGCAGATGATCTCCACCTGGGCGCCGGAATCCGATTCCATCATCAGCGCGGGTTACAAGCCGTCTCGTGAAGAGAAGGTGGCCGATTTCAACGACACCTACAACCGTAACCTGAAAGCGTTGATGGATCTGCGTGACCAGGCTTCTGATCCGAAAATCGTGGCGCTTTACACCAAGCAGATTAACCAGCTGGTGGCGGCAGGCAACACCGCTCTCATCAAAGAGACGGGTACGGCGACACAGAAGCTGGCGCTTGAGTACGAGAATCTGGCCGATCAGCTGGAAAATAGCTGGAGCAACCTGTTCAGCAACATGACGGATACGCTGACCGACTTCGTCATGAAGGGGAAAATGGACTTCTCCAGCCTGGCAGAATCCATCCTCCGCGACATCACCAACATGGTTGTGAAGACGCAGATCACCCTGCCTCTCATGAACATGCTGGGGATGGGAACGACGGCAGCGGGCAGCTCTCAGAGCGGCAATCTGCTTTCTGGTGTCGCATCAGCGGTTACCAACCAGGGCGTCCGGATGAATGCGGTCAACGGCGATAAGAGCGTGGGTGAGGCGACGAAAGAGACCTCCAGCTCGGTCTCCGGTCTGGGGCAGACCACTCAGCAGACGACCAGCGCGATTGGCTCTGCAACCAACGCGATCGGCAGCTGGGTGAATGGACTGTTCACCAGCACTGAAGCCAAAGACGCGGAAACCAAAGCGGTGAAGACATCCATCTTCTCCATGCAGAACCTTAGCTCTGTCACGGGGGCGCTTTCTGCCGCGTTTGCCATGCTGGGAGCAAACATGTCCGGCTCTGGCAATAAGTGGTTGAGCTTCGGCGCCACCATTGCCTCCGGGCTTGTGTCTGCCTGGGCTGGTGGTGGCTTCGACAACATCGGATCGGGTTCCTCCGGCTCTAACTCCGGGTTCAACAATCTCACCGGATCGGCATCTGATGGTACTGGCGGCATCCCGGCAATTCCGAAGTTCGCCAAAGGCGGCATTTTCGGGAAAGACGGCGTGGTTCCGCTGCGTGCGTACCAGAAAGGTGGCATCGCTGACTCTCCACAGCTGGCGCTGTTTGGTGAAGGGGATATGAACGAAGCCTACGTTCCGCTTCCGGATGGGCGTTCCATCCCGGTTACGCTCAACGCAGAGGGTGTTAAAGGCGGCGGTGGCGGCGTTTTCTCACCTGTCAGCATTGAGATCAACGTCAACAGCGACGGCAGTGTCTCGGAGAACAGCAATTCCGAAGGCGCATGGAGTCAGGCAGCGCAGCGCATGAAGGCGATCGCGCTTGAAACCATCGCTCAGGAGAAGCGGCCAGGCGGTTCGCTCAACCCTAACTCTCAACGTAACTAACCACGGCTGACCCGGAAGGGGCAGTCTCACAAGGATGTGAGATGGAAAGACTGACTTTTAACTGGTATCCCGACTACGAGTCGGAAAAGACCGTGAAGCCTAACGTGGCGGTTCTGAATTTCGGTGACGATTACGAACAGCGCCAGGCCAAAGGTCTCAATCGCATCAAAGAAGAGTGGAGCCTGACATTTACGCGCTCTTACGACGTCATCAATGCCGTCGATGACTTTCTGACGGCACGCGCGGCCGTTGAGTCGTTCTACTGGACGAACCCTCGTGGCAAAAAGATTGTTGTGGTGTGCGACAGCCATACGGTCAAACGTTACCAGGGCTATCAGGTTCTCACTGCGACCTTCAGACAAATTTATGAAGGATAATTTAACCTACTAGATAAGTAGGCACTTATTTACTATTATTTATAGGCGCTGACAGGATGTTGGCGCCTCTTTATTTCAAGGAAGAAACGATGGGTATTAAAGCTGATATTCAGAGCTTGTCGCCCTCCGCGCTCATTGAGTTGTTCGAACTTGATATGTCGAACACCACCTCTGGGGGCAAGCTGTTTTTCCACGCCGGCACAAACGAACTGATGGAGCCAGTCGTTTGGCAGGGTGTGTCCTACGAACCGTGGCCAATCAAAGCGTCAGGCTTTGATAAGACTGGTCAGGGTACTTTGCCGCGTCCAAAAATCCAGGTCTCCAACTTTGCCGGAACTGTCTCCGCTGAAGTTCAGGCAAACGACGATCTGGTGGGTTGCCGCATCATCCGCAAGATGACGCTGGCGCGTTTTCTCGATGCGGCCAACTTCAAAGACGGGAATCCAACCGCAGATCCAAATCAGCACTTCCCGGATGAGATGTGGTTCATCGAACAGAAGACTCTCGAAACCCATGAGGTCGTCGAGTTTGAGCTGTCGAGTGTGTTCGATCTGATGGGCGTGCAGCTGCCGTACCGCCAGATCATCAAAAACACCTGCCCGTGGAAATACCGCGGCCCAGAGTGCGGCTACACCGGCCCATATTTCGACAAAAACAACCAGCAAACCACCATGTCAGGCGCGGATTACTGCACGAAACGCTACGACTCATGCAACGCTCGCCGTAACTACTTTGCCAATGGCGTAATCCACTTTGGCGGGTTCATCGGAGCAACACGTTATGGGTAATAAAGTGCTCCCTGAGCTTGGCTCGGACGTTATGCAACAAATCTATCTGACAGCCATCAAACGCTACCCGAACGAAGCGTGTGGCTTTCTGGTGCGCACCACTGGCGAGAAATATCGCTTCATTGAAGCCCGGAACGTGTCGGAGTACCCGGAAAACACGTTTGTTATGCACGCTGACGACATTATCGCTGCGGAAGATGCGGGGGACGTGGTTGCCATCTGGCACTCCCACACTGACGAATCAGCTGATGCGTCAGACGCCGACCGAGCCGGATGTGAGGCAACGGAAGTTCCGTGGTTGATTCTGGCTGTTCGGAAGAATGTCGAGGGCGATGCGCCATTTCACTTCAGTGAGATGAATGTGATCACCCCAGACGGCTTTGAGATGCCTTATCTGGGGAGACCCTATGTGTTCGGTGTCTTCGACTGCTGGATGCTTTGCCGCGACTATCTCAAGCGCGAGTTTGGTGTTGAGCTGAATCCGAATGCGCACCTGCATATCCCGTCATGGTACACGGGCGACAACGACATTCTCGACCAGAACTATCGAAATGAAGGGCTGGTGCGTCTTGCGCCAGGGACGGAACCGCAGCGCGGCGATGTCTTCTTCATCCAGTACGGAAAAATGCCTGACCACTGCGCGGTGTATATCGGAGACGGCATGATCCTGCATCACCAGATCGACCGCCTGAGTTGTCGCGCTTATTACGGTGGCATGTACCAGAAACACACGACGCACCACCTGCGTCACAGAGACTTACTCAAGGGAGATGAGACGTGTCTGAGTTAGTTCATGTGCAACTTGGCGGCCCTATGGCCAAACACTTCGGTCGTCACTGGCATTTGAAGGTTCGCAACACCAAGCAGGCTCTGGATTTGATTGAGGCTAATCGCCCCGGATTCAAAGCCTGGATGAAGCGAAACCTCAAAACCTACGACAAATACCACATCCAGATCACCAACAAGCAGGGCCACAAATGGTCGGTCGACGAAGGTGAGTACCAGATGATGGGGCAGTCCGACAACATCGCGAAGATCCGAATTACGCCAGTTCCTCGCGGTAGTGGCGGCTCTGCGTTTGGTTGGTTTCAGACGGTGGTGGGTGCTGTTTTGATGGTCGCCTCCATCTGGGTTCCAGCCCTGGCTCCGCTCGGTTTGTCATTAATGATGGGCGGCGTCGCGCAACTCATTTCGCCACAGGCGACGAACGACAGTGTGAGACAGGCGGATAACTCCGACTCGTTCTATTTCGATGGGCCGCAGAACACCACTAACCAGGGAAACCCGGTGCAGCTCATCTATGGAGAGGAAATTTTGGTTGGCTCGCAGGTTGTGAGTTCTTCTATCACCATCGACCAGCTTATGTAATAAGGGATTTTTTGAACATGGAACAGTTCAAGAAGAAAAGGTTGCCTCTCCTGATCGCAGGTGCAGGCGGCAAGAAAAGCAGCAGCTCCAGCCGCACGCCGGTTGAAGCCGATGATACCGTTAACTCGCGTGCTATGGCGTCTATCCTCGACTTGCTCGGGGAAGGCGTTATTGGTGGTCTGGTTGACGGTGCAAAATCGATTTTCATCGATGATCTGCCGATCCTCAATGAAGACGGCTCGGCCAACTATAGCGGCATTACATGGGATTTTCGCGACGGTTCGCAAGACCAGACGCCTATGGCTGGCTTTGATTTTGTTGAAACGCCCAAATCCATCAACATTCAGCTGAAAAAGACACATGAGGTGACAGTCTCCATCGATAACGATGAAGCTGACCGCGTTCGCGTCATCCTCAAATTTCCCTCTCTGCGTAGCGTGGATAAGAAATCGGGTGACACCAACGGCACAACAGTCAAATACAAGTTTCAGATCGCCAATGGCGATGGAACATTTGCTGATGTAGTTGCTGAAGGCGAGAAAAGTGTTGAAGTTGCCCTGACAGCGAAGAAGACAGGTGTTTACTACCGCAGCTACGAACTCAAACTGCCGAAACCTGGCCGCGCATATAAGGTTCGTGTCATACGCCTAACCGACGACAGCAAAACTCAGTATCTCTATAACGATACGTGGGTGGACTCCATCGGTGAGATCGTCGATACGCCAATGAACTATCCGAACTCTGCGCTTGTTGGACTCAAGGTTAACTCAGAGCAGTTCGGCAGCTCTATGCCTTCTCGTTCGTATCTGGTGCGTGGTTTGAAAATCCGCGTGCCGTCAAACTACAACGAGAACACCAATACCTATGTTGGTGTTTGGGACGGTACGTTTAAGCTGCTGTCATCTTCTAACCCAGCCTGGATTCTCTTCGACGTTCTGACCAACGCCCGATATGGCCTTGGGCAGTTTGTCTCTGAGTCCATGATTGATCTTGGACAGATGTATCAGATCGGTCGCTATTGCGACGAAGAGGTCGACGATGGTTTCGGCGGCAAGGAGAAGCGTTTCGCCATCAACACCCAGATAACCAGCCGGCAGGATGCTTATCGACTGATTCAGGATATCGCTGGCGCCTTCCGCGGTATGGTCTTCTGGGCTGGTGGAATGGTCAACGTCATGCAGGACAGTCCGTCAGACCCGGTCATGATGTTTACCAACGCAAACGTCAAAGATGGCCTGTTCAGCTATAAAGGTTCAGCTCGCAAAGATCGTCCTTCCGTTGCGCTTGTCACCTACAACAATAAAGAAGACGGCTACAAGCAGAACATCGAGTACGTCGAAGACCAGGAGGCGATGCGCCGTTATGGCGAGCGCAAAACTGAAGTGGTTGCGTTCGGTTGTACCAGCCGTGGACAGGCGCATCGTGTCGGTTTGTGGTTGCTGTATACCGCTCGCATGGAGTCTGACGTTATCACCTTTACTGCAGGTCTCGATGCTTCGTTCTTGATGCCTGGTGAAACCGTGCTAATCCAGAACAAGTACCGTTCGGGCAAGCGCAACTCCGGTCGCATTATGTCCTTTAACAAGAGCAGCATTACATTAGACGCACCAGTATCGTTGAAGAAAAGCGGCAGCTACATTCGCATCTTGAACCAGGAAGGCAAGATCGTCGAACGCGACATTCTGGAGACGGGGGAGAATATCACTAAAGTGACGTTCTCGAAGTCTCTGGCATCCGGCGAAATGCCAGTAATGAATGGCATCTGGACTATCACCGAACCAGACCTGGAGCCAATGCGAGTACGCGTTATCAACGTTGCACAGGGTGATGCGCAAGGGTCTTTCGATGTGACGGTCGTCCAGAATAACCCTTCGAAGTACGAAGCGATAGACAATGGGGCGACGCTGATTCCGGAGAACAACACCGTTCTCGATCCAACATACTCGAAGCCGACAAACCTGCAGGTGACGGAAGGAACGTATATTTCCAGCCCAGGCAACCTTTCCATCAAGCTTATTGCGACCTGGGAAGGTAAGTCTGCTGAGTATTGGATCAGTTGGCGTCGCTCGGACGAGAACAACGTTTCTAACTGGCAGTCCGCGCGTGTCACTGAAGAGCAGTACGAAATCATCAATATTGCCGAGAACGGCCAATATGATATCCAGCTTTATGCTGTGTCATTCAGCGGCAAAAAGACTGAGATCATCAGTACAGTCTATAAAGTTCAGGGAACGATGACACCGCCAGGCGCACCGACTGCGTTGACGGCCGTGGGTGACTATCGCAACGTGATTCTGAATTGGGTTAACCCTGATTCAATCGATCTCGACCACATCAACGTGTATGCGTCACAGACCAACGACCTGGACACCGCAAAACTGATTGCCGAGGCCGCCAGTACTACTTTCACCCATGCAGGTCTGGGAGATAGCGAAACGTGGTTCTATTGGGTTCGCGCGGCAAATAAGAGAGGCATGTTGAGTCCGCCGAACTCCAATTTGGGTACCGAGGCGATGACAAAGGATGTTCTCTCATTCCTGACAGGGAAAATCACATCTTCTGAGTTGGGACAGGAGTTGCTTGAGGAAATCGACTCTAAGGTTTCTCAGGAGGCTGTTGATTCTATCTATCAGCAGATGGAGGAAAGCCTCAAAGATCTCGATGACAAGTTGACGGCGGCAGATCAGAGACTAGAAGAAGCGCAAAACGGGCTTAAAACGGAAGTGTCCGGCACTTTGGATAAGGTCAATGACGCTCTGCAACAGGTTGAAGATTCCAATGCGGCTTTAGTTGAGTTACAGGAAACTGTATCCGAGCAGGGCAAAGCCGTAGCTGGCGCGGTCGAAGCAGCTCATGCAGCACTCGATAATGCTTCTGCATTGATTGCCGAAGAACGTGAGGCCCGAGTAGAAGGCGATATGGCGAACGCCAAACAGATTGAGGCGATGAAGTCTTCTGTTGACGATAGCGTTGCTGCTGTTGAAGAGATGAAGAAAACTGTGGCCGAAGTCGAGCGAGCCAGCGCGGAAGTAACCACCAATATTGAGGCATTGGCCAAAACCAATATCGATCTCGCTCTGCGTCAGGATGAAGACCAGCACAAGCAGATGGTCAATAACGCGAAGATCGCAACCACTCAGAAGACGTTTGCCGACGATATGTCTGCAATGGCCTCGAAAGTGGAAGAGATCCGCGCAGAAATTGGTGAAGATATTCGCGCTTCTATCACTGAAGAAACGACGGCTCGTGTTGAGGCTGATAAGGCTATTGCGACCCAAATAACCAAGCTTGAAGCTCAGATTAACGACGATATCGCTGCGGCAATTGTGACCGAACAAGAGGCTCGTGCAACGGCGGATGAGTCGTTGTCGAAGCAGATCACAACATTGCAAGCGAAGGTTGAGGGAGATATCAGCGCGGCGCTGGCCGAAGAGCAGATTGCAAGAGCGACCGCCGACGAATCGTTGGCACAACAAATCACAACACTAAAGGCCCAAACAGGTGCCGACATTAAGGCGGCTGTTGCGGAAGAAACGAAAGCCAGAACCGATGCCGACTCTGCGCTGGCAGGGCAAATCACCAATTTGCAGGCTCAGACAGGAAAAGATATCAGTGCCGCTATTACTTCTGAAGCAACCGCACGCGCGGAAGCCGATAAAGCACTAGGTGGTCGTATTGATACGATTAAGGCTGAAGTAGATGGCAACTCGGCCACTATCCAGCAGCAGGCCCAGGCAATTGCCGATACCAACAAAAAGGTTTCGACAGCGTGGACGCTTAAAATGGAGACCTCCACGAGCGGTGGCCAGAAATATGTTGCCGGTATCGCGCTGGGCATTGATAGCACAGGTCTTTCTCAGTTCCTTGTTCAAGCAGACCGCTTTGGTCTTGTGAACTCGGTTAACGGGAAAATCACCACACCGTTTGTGGTCGAAAACAGCGTTGCTTACATGAACGGCGCTTTTATCAAGGATGGAACAATCACCAACGCCAAAGTTGGCGACCTACAGTCCACCAACTTTATCTCTGGCCGTTCAGGATGGCGCTTTGGGAAAAATGGCGTGCTGGAGATCAACGGCAATAGTGGCGGTAACGGTCGTCTGGTCATCAACGGCCAGCGTATCGATGTCTATGACGACAACAACGTTCTCCGGGTGAGGATTGGGCTTCTTTGACAGTAGAAATATTTCTTCATATCGGTAAAAATAAGTAGGTACTTACTTAATAACGGGCAAGGATGCCCGTCTTATCAAGGAGCGAATATGTGGTACAGGGAAGGTACTATCACATTTACACAGGGGAGTGACACACTCACCGGCACCGGTACGTTCTGGAACGTAACCGCGAATGGTGTGCTGCCGGGCATGATTGTCATTGGCCCTGATAACAAACTGCACGAAATTAAGCGCGTACTCAATGACACCAGCCTGCTGCTGGTGGAGCCGTATTCAGGCGAAACCCAGACGGAAGTTCCGTGCCGCATCATTACAACCTATGAGGGCGATTTAACGCAGTTCAGCGCACGTTTTACCGCGCTAATGACCCGTATGTCAGCCGACTCGAAGACGATGCGCAGCTGGTTGACAGCTGTTGATGAGGTCACGCTTGAGCGTGAAGACGGTACGGAAGTGACCGTGAAGTCGCTGACGCAGATCGTCAATGAGCACAATGCCAATCAGCAATGGTACAAAGACAATACCGACGCTATCGATGCCGCTGGTGAAAAGGCCAAAGCAGCGGCTGCCAGTGCTGCGGCCGCTGCGGAAAGCGCCAATACAGCGACGACCAAAGCCACCGAAGCAAGCCAGAGTGCTACCGCCGCAGCTGCATCAGAAAGCGCTGCCGGTGTAAGTGCATCCGCTGCCAAAACGTCTGAAACCAATGCTGAAAGCCTCAAGGTCGATGCTGCTGCGTCTGCCGCGACAGCGTCTGCCAAAGCGACTGAAGCTGGTGAATCAGCCACGAGTGCCGCGGCATCCAAAGATGCGGCTAAAGCATCTGAAGCTCAGGCTGCGACCAGTGCATCCGAAGCCTCTGCTTCAGCGTCTGCTGCGTCTGACTCTGCTGCTGCTGCAAAAACCTCTGAAACCAATGCCTCTGCCTCAGAGCAGGCCGCCGCTGGTAGTGCAGCTGATGCGCTGGCCTCGAAAAATGCGGCTAAGGAGTCAGAAACTCATGCTGCTTCGAGCGCCGGGGAGTCGGTGGCCAGTGCTGCTGCGGCCAAAGTTTCAGAAACCAACGCCGACGCATCGCAGAAGGCTGCTGCTGAGAGTGAATCTGCCGCAGGTCTGAGTGCCGAGGCTGCGGCTAATAGTGCTTCGGCATCTGGCGAATACGCTGATGCTGCGTTAGCCAGCAAAGAAGCCGCTGCATTGAGCGCAGGTGAAGCTAAGAAGTCAGAGACGAGTGCAGCTGCGTCGGCAACAACAGCGGCAGATTCTCTGGCTGGGATAGAAGTCAAAGCGAATGAGGCGGCTGAGTCCGCTGTGCTCGCATCGAAGAAGGCAACCGAGGCGTCAACCTCCGCGGGTGAAGCAAAAATATCCCAAACAAAAGCGAAAGAGTCTGAGGATAAGGCGTATGAGTATGCTCAGAATGCCCAATCAAGTGTAGCGAGCGTGAAGTGGAAAGGGACTTCCGCAGAGATGGACCTAACTACCGATTCGCCTAAATGGGTGAAGATTTCGCGCGCACGTATGCCGCAGTCGACCAGCACCGTTTATATCGAGATCATTGGCGGTGCGGGATATGAAGTCAACAGCCCTTATCAGGCGGCAATGGCCGACATAGTGCTTCGAACAGCTAGTGGCGATCCGCGTGGCCTGAATGTAGTTACCTATCGCACAATGGATTCTGCCGTGCAGAACGTAGCCACTGTGAACACCGATGAGGACAACTACGATATCTATCTGAATGCCGGTGCGGGTGCTCAGAAGCTGATTGTTAACCTTCAGTTCTCTGGCGCAGCGGTAGAGACCCTGGAAGTTTTTGAGGTTCTGGATACGCTACCGGAAAACGCCGTTGTGGGAGTTGTTTATCATCGTGTGCTTTCCGATGCAGATGGCTCTATTACCGGATCGCTCATGGGTAACGCAAGTTCAGCGACTGTACTGCAGACCGCTCGCAGCATCGGTGGCGTATTGTTCGATGGCAGCAAAGATATCGTGCTTCCGGGGGTGAATGCTCAGGGCAACCAGAGTACTTCCGGTAACGCTGCAACGGCGAGCAAGCTCCAGATCGCTCGTAGTATCGGAGGTGTGTCTTTCGATGGCTCCGCAGATATCAATCTACCAGGCGTAAATACATCGGGTAATCAGAATACTTCCGGTAATGCAGCCACAGCTACGAAGCTGCAGGCGGCCCGAAAAATTGGTGGGGTTTCTTTTGATGGGTCAGCCGATATCAACTTACCTGGCGTAAACACAGCAGGCAATCAGAGCACTACGGGCAATGCTGGTACGGCGACAAAACTGCAAACAGCGCGAAAAATTGGCGGAGTTTCTTTTGATGGGTCAACTGATATCAATTTGCCGGGCGTAAATACTGCGGGTAATCAGAGTACAACAGGCAATGCAGCAACAGCGACTAAGCTACAGACCCCAAGAACGATTAATAACGTGTCTTTTGACGGGTCAGCAAATATCTCCATTCCCACACTTGTGTCATGCGGGAGAGTCGCAGCGCTGGAAGCTAACTCCCAGGGGGCAATGTCCGGCATACAAATGTATGAAGCCTACAGCAACAATTACCCAACGACTTATGGCAACGTCATTCATCTTAAAGGTGCGGCGTCTTCAGGTGAAGGTGAACTATTGATTGGCTGGAGCGGAACGAGCGGTACTCATGCGCCAGTTTACGTTCGTTCTCGCCGTGATGCTAGTGATGCAAATTGGTCGGCGTGGGCACAGCTCTACACCACACTCAACAAGCCGAGCGCCGCAGATGTGGGGGCTTTGCCTTTGTCCGGTGGCACGCTTTCAGGTGGTCTGACTGCAGCAGGGGATATCATTTCCAGATCGGCCAACGCCTACCGCGCGGCATATGGCAACTATGGTTTCTTTATCAGAAATGATGGGGGGAACACCTATTTCCTTTTGACCGCATCTGGAGATCCGCTTGGAAGTTGGAATGCTTTACGACCGATTACTATTGCAAACGCAAGCGGTGCAGTTTCAATGGGGAATGGCTTGAGCGTTGGGGGAGGGGTGGATGTCACGAGCGGAAATATCCGAATCCCGACGTCGAGCACATCGTGGATCGACATGAGGACTAACGCAGCGCTTTCAAACAGTTCTGCTGTAGCAACGTCCTCAGCATCAGCAATTGTTCGTCAAGAGCACGCCGATCGTTACTTTATGGTCGGTGGGTTGGGGAACTCGCAGTTCGGGTTCTACATGATTAACAAGTCGCGTACTGCTAACGGAACGGATGCACAGGCTTTTCTGCAGAGCGATGGCGTGTGGTATTGCGGGGGCAATGGTAGTTTTAACGACGTTTATATTCGCTCTGACCGACGCAGCAAACGCCAGATCCGCAAGATTGAGCGGGCGCTTGATAAAGTGGAGCAGATTGAAGGCGTTCTTTATGAAATTCAGGTCTATGACCGTTACGAACAGTCTGGTGGGCTTATCGCGCAGGACGTTCAGAAGGTCCAGCCTGAGCTGGTAACTGTCGACCACAATGATCAGTCCGGCCAAGCGCGTTTACGTCTGAACTATAACGGTGTGATCGGCATGTTGGTCGAGGCTGTGAAGGAGTTACGTGAAGAAGTGCGCGAACTCCGTGGAGAAATGTCTGTTTTAAAGGGAGGTAATTGATGGCTATTGGCTCCGGATGGGTCGGGTCGTCAGCCGTCGCAACAACTGGTCAGCGGTGGATGTCCGCCGCTGGCTCGGCTGTTAAGGTCGGCACACCGTTCTGGATGAGTGGCTTGGTTGGTAAATCTACTGCCGACTTTACCATCACAACTGGACGCAGTACTTATGATGCCCGCGTGCAGGTAACAAACATGCAGTGGGTCGTTGTGTCCACTAACTACACCGGTTTTGCAACCGCTACAGGCAGTATCCAGAATGTACTCAGTAACGTTCTAACCGTGCGCCCTACTGGTTCTCTAAGCGGTAGCTTGTTTGGTTGTGAAATCCGACATTTTTATCAACCAAGCGGTTATCAAAATCTCTATTTGGGATTGGTTAATGGGCCTGCACAAAACTTTAATCTATCTCTTAATGGTACTGTGCTGTCGTTTGTCAATTATATGTACCTGAATGGGGTGCGGACTTATTACGCATTAACTGCACAAAACTGGTTTTTCAATCAGGTAGGAGCGACGTTTACCGTCTCCAGAGTCTGATTTTAAGAGGTACGTTAGTGCCTCTTTTCACGGAGGGAAAATAATGAGTTATGGAGCAAAAATCTGGTCGCCTAGCCGTCAGGAAATGGTTGACGCATTAGCGCCAATTTATTATCTGGATTATTTTCTACCGACAGGTAGTGGCAGCAGAAGTTATGCAATTGAGCCAGGTATGTCAATTGATTACTACATAATGGAAACAATCAATGGATATATTGGAAGTGTTTCGGTATCGGGCAACTCGATTAACTGGTCTGATGCTCGCGGTACAATTTATATATTGGTGTTTCAGAAATAATGTACGGAAGCAAAATTGTTCGTTCTGATGGGAAGGTCTGGATGTCTCCAAGTCTTACCCCGATGGTGTTCCAAAGTAAGCATGTGGTGTCGTTGCGAGGCGGAAGTGAGTTCAATACTGGCCTGTCTCCAGATCGGTCGCCTATTGTTTTCGTTGCTTATTCAAAGGCTGTTTCGCTGCTCGCAAGCCGATTAGTTCGCAATAACCAGGTTATTTACAGCTTCGGCGGGGTAGGCAGCGACTCCAGTGTAACGGTGTATGTGTTCGCAACTGGCATTTCAAAAAAAGAGAAGTGGGGGATGAGTTTCTTTAATTCATCGGGAGTGGAGATCTATAACACGGCAAATATTCCATTGTCATTTACGTTTCTTGATAATAAGAGCTGGAACAGCGGAGATAAACACAACTTTGATTATCCAGTAGCTATTGTGCCTACATATGCTAACGCATTCGCCATACCGATGCCGGGTGGTGCGAAGACCCTAGTATACGGTTACACATGTTATGGGAACACCGTGAGTTCGATTCTCGTTAATGAAATTAACGGTGGGGCTACATTAGCTATCAATAACCGAGTTCCAGTTTTGAACAGAAACCTCTACGGATAACGGAGAATAGAATGAAAAAGATGATATTAATTTTAGGTATGGCTTTAACTTTGACTGCGTGCCAGAAACTACCAGAGCCGGTTTGCTATGGGCGAGCAATGGTAGGCGGCGTTGACACTGGTGTGCCAATCTATGCGATTAAGAAAGAAGGGCATTACACATTATACCGTGCAGGTAGTGTCTTTAACTGGCGTTGGGTCGGCTCTGGTGCTTTCACCTCACTAAGCTCATGCCCAAAAATTTAAAACTCATTTTGTAGGTAAGTGCTTACCTACAAAATACAGTTATATTGTGATATAAAACTGCCATCCCGATTTGACTTTTCATGGAGGAAATCATGTCGAACGAGATGGCAGGCGTAACGCCTGAGCAGGTTGAACGCATTGCCGCAATCGTTGCGCGTGAAGTCGTTGGCAAATTAGGTAAGGAGTTGCGTGAAGAAATTGGCCAGGAGGTCAATGACCAGCTCAAAACCTACTTTGGCGATATGACGCCTGCACAACACAGCATTCAGCACTCCAACCTGGACAAACTTCTTAACCGGCTCGACACCATCTCCAGCGGGTTCTTTGGCGGCATTATCTCAAAGATTACGTCGTTCCTGATTACCGCGCTGCTGCTGGGGTTAGCCGCCTACGGCGTCAAGAATGGACTGCAATAAAGGAGATCAAGGATGAAAACTCCAAGAGGTATTCGTAACAACAACCCAGGCAATCTCGATAAGGGGTCGCCGTGGCAGGGGCTTATTAGCAACCCTTCCGAACCACGTTTCTGCACGTTCAAAGATCCTGTATGGGGGATTCGAGCGCTGGCGGTAACGCTCATCACTTACCACGACAAGCGCCGGGCGAAGGACGGCTCAAACATCGATACCATTCGCGAGGTCATCGAGCGCTGGGCGCCGCCAAACGAAAACAACACCAGTGCCTACGTGAACGAGGTATCTAAAGCCGTTGGTGTCACCCCGGACATGATCATCGATCTACACGACTACGACACTCTGCGTCCGCTGGTAGAGGCGATCATTCGGCACGAGAACGGCCGTGGCCCACTGAAAACGCCAAACACCTGGTATGCGGCAGAAGTTATTGAGGAAGGTCTGCGTCGCGCTGGCGTCGTTAAGCCGATCAAGACGGTTAAAGCGGTTCCTGTGACCAAAGAAACGGCTGGCGCAACTGTCACGGCAGGTATTGGGCTGGCGCAGCTGGCCGACGTAATGCCCCAAGTGTCTGTGGCGATGGATAAGGCACAAGGTCATATCACCAGCGGTGATACGGTTCGTATCATTTTTGGCGTAGCCACCATCATTGTGGCCGGCTTTATTGCCTGGTCTCAGGTACGCAAACACCAGAAAGGGATGGTTTAAAATGTTCGGCAGCCTGGTTTCGAAGTTGAAAATTGCTCTGATTACCCTGGCTGCCGTTCTTTTCGTGCTTGTCGGTGCTTATGCGATGGGTGGTCGTGCGGCTCGGCAAGCGATCGAAGAGAAGGCAAGGCAGGAAGACAGGAAAAGGCTTCAAAGTACAGTGGACGTCAAAAATGAGACATTTAATGAAGTGCGGCGGAAAGGCGCTTCTGCTGTTCATCGTGAGCTGCATGGTAAGTGGGTGCGTGATTAAGACACAGACTTCCGGCGTGCTCTTCTGCGATGCAGCCAACCCTATCTATGTGAGTAATGAGGATTTAATGACCGAAGAGACAGAGCGACAGATCTTGACTCACAATATGGTGGGCGAGCGTTTGTGCCAATGGAGCGGCAAAAAAGCAGACGGAAGCGCGTAAGCGCCCGTGGTTAGCGGGGTTTTGGGGAGTGGTCAGGTTGCAATTAGTTTGTGACTGATGTAGATTTAATCAACGAGTGTCAAGGCATTCATACATTATTTCAAAGAAGCGCTGCATTCTCGTAGCCTCTAAACCCCGATGGGGTCGCCGCACGACATCAACGTCTTAACGGCTAAGGTGGAAACATGCTCAACTATCATGACAAAACACGTACTATGCAAACGATCCGCACGAACACTGCGGTAGTCGATAGCTTCCCTATGCGTTTTCATAACAGTGAAGACTCAGTGGAAGTGCGCCGCATGTTATGTCGCGAAACAGCTGACCGCCAGCACTTCATTGTCACATTCAAAAGCGATGTTACTCGCGCAGAGAACATCTCCAACAGCACCTCAACTGTAACTCCTTTGGCAGAGGTCGTTGTGCGCAATAACAAATTGCGCTTTGTTCTCAAGCCGCAAGAACAGTACCCCGAAATTGTTGATGTTAAAGAATCCATTGTTCCAAAAATTGAGAAAGCCGTTGTACAATTCATGAAGAATAAGTTCAACGACCTCAAGGAAAGCGTTTTACCAGAACGCAAAAAAGAACAATGGCACCTTCTTTAATTGATGAACGCTACCACAAGCAGTTGAACAAAATGCCGCTCTCTATGGGCGGCTATACTATTTTAGAGACCTTTCATTTCGCGACACCAGAAGGCGATGTTGTTCGTCTGGTGGAGATGCGTGCCGATAAAGGCGAGTTCGACAACTTTCTCGTTGTGTATCTTTTGCCCTCCTATAACTCAGATTATCAATTTGACGAAATCACGCGGGTTATGGATGACGAGGGGATGAGTGCGTTTGAGGCTGCCGAACACATCATCAAAATTGAGATCGTGGATGCGACTCTTAGCCCAGAAGAGCTGAAGGTTGTGGGTCGGTTTGCCTATAACGATTTTTCGTTTATTGGCGTCGATGGGAATGAATACCTCGGTAAGCAAATCAAAGGCGCTTATCTCGAACCGCCTTTTGACTCAGCCCGCATAGGCTCTACAGCATATCGCTTCATACTGGACAAATACCGCCACCTCGTTTGCGACAATTTGCAAACCATTCTGGGTGCGTCCATGTGGTCAGGTACTATGCGGAGATATGGCGAGGTTATGATCTACGATACCGTGAAAAAATGTTGTCTTGACCAGCTCGGCGACAAGGCAAAGGGTTCTACCACCGGCTTCCTGCCGTGGGATATTGGCAGTTTGCCTTTAAGTCGCGTAACAGACGAGTGGGGAGACCGCGAGCTGCGACTTGATAAAGGCTCTTGTACGCACATCGTCAACATCATCTCTCTCCCATAAACCCGCTACGGCGGGTTTTTTGATCCCACGCTCCACATTCCTCAAGTACCTATCATTTAACCTTTACACCGCAGCCGTAGGCATTTAGGCTATATCACATATAAGAAAACAAGTTGTTTCATACGACAATAATTCACGCAAAGGGAACTCACCAATGACCAAGATCATTGTGGTTGGCGGCACAAAAGGCGGCCCAGGCAAATCTACCGTTGCCCAGCAAATTGCGGTATGCCTCAAAGTTAAAAAGAAAAAGAAGGTTCACGTCACCGATATCGATATCCAGCGTACCACGACGAGCTGGTGTGAAGACCGTCGCCAGAATGATGATCTTGAGCTGATTCCCTTCGCATATGTTCAGGATGATATCGTCAAACATCTTAAATCGCTTCAGGGGCGCACCGATTATGTAGTGGTAGATGCTGGTGGCTTTGACTCCGAAATTCAGCGTCTGGCGATGCTTATGGCTGACGTGATAATCATCCCGCTGCGTCCTAAACGTCGTGATTTGAAATCTCTGCGTGATATCGACCCGATCATCGACAACGTTCGCAATGTGAACGAGACAGTGAAGATCCGCGCGGTAGTGAACCAGTGTCCGTCACTGCCTTCCCAGGCATCACGTATTCTGGCGGCGAAAGAAATTGTCGAGACATTTGGCATCGAGGCTGCGCCGGTTAATCTGTACAACCGTAACGTTTATGACGATGCGGAAGAGGCCGGTCGTTCTATCTTTGAAATGACCGGCGCGGAACGCGATAAGAAGGCAGAAGCCGAGTTCGAAGAGTTTGTAGATTACATCATGAGTCTGGAGGAAGAATAATGTCCATGAGAATGGGAGACCTTGCAAAGCGCAAAGAGCCGGAAGAGCAGCCAAAAAGCAGCACCCCAATGCGCCAGCCAGTCAGACCGCAGGGGCGTCCGACTCGTGGGAAAGAGAAGATTAAGAGCCGCACAATGTCGCTGGAAGACGAGTATTTCGATCTGCTGGAGATGATGAAATTCATCCCTCGTTTCGAGAAATTCACCCGTTCTGACGTGATTCGTGCAGCCATTTTCCATCTGGCAGAGAAGTCGCCGCAGGAAATCGAAGACATCGTGAAACTGAACGAGGCGATCACAGCTGCCGACGTCACGATGCGCACCGATGAAATCAAACGTGAGTTGATGAAGAAAGGTTAAATAAGAGGCGTCGAAAGACGCCTTTAACTCAAAAGGACTTTGTTTGTGCTGTACAAATACGTAGGGCATGAAGACCCAAACGAATTAATCAAAATTCTTAAATTCTTCATCGAAGATGGAACCATCCGAGCCACCCGGCCACACGACTTCAATGACCCTGCCGAGTTCAAAGCCAAATTTAGTTTTGACGCCACGATCCCGGAGAAGCGTGTCCGATATTATGAGATGTGGCCTGGCAAAAGCGACGAGGACGGTGAGAACTGGTTAAGAGGGCGAACCAAAAACGCCGAAGAGTTTGACGCCTATATGCTGCGCGGAAATCTGCTTTTGAATACCGGTGTGATATGCCTCACCAGAACTGACACCAATTACCTGATGTGGTCGCATTACGCCAGCTCCCACTCTGGATTTTGCATAGGGTTTGATGACGCTATTGTGGAAGCGCTGGATGACCAACACACAGCGTTAAACGGTGATGTGGAGTACGTGAAATCGCCGCCTGAAGTGAACTTCTATACCGCTGATGTGTACGACATTGTCAGAGCCATCTTTCTGCACAAGGGTGAGAGCTGGAAGTACGAAGAAGAGTTCCGGATTATCTCTGAGCTGCCAGGGATTAAGAAGTTCGACACCTCGCTCATCAAAGAGATTTCTATCGGATGCAAACCCTATCCAGAGCTGGAAAGTTTTGCCCGTGAACTGCTGGACAGCAATCTGGCCGTGTACAAAATGCTTTGCCCTACCGACTCGTACCAATTGAAGCGTGTGGAGCTGGACAAGAACCTTACTTTTCAAGGTTACTAGTTCTGGCAGCTTCAATTAAGAACCTGCTTCCGTATACCTAGATTCTACGTCAGTACTTCAAAAAGCATAATCAAAGCCTTGATAAATATGCATTCCTTCGAAATTCAGCTTTCACCCATTGGGTGAAAGAAAAGTGCTCAAAAATATGTTAAATTATCAGCTTTTATGACTCGATATATGGTAAAATAATAGTAAGAAAAGTAGTAAAAAGGGGTTCTAATTATGATTAATAAAATTGATTTCAAAGCTAAGAATCTAACATCAAATGCAGGTCTTTTTCTGCTCCTTGAGAATGCAAAAAGCAATGGGATTTTTGATTTTATTGAAAATGACCTCGTATTTGATAATGACTCAACAAATAAAATCAAGATGAATCATATAAAGACCATGCTCTGCGGTCACTTCATTGGCATTGATAAGTTAGAACGTCTAAAGCTACTTCAAAATGATCCCCTCGTCAACGAGTTTGATATTTCCGTAAAAGAACCTGAAACAGTGTCACGGTTTCTAGGAAACTTCAACTTCAAGACAACCCAAATGTTTAGAGACATTAATTTTAAAGTCTTTAAAAAACTGCTCACTAAAAGTAAATTGACATCCATTACGATTGATATTGATAGTAGTGTAATTAACGTAGAAGGTCATCAAGAAGGTGCGTCAAAAGGATATAATCCTAAGAAACTGGGAAACCGATGCTACAATATCCAATTTGCATTTTGCGACGAATTAAAAGCATATGTTACCGGATTTGTAAGAAGTGGCAATACTTACACTGCAAACGGTGCTGCGGAAATGATCAAAGAAATTGTTGCTAACATCAAATCAGACGATTTAGAAATTTTATTTCGAATGGATAGTGGCTACTTTGATGAAAAAATTATCGAAACGATAGAATCTCTTGGATGCAAATATTTAATTAAAGCCAAAAGTTATTCTACACTCACCTCACAAGCAACGAATTCATCAATTGTATTCGTTAAAGGAGAAGAAGGTAGAGAAACTACAGAACTGTATACAAAATTAGTTAAATGGGAAAAAGACAGAAGATTTGTCGTATCTCGCGTACTGAAACCAGAAAAAGAAAGAGCACAATTATCACTTTTAGAAGGTTCCGAATACGACTACTTTTTCTTTGTAACAAATACTACCTTGCTTTCTGAAAAAGTAGTTATATACTATGAAAAGCGTGGTAATGCTGAAAACTATATCAAAGAAGCCAAATACGACATGGCGGTGGGTCATCTCTTGCTAAAGTCATTTTGGGCGAATGAAGCCGTGTTTCAAATGATGATGCTTTCATATAACCTATTTTTGTTGTTCAAGTTTGATTCCTTGGACTCTTCAGAATACAGACAGCAAATAAAGACCTTTCGTTTGAAGTATGTATTTCTTGCAGCAAAAATAATCAAAACCGCAAGATATGTAATCATGAAGTTGTCGGAAAACTATCCGTACAAGGGAGTGTATGAAAAATGTCTGGTATAATAAGAATATCATCAATAAAATTGAGTGTTGCTCTGTGGATAACTTGCAGAGTTTATTAAGTATCATTGCAGCAAAGATGAAATCAATGATTTATCAAAAATGATTGAAAGGTGGTTGTAAATAATGTTACAATGTGTGAGAAGCAGTCTAAATTCTTCGTGAAATAGTGATTTTTGAAGCTAATAAAAAACACACGTGGAATTTAGGTTTCATTCTGGCGACGTCCGTATTTGCCTTTCGGAAGCATAAAATCGGACGCGTTGTGGCTCGCTTCAGGTAAAATATTGACTATTCATGTTGTTGTTATTTCGTCTCTTCCAGAATAAGGAATCCCATGGTTAAAAAATCACTGCGCCAGTTCACGCTGATGGCGACGGCAACCGTCACGCTGTTGTTAGGAAGTGTGCCGCTGTATGCGCAAACGGCGGACGTACAGCAAAAACTTGCCGAATTAGAGCGGCAGTCGGGAGGCAGACTGGGTGTGGCATTGATTAACACAGCAGATAATTCGCAAATACTTTATCGTGCTGATGAGCGCTTTGCGATGTGCAGCACCAGTAAAGTGATGGCCGCGGCCGCGGTGCTGAAGAAAAGTGAAAGCGAACCGAATCTGTTAAATCAGCGAGTTGAGATCAAAAAATCTGACCTTGTTAACTATAATCCGATTGCGGAAAAGCACGTCAATGGGACGATGTCACTGGCTGAGCTTAGCGCGGCCGCGCTACAGTACAGCGATAACGTGGCGATGAATAAGCTGATTGCTCACGTTGGCGGCCCGGCTAGCGTCACCGCGTTCGCCCGACAGCTGGGAGACGAAACGTTCCGTCTCGACCGTACCGAGCCGACGTTAAACACCGCCATTCCGGGCGATCCGCGTGATACCACTTCACCTCGGGCAATGGCGCAAACTCTGCGGAATCTGACGCTGGGTAAAGCATTGGGCGACAGCCAACGGGCGCAGCTGGTGACATGGATGAAAGGCAATACCACCGGTGCAGCGAGCATTCAGGCTGGACTGCCTGCTTCCTGGGTTGTGGGGGATAAAACCGGCAGCGGTGACTATGGCACCACCAACGATATCGCGGTGATCTGGCCAAAAGATCGTGCGCCGCTGATTCTGGTCACTTACTTCACCCAGCCTCAACCTAAGGCAGAAAGCCGTCGCGATGTATTAGCGTCGGCGGCTAAAATCGTCACCGACGGTTTGTAATAGCGGAAACGGAATGGGGAAACTCATTCCGTTTTTGTTTATCGCCTTAGACGGCAAAAGTGCTGTCGCCCACCTGCGCTTGCGCATACCAGGCCATAAGCTCCGTGGTTCCTGGTTCTCCTTCCGCTGGAGCCCAGTGCGCATAGTCATCGGCAGCCACGGGTTGATAGCCACCGTGTTTTACTTCAAAAATTATGCCACCGGTATCCAGCGACAGCACGGCATGCCAGGTTCCTGCGGCCATCTCCAGCACCGTACAGGTTTCCCCCAATATCGCCCGATGGGTGACGGTACCCCGATCGTCAAAATTCAGCACCACGAAACGACCCCTTAATGGCAACAGTAGCTCGAAGGTGTGAGGGTGTCGGTGCGGGCGCACGTAGGTCCCAGGTTCCATGGCAATAGCCAGACGTTGGACCGAATCGCTTAATTCTGGATGGAAATTACGGTGCGCGCGGAGCCGAGGCGATTGCACAGCCGCTGCGCTCTGTTGCTGCATATCGCTCATGGTAATTTGTTTCATCAGGATGACCTTGTCGATTAATGAATTGGGGGGGATTACCGTATGACGTCAGGGTGACAGAACCCGCAGAGCAAGTGAAGAACTGGGTTTGCCAATTTTTCCCTATCCTGATTTACTGAAATGGTATTGACGGTAGTGCTGATATTCAGGCCACTTTTTTAGTTGATAAAAGTCTGTAATTCTTTTTACCGTCTGGGAAAAATTTACGGTGGTAATCACCCCCCAATTATTTCAGTATGAGTAAACTTGGTCTGACAGTTACCAATGCTTAATCAGTGAGGCACCTATCTCAGCGATCTGTCTATTTCGTTCATCCATAGTTGCCTGACTCCCCGTCGTGTAGATAACTACGATACGGGAGGGCTTACCATCTGGCCCCAGTGCTGCAATGATACCGCGAGACCCACGCTCACCGGCTCCAGATTTATCAGCAATAAACCAGCCAGCCGGAAGGGCCGAGCGCAGAAGTGGTCCTGCAACTTTATCCGCCTCCATCCAGTCTATTAATTGTTGCCGGGAAGCTAGAGTAAGTAGTTCGCCAGTTAATAGTTTGCGCAACGTTGTTGCCATTGCTGCAGGCATCGTGGTGTCACGCTCGTCGTTTGGTATGGCTTCATTCAGCTCCGGTTCCCAACGATCAAGGCGAGTTACATGATCCCCCATGTTGTGCAAAAAAGCGGTTAGCTCCTTCGGTCCTCCGATCGTTGTCAGAAGTAAGTTGGCAGCAGTGTTATCACTCATGGTTATGGCAGCACTGCATAATTCTCTTACTGTCATGCCATCCGTAAGATGCTTTTCTGTGACTGGTGAGTACTCAACCAAGTCATTCTGAGAATAGTGTATGCGGCGACCGAGTTGCTC
Organism: Enterobacter sp. JH25; assembly: GCF_021725435.1. NCBI lineage: Bacteria > Pseudomonadati > Pseudomonadota > Gammaproteobacteria > Enterobacterales > Enterobacteriaceae > Enterobacter > Enterobacter sp. JH25. The sequence continues at coordinate 38,842 of NZ_CP091322.1, read as the reverse complement.
TTGCCCGGCGTCAACACGGGATAATACCGCACCACATAGCAGAACTTTAAAAGTGCTCATCATTGGAAAACGTTCTTCGGGGCGAAAACTCTCAAGGATCTTACCGCTGTTGAGATCCAGTTCGATGTAACCCACTCGTGCACCCAACTGATCTTCAGCATCTTTTACTTTCACCAGCGTTTCTGGGTGAGCAAAAACAGGAAGGCAAAATGCCGCAAAAAAGGGAATAAGGGCGACACGAAAATGTTGAATACTCATACTCTTCCTTTTTCAATATTATTGAAGCATTTACCAGGGTTATTGTCTCATGAGCGGATACATATTTGAATGTATTTAGAAAAATAAACAAATAGGGGTTCCGCGCACATTTCCCCGAAAAGTGCCACCTGACGTCTAAGAAACCATTATTATCATGACATTAACCTATAAAAATAGGCGTATCACGAGGCCCTTTCGTCTTCAAGAATTTTATAAACCGTGGAGCGGGCAATACTGAGCTGATGAGCAATTTCCGTTGCACCAGTGCCCTTCTGATGAAGCGTCAGCACGACGTTCCTGTCCACGGTACGCCTGCGGCCAAATTTGATTCCTTTCAGCTTTGCTTCCTGTCGGCCCTCATTCGTGCGTTCTAGGATCCTCCGGCGTTCAGCCTGTGCCACAGCCGACAGGATGGTGACCACCATTTGCCCCATATCACCGTCGGTACTGATCCCGTCATCAATGAACCGGACTGCCACGCCCTGAGCGTCAAATTCCTTTATCAGTTGGATCATATCGGCAGTGTCGCGGCCAAGACGGTCGAGCTTCTTAACCAGAATGACATCACCTTCCTCCACCTTCATCCTCAGCAAATCCAGCCCTTCCCGGTCTGTTGAACTGCCGGATGCCTTATCGGTAAATATACGGTTTGCTTTCACACCTGCGTCTTTGAGTGCTCTGACCTGAAGATCAAGAGACTGCTGACTGGTTGAGACCCGAGCGTAACCAAAAAGTCGCATAAAAATGTACCTTAAATCGAATATCGGACAACTCATGTCTATTATTACAAATTTACGATTTAATAGACATATTAATGTAACAGTTTTACGATGTCCGATAATTTATAACATTTCGTACGGTTGGAAAAATGTTACTAAATGCCCGTCAGGCAGGGAGGCCGATATGCCCGTTGACTTTCTGACCACTGAGCAGACTGAAAGCTATGGCAGATTCACCGGTGAACCGGATGAGCTTCAGCTGGCACGATATTTTCACCTTGATGAAGCAGACAAGGAATTTATCGGAAAAAGCAGAGGTGATCACAACCGTCTGGGCATTGCCCTGCAAATTGGATGTGTCCGTTTTCTGGGCACCTTCCTCACCGATATGAATCATATTCCTTCCGGCGTCCGGCATTTTACCGCCAGACAGCTCGGGATTCGTGATATCACCGTTCTTGCAGAATACGGTCAGAGGGAAAATACCCGCCGTGAGCATGCAGCGCTGATACGTCAGCACTATCAGTATCGTGAATTTGCCTGGCCCTGGACATTTCGCCTTACCCGTCTTTTATATACCCGGAGCTGGATAAGCAACGAACGTCCTGGCCTGCTTTTCGATCTGGCGACAGGGTGGCTTATGCAACATCGTATTATTCTCCCCGGAGCCACTACGCTGACCCGGTTGATTTCAGAGGTAAGGGAAAAGGCGACGTTGCGCCTGTGGAACAAACTGGCACTGATACCGTCAGCCGAACAGCGTTCACAGCTGGAGATGCTGCTGGGGCCAACTGATTGCAGCCGCCTGTCTTTACTGGAATCACTGAAAAAGGGCCCTGTGACCATCAGTGGTCCGGCGTTTAATGAAGCAATTGAACGCTGGAAAACTCTGAACGATTTTGGCCTGCATGCTGAAAACCTGAGTACACTCCCGGCTGTGCGCCTGAAAAATCTCGCACGTTATGCTGGTATGACTTCGGTGTTCAATATTGCCAGGATGTCACCGCAGAAAAGGATGGCGGTTCTGGTTGCCTTTGTCCTTGCATGGGAAACGCTGGCGCTGGATGATGCATTGGACGTTCTGGACGCCATGCTGGCCGTTATCATCCGTGACGCCAGAAAGATTGGGCAGAAAAAACGGCTCCGCTCGCTGAAGGATCTGGATAAATCTGCATTGGCGCTCGCCAGCGCATGTTCGTACCTGCTGAAAGAAGAAACACCGGACGAATCGATTCGTGCTGAGGTGTTCAGCTACATCCCAAGGCAAAAGCTGGCTGAAATCATCACGCTTGTCCGTGAAATTGCCCGGCCCTCAGACGATAATTTTCATGAAGAAATGGTGGAGCAGTACGGGCGCGTTCGTCGTTTCCTGCCCCATCTGCTGAATACCGTTAAATTTTCATCCGCACCTGCCGGGGTTACCACTCTGAATGCCTGTGACTACCTCAGCCGGGAGTTCAGCTCACGGCGGCAGTTTTTTGACGACGCACCAACGGAAATTATCAGTCGGTCATGGAAACGGCTGGTGATTAACAAGGAAAAACATATCACCCGCAGGGGATACACGCTCTGCTTTCTCAGTAAACTGCAGGATAGTCTGAGGCGGAGGGATGTCTACGTTACCGGCAGTAACCGGTGGGGAGATCCTCGTGCAAGATTACTACAGGGTGCTGACTGGCAGGCAAACCGGATTAAGGTTTATCGTTCTTTGGGGCACCCGACAGACCCGCAGGAAGCAATAAAATCTCTGGGTCATCAGCTTGATAGTCGTTACAGACAGGTTGCTGCACGTCTTTGCGAAAATGAGGCTGTCGAACTCGATGTTTCTGGCCCGAAGCCCCGGTTGACAATTTCTCCCCTCGCCAGTCTTGATGAGCCGGACAGTCTGAAACGACTGAGCAAAATGATCAGTGATCTACTCCCTCCGGTGGATTTAACGGAGTTGCTGCTCGAAATTAACGCCCATACCGGATTTGCTGATGAGTTTTTCCATGCTAGTGAAGCCAGTGCCAGAGTTGATGATCTGCCCGTCAGCATCAGCGCCGTGCTGATGGCTGAAGCCTGCAATATCGGTCTGGAACCACTGATCAGATCAAATGTTCCTGCACTGACCCGACACCGGCTGAACTGGACAAAAGCGAACTATCTGCGGGCTGAAACTATCACCAGCGCTAATGCCAGACTGGTTGATTTTCAGGCAACGCTGCCACTGGCACAGATATGGGGTGGAGGAGAAGTGGCATCTGCAGATGGAATGCGCTTTGTTACGCCAGTCAGAACAATCAATGCCGGACCGAACCGCAAATACTTTGGTAATAACAGAGGGATCACCTGGTACAACTTTGTGTCCGATCAGTATTCCGGCTTTCATGGCATCGTTATACCGGGGACGCTGAGGGACTCTATCTTTGTGCTGGAAGGTCTTCTGGAACAGGAGACCGGGCTGAATCCAACCGAAATTATGACCGATACAGCAGGTGCCAGCGAACTTGTCTTTGGCCTTTTCTGGCTGCTGGGATACCAGTTTTCTCCACGCCTGGCTGATGCCGGTGCTTCGGTTTTCTGGCGAATGGACCATGATGCCGACTATGGCGTGCTGAATGATATTGCCAGAGGGCAATCAGATCCCCGAAAAATAGTCCTTCAGTGGGACGAAATGATCCGGACCGCTGGCTCCCTGAAGCTGGGCAAAGTACAGGTTTCAGTGCTGGTCCGTTCATTGCTGAAAAGTGAACGTCCTTCCGGACTGACTCAGGCAATCATTGAAGTGGGGCGCATCAACAAAACGCTGTATCTGCTTAATTATATTGATGATGAAGATTACCGCCGGCGCATTCTGACCCAGCTTAATCGGGGAGAAAGTCGCCATGCCGTTGCCAGAGCCATCTGTCACGGTCAAAAAGGTGAGATAAGAAAACGATATACCGACGGTCAGGAAGATCAACTGGGCACACTGGGGCTGGTCACTAACGCCGTCGTGTTATGGAACACTATTTATATGCAGGCAGCCCTGGATCATCTCCGGGCGCAGGGTGAAACACTGAATGATGAAGATATCGCACGCCTCTCCCCGCTTTGCCACGGACATATCAATATGCTCGGCCATTATTCCTTCACGCTGGCAGAACTGGTGACCAAAGGACATCTGAGACCATTAAAAGAGGCGTCAGAGGCAGAAAACGTTGCTTAACGTGAGTTTTCGTTCCACTGAGCGTCAGACCCCTAATGCTATTTGTTGCCGGAATGAGAGGGTTAATGCTAATGTACGCGTACATTAGCATTAACCAAGTTTCGATAACCGCGCAGCAACAGTCTTCCAAAGACTGAAACAATGAGTCTTGAATGTCTCATAAAAATGCAATTGATAAGTAATGACTTACCTATTATTTGTCGGTATAGTTCTTTCGGTGACTCACTTGAAAGGACTCAATATGGGGGTCGTCTCAGAAAACGGAAAATAAAGCACGCTAAGCGTGCGTGGAGGCTGGCACCCAGCGGTACAGCGTCGGAATGGACACGCCGAGGTTCTTGGCCACGTCCTTGGGCGGCACCCCGCTGGCCAGCAGCTTCTTGGCCGACTCGATCTTGCTGTCGGTCATCTTCGGCTTGCGGCCGCCTTTGCGGCCGAGCTGCTTGGCGACTTCCAGCCCGGCGCGGGTGCGCTCGACGGTCAGCTCGCGCTCCATTTCGGCAAGGCTCGCCATGACGTGGAAGAAGAACCGCCCGGATGGTGTGCCGGTGTCGATGGAGTCGGTGAGGCTCCTGAACTGGACACCGTGCTTGTGCAGATCGCCGACCAGATCGACCAGTTGCTTGACCGACCGGCCCAGCCGGTCGAGCTTCCAGACGACCAAAGTATCGCCTTCGCGCAGCATTTCGAGCGTCTTGGCCAAGCCAGGCCGGTCTGCCCGCGTGCCACTCACCTTGTCCTCGAAGACCTTTTTACATCCGGCCTTGCTCAAGGCTTCGCGTTGCAGCTCCAGGTTCTGATCCTGCGTCGAGACGCGCGCATAGCCAATCAACATGGCTTGTCTCGCGCCCGGTCGATGCGTTCCTGCATCGCCTGCATCACTTCTTCGTGGGTGTACGATCTGGCGTTGGCGTCGGTGGCTTGCCGCAGGGCTTCCTCAACCTCGCGCGTCATCCGCTCGTAATCCTCCGGCCACAGCGCTTGCTCCATGCGCAGCGACGCCTGACCCAGCAGGTGCAGCAGGCTGAACAGCCGCATGTCGTTGGTGGCGACGATGCGCTCCCGAATCTGCTCCTGAATAGCTTCGCTAGCCCGATGCGCTTGTGGTGTGGCAGTCCCCTCGTAGTCAGCGGGGAATTCCGCTTCCTCGGCAATCCTTGCCCAGGCGCTGGCCAGCGCCTCGATGGTTGACGTGCTCATTTCCGCCGCTCCTGTGCTCTTTGGCGAATCAACCGGCCAAGGGGCCTCGACGCGAAAACCAGCAGCATCACGCCTATCGGATACCAGGTCGAGAAGACCACCAAGGCATCGAAGGCTGGCCGTCCGGTGTTGGTAGGCAGTACGGCGGTCACAGCCATCAACCCGCCGACCGTCCAGATGATGCGCCACACGTAGGGCATCACGCGGGGCACGTAGCCGTCATCGAAAGCGGTCTGGTAGTAGCGGCGCAGGCCGCGCTCGGCAAGCGCCTGGCGCTGCCGCTCCGACAGCGCATCCGTCCGGCCATACCAGCGCCGGAATGGTGGACAGCGCAGCAGCAAAGGGGTGAAGAGGATCATCACCGCCACGATCGCGACACCCCACGCCATGACGGCGCCGGCATCGGGCCGCTTGGCGTTCTCGATCACGGGCGCGAAGACGCCCGGAGCACCGATCATCCAGAACAGCGCAATGTGCTGATGGAAGGAGAGCTTCATTTGCTCATCCACTTGCGCAGCAGGCGCTTTTTCAGGGAGGCGCGTTCTTGCGGGTTGCGTCCCTTGTGATTGGCGATGCGATCCGCCGTGGCGGCCTGGCGCTTGACGGGCCAGTAGGAGCGGCCATCCTTGCCCATCGACCAGACGCTGCTGGCCTGGTTTTCCAGCAGGGGCAGATGGGCGCTCAGGGCTTCGGGCGACGCGCTGGTCAGCGCCGTGCGCTCACGGGTGCGCCAGCGCTGATGCCAGAGCTTCTTGTCCTCGCGCTCGCTGCCGCAGGTCGTGTGCCCGACGATGGGTGTTTTGCGGCGGCTGCGGCTCATAACGTAGTGGTCTCCAAGAACATTCAGGACTGATCCCAGGCGTCGATGGTCAAGACCTGATCGGCAGGACAGGCGGCTACGCGGTCGGGAACTGGATGGTGTTCAGTCTCATGCCGACCCCATTCGATTGATCGCGTCGCTTGCGGCACGCTGCGACGCAAGGAGGTTTGCGACCTGGTTTAGCAGCCGTGTCCGCTGCATGTCTGTTACCTATCTCCCCGACCGCTCATTGGACCAACTCCAGAGATTGGGCTCTATCGCTCAGCCAATACGAAACCGGCATTGGCTGATGCCACAACCGAGACGAACACAAATGGCTCGGTACCTGTATTTCGCGCCCCGTGCACTTGGCCCGGTCTTGCCACGGCTATCTCACCTTCCCTGAGGGCACGAACAATCCCATTGCCCTGAAAGTAATCAGCCATTCCCGACAAAACAGTCCACGTGTCTTGGCCGTGAGGATGAATGTGAGCCGCAATTTCCTGCCCGGGATGGACATGCCAAACCACGATAATTGAGTCTCGGGTTTCAAGCACAACGGAACGAATAGGCTCGCCTTCGGACGGCTGAACATACTCGGCTACAGAAAATATTCTCGATTCAACAGTCATCGGTGATCCCTCTTTCACAGTGCCCCCAGACAGGCTGGATATGAGTTCTAACTCGAATTTGAACGGGAGGCTGGTCGTGCGGTCGTGCAGTTGCCGATGAGCGTGTCGGCTGCTGCCTCCTTGCCCACCAGCGAACCAGACGGTCGCATGCGCATCCTTTCTTATCGAAACTCGTTGAGATGATATGCAATCAAGAATAGAATTTCAAGAACTATTTTCGAGAATCGCAATGCCTTGATTCCCGTGCCGCGCTGTCGTTTTCAGAAGACGGCTGCACTGAACGTCAGAAGCCGACTGCACTATAGCAGCGGAGGGGTTGGATCCATCAGGCAACGACGGGCTGCTGCCGGCCATCAGCGGACGCAGGGAGGACTTTCCGCAACCGGCCGTTCGATGCGGCACCGATGGCCTTCGCGCAGGGGTAGTGAATCCGCCAGGATTGACTTGCGCTGCCCTACCTCTCACTAGTGAGGGGCGGCAGCGCATCAAGCGGTGAGCGCACTCCGGCACCGCCAACTTTCAGCACATGCGTGTAAATCATCGTCGTAGAGACGTCGGAATGGCCGAGCAGATCCTGCACGGTTCGAATGTCGTAACCGCTGCGGAGCAAGGCCGTCGCGAACGAGTGGCGGAGGGTGTGCGGTGTGGCGGGCTTCGTGATGCCTGCTTGTTCTACGGCACGTTTGAAGGCGCGCTGAAAGGTCTGGTCATACATGTGATGGCGACGCACGACACCGCTCCGTGGATCGGTCGAATGCGTGTGCTGCGCAAAAACCCAGAACCACGGCCAGGAATGCCCGGCGCGCGGATACTTCCGCTCAAGGGCGTCGGGAAGCGCAACGCCGCTGCGGCCCTCGGCCTGGTCCTTCAGCCACCATGCCCGTGCACGCGACAGCTGCTCGCGCAGGCTGGGTGCCAAGCTCTCGGGTAACATCAAGGCCCGATCCTTGGAGCCCTTGCCCTCCCGCACGATGATCGTGCCGTGATCGAAATCCAGATCCTTGACCCGCAGTTGCAAACCCTCACTGATCCGCATGCCCGTTCCATACAGAAGCTGGGCGAACAAACGATGCTCGCCTTCCAGAAAACCGAGGATGCGAACCACTTCATCCGGGGTCAGCACCACCGGCAAGCGCCGCGACGGCCGAGGTCTTCCGATCTCCTGAAGCCAGGGCAGATCCGTGCACAGCACCTTGCCGTAGAAGAACAGCAAGGCCGCCAATGCCTGACGATGCGTGGAGACCGAAACCTTGCGCTCGTTCGCCAGCCAGGACAGAAATGCCTCGACTTCGCTGCTGCCCAAGGTTGCCGGGTGACGCACACCGTGGAAACGGATGAAGGCACGAACCCAGTGGACATAAGCCTGTTCGGTTCGTAAACTGTAATGCAAGTAGCGTATGCGCTCACGCAACTGGTCCAGAACCTTGACCGAACGCAGCGGTGGTAACGGCGCAGTGGCGGTTTTCATGGCTTGTTATGACTGTTTTTTTGTACAGTCTATGCCTCGGGCATCCAAGCAGCAAGCGCGTTACGCCGTGGGTCGATGTTTGATGTTATGGAGCAGCAACGATGTTACGCAGCAGGGCAGTCGCCCTAAAACAAAGTTAACCCCTAAGGAAGTATCGTGAAACTATCACTAATGGCAGCAATTTCGAAGAATGGAGTTATCGGAAATGGCCCAGATATTCCATGGAGTGCCAAAGGGGAACAATTACTCTTCAAAGCGATTACCTATAATCAGTGGCTTTTGGTAGGCCGAAAGACTTTCGAGTCAATGGGGGCTTTACCCAACCGAAAATATGCCGTTGTAACTCGTTCAAGCTTCACTTCCAGTGATGAGAATGTATTGGTATTTCCATCTATCGATGAAGCGCTAAATCATCTGAAGACGATAACGGATCATGTGATTGTGTCTGGTGGTGGTGAAATATACAAAAGCCTGATCGATAAAGTTGATACTTTACATATTTCAACAATCGACATTGAGCCAGAAGGTGATGTCTATTTTCCAGAAATCCCCAGTAGTTTTAGGCCAGTTTTTAGCCAAGACTTCGTGTCTAACATAAATTATAGTTACCAAATCTGGCAAAAGGGTTAACAAGTGGCAGCAACTGACCGCCAAAAGTGTCACTTGTTTTGCCAAAAAGCCGGCAAAACAAGCGCCAATTTTGTCGGCAGCTGTGCCAGGCGTTAGATGCACTAAGCACATAATTGCTCACAGCCAAACTATCAGGTCAAGTCTGCTTTTATTATTTTTAAGCGTGCATAATAAGCCCTACACAAATTGGGAGATATATCATGAAAGGCTGGCTTTTTCTTGTTATCGCAATAGTTGGCGAAGTAATCGCAACATCCGCATTAAAATCTAGCGAGGGCTTTACTAAGCTTGCCCCTTCCGCCGTTGTCATAATCGGTTATGGCATCGCATTTTATTTTCTTTCTCTGGTTCTGAAATCCATCCCTGTCGGTGTTGCTTATGCAGTCTGGTCGGGACTCGGCGTCGTCATAATTACAGCCATTGCCTGGTTGCTTCATGGGCAAAAGCTTGATGCGTGGGGCTTTGTAGGTATGGGGCTCATAATTGCTGCCTTTTTGCTCGCCCGATCCCCATCGTGGAAGTCGCTGCGGAGGCCGACGCCATGGTGACGGTGTTCGGCATTCTGAATCTCACCGAGGACTCCTTCTTCGATGAGAGCCGGCGGCTAGACCCCGCCGGCGCTGTCACCGCGGCGATCGAAATGCTGCGAGTCGGATCAGACGTCGTGGATGTCGGACCGGCCGCCAGCCATCCGGACGCGAGGCCTGTATCGCCGGCCGATGAGATCAGACGTATTGCGCCGCTCTTAGACGCCCTGTCCGATCAGATGCACCGTGTTTCAATCGACAGCTTCCAACCGGAAACCCAGCGCTATGCGCTCAAGCGCGGCGTGGGCTACCTGAACGATATCCAAGGATTTCCTGACCCTGCGCTCTATCCCGATATTGCTGAGGCGGACTGCAGGCTGGTGGTTATGCACTCAGCGCAGCGGGATGGCATCGCCACCCGCACCGGTCACCTTCGACCCGAAGACGCGCTCGACGAGATTGTGCGGTTCTTCGAGGCGCGGGTTTCCGCCTTGCGACGGAGCGGGGTCGCTGCCGACCGGCTCATCCTCGATCCGGGGATGGGATTTTTCTTGAGCCCCGCACCGGAAACATCGCTGCACGTGCTGTCGAACCTTCAAAAGCTGAAGTCGGCGTTGGGGCTTCCGCTATTGGTCTCGGTGTCGCGGAAATCCTTCTTGGGCGCCACCGTTGGCCTTCCTGTAAAGGATCTGGGTCCAGCGAGCCTTGCGGCGGAACTTCACGCGATCGGCAATGGCGCTGACTACGTCCGCACCCACGCGCCTGGAGATCTGCGAAGCGCAATCACCTTCTCGGAAACCCTCGCGAAATTTCGCAGTCGCGACGCCAGAGACCGAGGGTTAGATCATGCCTAGCATTCACCTTCCGGCCGCCCGCTAGCGGACCCTGGTCAGGTTCCGCGAAGGTGGGCGCAGACATGCTGGGCTCGTCAGGATCAAACTGCACTATGAGGCGGCGGTTCATACCGCGCCAGGGGAGCGAATGGACAGCGAGGAGCCTCCGAACGTTCGGGTCGCCTGCTCGGGTGATATCGACGAGGTTGTGCGGCTGATGCACGACGCTGCGGCGTGGATGTCCGCCAAGGGAACGCCCGCCTGGGACGTCGCGCGGATCGACCGGACATTCGCGGAGACCTTCGTCCTGAGATCCGAGCTCCTAGTCGCGAGTTGCAGCGACGGCATCGTCGGCTGTTGCACCTTGTCGGCCGAGGATCCCGAGTTCTGGCCCGACGCCCTCAAGGGGGAGGCCGCATATCTGCACAAGCTCGCGGTGCGACGGACACATGCGGGCCGGGGTGTCAGCTCCGCGCTGATCGAGGCTTGCCGCCATGCCGCGCGAACGCAGGGGTGCGCCAAGCTGCGGCTCGACTGCCACCCGAACCTGCGTGGCCTATACGAGCGGCTCGGATTCACCCACGTCGACACTTTCAATCCCGGCTGGGATCCAACCTTCATCGCAGAACGCCTAGAACTCGAAATCTAACGTCCGTTCGGGCATCGAGGTCCATGTCGGGGTGGGACGGGCCCGTGGCTTCAAGATCACTTGCAGTCCGACCGCGATGTCTTGGTTGCGCGAGAGGTTGTCGATATCCTCCACTTCCATCATCAACCCTGGATAATGCCGCCGCCGTCATCGCCGCCGACGCCCGTGCCGGGCTTTTCGGGCCTGTCAGGCTTGCTCGGCCTTCAGCCTGCCTGGGCGAGATCTCCGGCGGACGGATTAACGGCGGAGCTTCGCCGCCTTTCGTGCGTGTGAAGGCCGAAGATAGTTCTCTCAAAAACATCCGTTTATGAGAGATACCAAATGTCATTTTCAGAAGACGACTGCACCAGTTGATTGGGCGTAATGGCTGTTGTGCAGCCAGCTCCTGACAGTTCAATATCAGAAGTGATCTGCACCAATCTCGACTATGCTCAATACTCGTGTGGGCTCTGTTGCAAAAATCGTGAAGCTTGAGCATGCTTGGCGGAGATTGGACGGACGGAACGATGACGGATTTCAAGTGGCGCCATTTCCAGGGTGATGTGATCCTGTGGGCGGTGCGCTGGTATTGTCGCTATCCGATCAGCTATCGCGACCTTGAGGAAATGCTGGCGGAACGCGGCATTTCGGTCGACCATACGACGATCTATCGCTGGGTCCAGTGCTACGCCCCGGAGATGGAGAAGCGGCTGCGCTGGTTCTGGCGGCGTGGCTTTGATCCGAGCTGGCGCCTGGATGAAACCTACGTCAAGGTGCGGGGCAAGTGGACCTACCTGTACCGGGCAGTCGACAAGCGGGGCGACACGATCGATTTCTACCTGTCGCCGACCCGCAGCGCCAAGGCAGCGAAGCGGTTCCTGGGCAAGGCCCTGCGAGGCCTGAAGCACTGGGAAAAGCCTGCCACGCTCAATACCGACAAAGCGCCGAGCTATGGTGCAGCGATCACCGAATTGAAGCGCGAAGGAAAGCTGGACCGGGAGACGGCCCACCGGCAGGTGAAGTATCTCAATAACGTGATCGAGGCCGATCACGGAAAGCTCAAGATACTGATCAAGCCGGTGCGCGGTTTCAAATCGATCCCCACGGCCTATGCCACGATCAAGGGATTCGAAGTCATGCGAGCCCTGCGCAAAGGACAGGCTCGCCCCTGGTGCCTGCAGCCCGGCATCAGGGGCGAGGTGCGCCTTGTGGAGAGAGCTTTTGGCATTGGGCCCTCGGCGCTGACGGAGGCCATGGGCATGCTCAACCACCATTTCGCAGCAGCCGCCTGATCGGCGCAGAGCGACAGCCTACCTCTGACTGCCGCCAATCTTTGCAACAGAGCCTCCGTCGCCATGCTCACCTCGCTTTGGTGCACACGAGTATTGAGCATAGTCGAGATTGGTGCAGATCACTTCTGATATTGAACTGTCAGGAGCTGGCTGCACAACAGCCATTACGCCCAATCAACTGGTGCAGTCGTCTTCTGAAAATGACACGCGCCGGTTGCCTTGGCGGGCTTGTCACAAACCTACGTTTTCAAGAAGAAGGAAACCGCATGCCCCGCCGTTCGATCCTCTCCGCCGCCGAGCGCGAAAGCCTGCTGGCGTTGCCGGACACCAAGGATGAGTTGATCCGTCACTACACGTTCAGCGAAAGCGACCTCTCCATCATCCGGCAGCGGCGCGGCCCGGCCAATCGGCTGGGCTTCGCGGTGCAGCTCTGCTACCTGCGCTTTCCCGGCGTCATCCTTGGCGCTGATGAGCCACCGTTCCCGCCATTGCTGAGACTGGTCGCCAACCAGCTCAAGGTCGGCATCGAAAGCTGGGACGAGTACGGGCAGCGTGAGCAGACCCGACGCGAGCACCTGGTCGAGCTGCAAACGGTGTTCGGCTTCCAGCCGTTCACGATTGGCCACTACCGGCAGGCTGTCCAGTTGCTGACCGAGCTGGCCATGCAAACCGACAAGGGCATCGTGCTGGCCAGAGCCTTGATCGAGCACCTGCGGCGGCAGTCGGTCATTGTGCCCGCCCTCAACGCCGTCGAGCGGGCGAGCGCCGAAGCGATTACCCGCGCCGTGTTCTTCAACCGCCTGGGGGAAATCCGCGACCGCAGCTTCGAGCAGCAGCGCTACCGGGCCAGCGGCCTCAACCTGGTGACGGCGGCCATCGTGCTATGGAACACGGTCTATCTGGAGCGGGCCGCGAACGCCTTGCGTGGCCACGGTCAAGCCGTCGATGACGGCCTGTTGCAGTACCTGTCGCCGCTCGGCTGGGAGCACATCAACCTGACCGGCGATTACCTCTGGCGCAGCAGCGCCAAGATCGGCGCGGGCAAGTTCAGGCCGCTACGGCCGCTGCAACCGGCTTAGCGTGCTTTATTTAATGAGATGGTCACTCCCTCCTTCCCGGTACTATGCTGAGGACAGGCTTTCATTCGGAGAACTATCATGGAAAACATTGCGCTCATTGGTATCGATCTGGGTAAAAACTCTTTCCATATTCATTGCCAGGATCGTCGCGGGAAGGCTGTTTACCGTAAAAAATTTACCCGGCCAAAGTTGATCGAATTTTTGGCGACATGCCCCGCTACAACCATCGCAATGGAAGCCTGTGGCGGTTCTCACTTTATGGCACGCAAGTTGGAAGAGTTGGGGCATTCCCCAAAGCTGATATCACCACAATTTGTCCGCCCGTTCGTTAAAAGCAATAAAAACGACTTTGTCGACGCCGAAGCTATTTGTGAAGCTGCATCGCGTCCGTCTATGCGTTTTGTGCAGCCCAGAACGGAATCTCAGCAGGCAATGCGGGCTCTGCATCGTGTCCGTGAATCCCTGGTTCAGGATAAGGTAAAAACAACCAATCAAATGCATGCTTTTCTGCTGGAATTTGGCATTAGCGTTCCCCGAGGAGCTGCCGTTATTAGCCGACTGAGTACCATTCTTGAGGATAATAGTTTGCCTCTTTACCTCAGCCAGTTATTGCTGAAATTACAACAGCATTATCACTATCTTGTTGAGCAGATTAAAGATTTGGAATCCCAGTTGAAACGAAAGTTGGACGAAGATGAGGTTGGACAGCGCTTGCTGAGCATTCCCTGCGTCGGAACACTGACAGCGAGTACTATTTCAACTGAGATTGGCGACGGGAAGCAGTACGCCAGCAGCCGTGACTTTGCGGCGGCAACAGGGCTTGTACCTCGGCAGTACAGCACGGGAGGTAGGACGACATTGCTGGGAATTAGTAAGCGAGGTAATAAAAAGATCCGAACTTTGTTGGTTCAATGTGCCAGGGTATTCATACAAAAACTGGAACACCAGTCTGGCAAATTGGCCGATTGGGTCAGGGATTTACTGTGCCGGAAAAGCAACTTTGTCGTCACTTGTGCTCTGGCAAACAAGCTGGCCAGAATAGCCTGGGCCCTAACGGCACGACAGCAAACTTATGTAGCATAACGGCAGAAATACACCGGTTTAAAGAATTACTGATCTGGTTTTGCGAATACTGATATTGATGATACTAACGGCCCACCGGCCTGTTGAGGAACCTGTAAAACGGAAAGGCTCATTGAAGCCGTATATTTTCTGGAGGTTCATCAGGCGCGGAACTCATCAAGGCGCGGGAATAAAATCCCATTCAGACGCCGGATAGATTCAAGCAAGCCAACTTGTCGTCAAAATCGGTGTTGCAAAAACGGGAGTGACCATAGATTCCGTTTTCTGAGACGACCCCAATATGGGAAACAAACGTAAACAGGCGCGTCGCGCAGCTCGTCAGGCACTGAAGTCAAAGCCACGCATCCACGGCTACGAAATTGACACAATCATCGTTGACGAGCTGGCTGCCGCCCCTGCTCTGCCTCCGAAACCGAAGCGCGACAACTCTCCTCTCGAAGCGCGAAACGAGGCCCAGGCCCACTATCTCATCTCCCTCGATACCAAAACGCTAACGTTCGCCACTGGCGAAGCTGGCTGCGGTAAAACGTACCTGGCCGCGGCCGTTGCAGCGCAGCGTCTACTTAATAAGGAAGTGGACAAGATCATCGTGACTCGTCCGGTATTGCAAGCAGACGAAGATCTGGGCTTCCTTCCGGGCGACATGAGCGAGAAGTTCGCTCCGTTCTTCCGGCCCGTCTATGACGTGCTACAGAAGCGTCTGGGTGGCTCGTTTCTCGAATACTGCTTAAAGCCAGAGGTGGCCAAAGTGGAGATTGCCCCCTTCGCTTACATGCGTGGGCGCACTTTCGAAAACGCTGTGGTAATTCTGGATGAAGCTCAAAACGTGACAGCGTCACAAATGAAAATGTTCCTGACTCGTATGGGAGAAAACGTCACGGTTATCGTTAACGGGGACATCACCCAATGCGATCTTCCTGGCAGCGTCAAATCCGGGC
This sequence comes from Enterobacter sp. JH25, assembly GCF_021725435.1. Taxonomy (NCBI): domain Bacteria; kingdom Pseudomonadati; phylum Pseudomonadota; class Gammaproteobacteria; order Enterobacterales; family Enterobacteriaceae; genus Enterobacter; species Enterobacter sp. JH25. The sequence continues at coordinate 23,566 of NZ_CP091322.1, read as the reverse complement.
TGGAAGACGCTATGGAGCGCTTTAAGCCGTCTGAATATGTTGGACGGATCGAGTTCGAGAGCGAGGACTGTGTACGGTCTGAGTTATGCAAAATTGCGCTTGAAGCCTACCAATAAGGAGATAAGCGTGACCAAAGAATATCTGCCTCACCAGCAGCGTGTGATAGAGGAACAGGAAGATCTGTCGCGCCGTATTTTCAAGCTGGAGTGCTTCACAGCCACCGAGATTTTTAGTCGTCTCCCTCAAGTCGACCGCAACATGCTCATTAAGCAGCTGGACGCGATGAAAGCCTATGAGCTAATTCTTCGTGCCCGAATCGCTCGTTTTTAACGTAAGGAAACCAAAATGACCGATATGGATATCGAAAAAGAGATTGTGGCCAAAGGCAAAACGGCCGCGCGTGTTACCCCGGAACGCATTGAAGCTGTTATCTCAGGCGAATTTTACTTTACCGGCGCGGACGGATATCGCAGCTCACCGTTGTGGCTGAAGCAGGAAGAGCCTGAACCGGCCCCGCAATCACTCGAACTGCTGACATTCTGCGTTCTTGTGCTGGAGAACGGCTACACCGTAACCGGCGAGTCTGCGTGCGCCAGCCCGGAGAACTTTGATCCGGAGATCGGACGTAAAATTGCACGCCAGAACGCGATTGCCAAAATCTGGCCCCTGGAAGGCTATCTTCTCAAGCAGCAGCTGCACGAGGTGAAGTGATGAAGGTCGTTATCTACGGACGGGATAATTGCTCATACTGCAAACGTGCGGTCGAGCTGGCGAAGCAGCTGCACGGCCACGGCTTTGGCGATTATGAATACATCGATATTGTGTCTGCCGGGATCGACAAAGAGAAGTTGAGCGACCTGGTTGGCAAGCCGGTGGAGACCATACCGCAGGTGTTCGTAAATGGCGAACCTATCGGGGGTTATACGGAATTTGCTGCTTTTGCGAGCACCCTGTAATACAATACGGCTCCTTTTGGGGCCGTTTCTGTTTGTCGCAGTTTCAGGGAACGCGTACACTTAGTTACGAGCCAGCAAAAAGCAGGCAGATAAATCATGAAAGACTCAATCACCAAAATCGCAATGGTTGTGGCACTGGCACTAAGCAGCCTGTCACACGGTTCTTATGCCAAAGATCACACCCATGAACGCAGCGCTATTACTTCAGGGGCGAGCGCACCATCCCTCGCAGAACTGCGCGAAAGTGTGGGTAAAATCCAGGAAGTTACCGCTGATGGCCGTGAAATTTACGCCAGACTGGATGCGTTGGCAGAACATGATTTTGAGCAGGCAAAGTTTGCCGCAGAAGGCTTACGTGCTGATGTAATTGGCTCCCTGGCAATTGCCGAGTTCTTATTCCAGGCATTACCAGAGATGTCGATCATCCGGTCTTACGACAAAAACTCCACTGAATACAAGCTATGCAGGGCTGTCGCTGAGATGCGTCACGGGGCCAAAAATCTCGATAATCTGGTTAATCAGATCCTGACAGTTAGCCCTCTTCGCGAATCAGAAATTAGCCATGCGGCTCTTGCTGTTCTGGCAGCCAGTGGCACAGAGGCTTCGACCAAATGGCTCTGATTGTCGAGATCAACCCCGATACACGCGCCGCATTTTTAGACCCCACTTTCAAAAAGTTCCCTGGATTGGAACAGCAGCTCATAGAGGAATTTATTTACTGCAAGGAGCACAACGCCACAACGGATACCTTCGGCAGTGACGCCGTCTTCACTTTTCCACCTTATGCCGTAGACGCTCAACTCGCTCGCATCCACATCAAGCTACCCGACGAACAGCCCTGGCCACCTCGCACTCCAGATCGGCAGAAGAAGAGTAATACTTATTTAGTTTATGCACAGCATTTGTGGAATCCGGACAGATACTCCATTCTTGCAGTTGTTACCCCAGCACACGATCTCATGAGCGCCGCCAACACACAGTTAATCTCCCACTTTTCAGCCTGTGCTGAAGATTTTCACAACCGCTAAAATCATCTTGCTTGTTTCTCAGATTTAAAAAAATCGACTCTCAATGATTCCATACCTATTAAGTATGGAATCATTGTACAAAACAGGCTATTTTATGGTTGATCATACAAAAACTTAAGCCTAATATACTGTTCATACATACAGTAAAAGGTTTCACTCAGTGAGTGGACGATGAAAAACACCTTTGATAAAGCACGCGCAGCAGAAAACACCTCTCGGGAAGCCATCGAGTACCTCGAACGCGCTTCCGGTTTGTCGGCAGTGTCGACCGCCAATTTCGACGGAGACATGTCGTTTTCTTCCGCCTTCATATTATTCACTCGCTTATCTTTACTGATAACGAGACGTCGACCTGAAATAGCCGTTCATTGTGTTTTGATACATATAATGCCGCATATCTCTGAAGTAAAGGTAAGTGATATAAGTAGGGTCTTGGTCAACCAACTGGTGAACCCACTGATACTGGAAGGCAAGATCGTCCAGGGCAGACGCGTATTCTCCCTAATGAAACAGTTCCTGAGCTGGTGCGCTTTTCAGGGGCTGATTGATACATCACCGTTGAATGATATGTCGCTCAATAGAGTTGCCGGTGGCGCAAAGCCAGTGCCGCGCGAACGTAAGCTGACGGACGCCGAGGTCTGGGTATTCTGGAACGTCTGGGATTACTTCAATGTGTGCGAAGGCACAAAGTGGGCGGCCAGGCTCTGTCTTGTCGCCGCCAGACGACCCGATGAAGTGCTCCGGGCCAGAAAGGATGAGTTCAACCTTCAACGTGATGTATGGAATCAAGGTACGCGAAACAAATCGGCCAGACAGCACGCGCTGCCGTTAAGCCCATTGATGCGCCAATGCGTAGAAGGGTTGTTTGAGTACGGGAAAGGCAGCCAGTGGCTCGTTCCTTCGAATAAGAAGAAGGGCGTGGATACGCCAATGTCTAAGGTGGCCATTGCCCAGGCACTGAGAAGGATACTGGAACGACCTGAGTTGATGGAGGTTGAGTCATTCACCCCACGCGATCTGAGACGTACAGCGCGTAGTTATTTCCCTGCTCTGGGGATTAATCAGGAGGTGGCCCGTAAGATTATGAACCACAGTCTTGAAGGGATAGATCGCGTCTATGATCGCCACGATTATATGGATGAGATGCGAGACGCCTTGAATAACTTCTCAACGTACATCGCATCTATCGTGAATCAAACAGACTTAGACGAGATAGACCACAAATTCAAGGGAGATCGTCTAGCCACCGAGCTTATTCGTGTAAATTTCTCACAGTGACTTGATGGCCTCTACCACCTTTTCTGACGCTCCCTGTTGACCGTCAAAACGGTTACGGAACGCTTCTAGAACGAGTTTTTCATCAGCGGAGAGCGGTGCAGTGCCCTCTTCGCGAAAAAACTCAAGCAGCTCAGGATGACGTTCTTCCAGAACCATCAGCATCAGTCGAACCGGATCTGCATCCAGCGCTTCGGCTAATGCTCGAACCTTATCTACTGGAAGTGGGATTTTGCCGCTTTTGATGAGAGAGAGATTGTTGGCGTTCTTGTACCCAACCTCTTTGGCAATGGTAGCCTGACTTTTAGGCGAGATTGTGATTAACGAGTCAATGTAAGCTGCGTAGCGACCTTGTTTGATCTCTGTTTCGTTGGTAGCCATGTAGTGAACCTTGCGTGTTTTGTTTATCTCTGGTAAGTGCTTACTGATATTACAGCAAAGGCCAGGGTTGTAAAGACTTATCTATTTAATTTCGATAGGCACAAAACCCCAGCATACCGCCATTATACTATGGTTTTTAGGCGATTTGTCACTATTCGCTTACAGAGAAAAGTAAGACGTATCTGATATAGGTGCATTCCATATTGATACAATAGGTAGTAGTATTGCCGAACTTTCAAATGTGTTCAGTTGGATGATATGAAATGAAAAATATAACTTCTAAATTGACCGCCCTTGAGGTTGGACACGCATATGCGATTGGGCTGGATGGCGTTGCGACGATCCTGACAGAACTAGAATCTGAAGAGCTTCCCGTGGAGATGGTTGATACGACGGTTTTCACTTTTGAACTAAAAAATAAACATTTCACACTCATCAATACTGGTTGCGGCTCCCTTGCCGTGAGAACCATTTAACACACATTCCTGCCGATAGAAGCCTGTACGAACAGCTTAGTCGCCTGTTCGTACAGTGATAAATTACGCACATCAGAAAACAAATTGTTTTAATAACAAGGAAATTCTCATGTCCAAAGCCATGACCAGAGCTGTGCTGAAAGAGGTACAGGACTTCCGCGACTGCGTAAAACGAGTTGTAGCGATGCTATCAGGCAAACAGATACCTGTTGCAGAGCGAGGCAATGAAGCATATGTCCGCTACAACCGGCGCGGCGAACCAGTGCTGGTAAACATCCCATCTATACCGGACGACGCGTCACCAACCCTCATGAACGCAGTACGTGGTTTTCTCGACCATGAGGTAGCCCATATCCTCTTTACTGATCCGAAAGTCGCAATGAAGATGCGCGAGAGAGGAAAGGCTCCGTCTACCGGGCTTTGGAACGCGCTGGAAGACGTTTTTATTGAACGCAGAATGGGACAGGTATTCAACGGAACCCGTCGCAATTTACTGGCCACACAGAACCTGGTGATCGACAAATACTTCAAGGGCAAAGTGTCAGAGGCGGTTTCAATCTGCCACGGCAACCAGCGTGAATTGTTCCTGAAATTCTTCCTTTGCCCTGTCGTCCGCGCCTGGGATGGCCAAAGCCCTTTCATCGACTTTATGGAAGAACACTGGCACCTCATCGAGAAGCCTATAGCCTTGCTCAAAGAGCATGGTATCGACGTGGCCGTTCGCAATATGTCGAACACAGAAGACTGTGTGAAGGTCGCAGCTGCTATCGCCCAAATCATGCAGGATATGAAAGACAAGCCAGAGGGCAAATTACCAGAGCTTAAATCGTCTGCTAGGAAGCCGTCGAAGAGTGAGGATGAGTCAGAGGAAACCCCAGAAGCCGGTGATGAACCGACTCATAGTGAATCAGCACCAAAGCGTACCAAAGGCGAAGACGACGACAAGGAAGAGCAAGAAGATGATGCCTCAGAAGAGGAAGAGTCTGGGGATTCTGATTTGCCCGAATCAGTAGATAAGGACTTACCTACAGAAGATAAAGAAATTAGTGATATAGAAAGTAAATATACAGAAGCAGGCGAAGAGGAATCAGGAGACACCCCAGAATCCGATGATGCCGGCATGGAATCAGGTGATTCTGATGACGAAGGTGGTAGTGATGACACTGGCTCTCCAACGCCTGGTGATGGCATTCGCGATGACGCCGATGACTCCGATGGTTATGGCTCTGGCGCCGCTGGCGATGGCGATGGTGATAGTGATGACGGCGAAGACTCCGATGCCGGTCATGGGGAGTCCGAAGGAGAAGGCGAAGAGGAAGATGACGCCGCCGATCACACAGACGGCGAAGGTAAAGAAAATGAGGATGCCGCGGAAGCGCCTGAAGACAGTGAATCAGGCTTTGTTCCTGCTCCGGATGAAATGACTCTGGAGGACGCACTCAAGGCGCTCGACGAGATGGAAGACGGAACAGGCGAAATGACCGAAGACGCACTGTCGGCCACCATCAGCAAAGAGCTTATGAGCACCTCACTTTCTGAGTATCGCCCATACGATCGTTCATACGACTTTATCGGGTTGATTGATGAGGCTGAAGAGCATGTAAAGCGCACCAGAAAGACGTTCGGCGCAATCCCAATGCACTCACCTGTCGATCGCTACCGCATGGTTCCGGAAGGCAGAAAGCTCTTTGAACTGAAAATCGAAAAACATCTGTCAGCAGGCGTTTCTTCGACTCTGGCCAAAGACCTGGAGCGAGCTATCGCCAGCCGCAACCGAGTTCAGTTTATCCCAGGCCAGAGACGTGGGCGGATACATGGCGCGAACCTGTATCGTCTGGCAATGAACGACGACCGCGTGTTCCGCAAAAAAGAAGACCACAGAGCGGTGAACGCGTGCGTCCAGCAAGTGATCGACTTGTCCGGCTCAATGGGCGGCAGGAAGATTCAGTTGGCACTCGCAAGCGCCTACACCATTGCGGATGCTCTGGATCGTATCAATGTGCCTAACATCATCACCGGCTTTACCACGTTTGGTAGCCCAGATTATGAAACCATGTCGAAGCGCGGGTTTACTCGCTTCGAGGCGCTAATGCTGCCCATTATCAAAAACTGGAATGAGAAAGCTAACTCTCCAGAGATCCGCGCCCGCATGGGCTGCGTGTGTGAGACGTTCCCCCTGCTCAATAACGTCGATGGTGAGAGCGTCGCGCAGCTGGCGACTCTGTTTGCAGGGCGAATGGAGGACAAGAAGATCATGCTGGTTATGAGCGACGGGGCGCCATGTGCTGCAGGCGATGGGTTCCATCAGCATTTACGAACCGTCACCAAAGAAATTGAGACGTTGAGTGACATCGATTTGATGGCTATCGGCGTTCTGACCGACGCACCACGGCGTTACTACAAAAATTACGCACTGGTAAACAGCGTAGAAGAGTTAGGGCCGTCAGTCGTCACAGAGCTATCTCGTATCATTCTTGGGTAATTGCTTTACCCGTAAAAATAAGTAATCACTTACTATACAGCCTAATATATTTATATAAGATATACCCCACGAACGACAAACAGTAAGGAAAAACACATGACCGCTACTGCACTACAGCAAGAAGAACATTTGCCGGAAGCCATCGTCTGCAAGTGGTGTGGCAAATCCTTTCATTACCTGAAATCCCATATCTCTATGGGCCGCTGCGAGAACATTCCTGAGTCCGCGAAAGGTCTGGACGTGGACGAGGTGGTGAAAATGTACACCTCTGCGTTTCCGGATGAACCAACGATCTCTCGCACGGCACTGGCCAAACTCAATGAGAAGCGTGCCGAAAAGCATTCAGGCGAAGGAAAAGTAGCGGAGATTAGCGCACATCCGGGCTACGCAGGAACGGTCGAATACAAGACCGAACTGGTGGCCGCGCACGAGCTGCTTGGCGTAACGATCAAAGAGCTGGGAACGCCACGCGGAAAACCACTACAGGTGACAGTCAACGTCAACACGCCATATCCGGAGTTCGTACCGGAAGCGAAGAAGAACTATGTGTATGGCGACTTCGACCTGATTAAAGACATCTTCATGATGCTGGAAATCGGAATCCCAGGCTATCTCTGGGGTCATGCAGGAACCGGTAAATCTTCTCTTCCTACGCAGCTATGCGCCCTGCTGAATCGACCACTGATCCGCGCCCAGCATACGGCGTCTATGGAAGAGGCACACGTTACAGGCCAGATCCTCGCTCGCGATGGTTCCACCTACTTCGAGCCTGGTTTGCTGGCGCTGGCGATGAAAAATGGCTGGGTGTACCTCGCTGATGAATATGACTTCGCGTTCCCGCAGATTCTGGGTGTGTACCAGCCAGTTCTTGAAGGAGAACCGCTGATCATCAAAGAGGCAACTCCGGACTGGCGCCGTATCACTCCGCATAAACGCTTTGCCTTCATTGGCACTGGCAACACTAACGGCTCTGGCGACGAAACGGGTCTCTATCAAGGAACGAACATCCAGAACGCGGCGAACTTCTCGCGCTTCGGCATTGTTTCGAACGTGAAGTACATGAGCACTAAGGCTGAAGTCAACATGCTGGCTGAGGCTGGCGTCATCCGCGAATACGCCGAGAAGATGGTGAAATTCGCGAACCTTGTCCGTGAAGGTTATGAACAGCATCTGATCAGCCAGCCAATCGGCCCTCGCGAGCTGCTGCTGTCCGCAAAAATCGGAATGATGCGCGGTGATTTCTCTGCCGGCATCGAAAAGTCGTTTATCAATAAACTTCCATCCACGTCTGCACAGGCAGCGCGTGAAGTGGTTCAGAAGATCTTCGGTTAATCGTGCGTAAAGGATGTTTCGGCTCTCTTATCGCAGCGTCTGAAACTGGCCGGGCTTGTCTGGCGTGTCCGGATAGGCCCGAGTGCCACCAGTCAGCCAAAGAGGTTGCGATTTCGATGTATGGGAAGTTCGTTGGCTTCCCCAATGACAAAATCAAGAAAACCAGAAAGGTAAAAACACATGAAGGCTCTGATGGTCAGAACTGACTTCTCCCTGGGAGAGTCGGCTCTAAAAGCAGAAAACGCGGTGAAAATCGCGAGAGAAGCTGGCTACACCGCTGTCATTTCCGCTGACAGCATGAACATTGCCAGTGTGATCCCCCTGCAGCGTGCCGCTGGCGACGACATGGCGGTTATTTGTGGTGTTAAGCTGAATGTGGTCGACGATCCGACATACGAGCACCGCGCCCGCCTGGCGAAAGAGTCAGGGGGATGTATGGAATCATTGGTACGTGATCGCAGCTACTGCTTTACGGCACTGATAAAGAATGAGCAAGGTTATCGCGACGTGTGCGAACTGATGACCTTAGCCAACAAGCGCGAGCAATTCTACTTTGTCCCTCGTCTGGCACTTGACCAGCTGGCGACCGCATATGCCAAAGGCAACATCATCCTGCTGACGTCCGACATTGGCAGTGTATTCCAGCGCCGGGACTTCACAAAGATTATCGGGACGCTGGTGACAGCTGGAGGACGCGATAACTTCTACAGCGTGGTTTATCCGCACCCTACCCCATTCTACGACCAGATTAACGTCCGGGCGATGAAAGTAGCGAGCGCACTGAAAATAGAGCCAGTGGCGTTCTATCCCGCTTATTACGAAGCGGTCGACGACGCTGACATTAAAGACATTGCGCACATGGTTACGAACAACATCAAAATCGACCAGCCGCATCGTCTGCGTATTCCCCACCAGCGAGATAATGCCGTTAATGGTCGCCGCCATCTCCTTGAAGCGCTGAAAGCCTTCTCCATTCGAATGGATGTGCCGGTAACAGCTGCAATGGCCTCAACAACGCAGGACACCATTATTGAAGCCTGCACATGGCGCTGGCATGAATTGCCACCAGCACTGCCCAAGATGGCAGACGACGAACCTGCAACGCTGATGAAGCTGGCTGTCGCGGGGCTGCGCAAGCGTCTTACTACCAAAGAGTTTGGCTACACACCACCGGCTTCTGAGCACCGTGTGTATGTTGATCGCCTGAAGTACGAAATGGACACACTGACCCGCCTGGGCTTCTGTGGCTACTTCCTGATGGTGCGCGACCTGATGAATCACAGTCGTGAAACTGGCATTCCTGTCGGGCCAGGTCGTGGTTCCTCTGCCGGGTCTCTGGTGGCGTGGTGCATAGGCATAACCAACGTTGATCCTATCCGTCACGGTCTTCTGTTTGAGCGTTTCATTAACCCTGAACGTCTCGACTTGCCGGATGCGGATCTGGACTTCAGCCAGGCACGTCGTCATGAGGTGATCGAGTATCTGAATGAACGCTATGGCGAAGATTACGTTGCCGGTATTCCGAACTTCACCTATCTGGGCGCTGCTTCGGCGCTGCGTGACACTGCGCGTATTTACGGTGTCGACGCTGCGGATATGGCGGTATCCAAAGAGTTCAAGAATCTGGAAGACGATAGCCTGTCGCTGGAAGAGCTGCGCGAGCAACTGGCCAGCCTGGACAAATACGCCACGAAAAACCCGGAAGCGTTCAAAGCGGCGTGTAAGCTGCAAAGCCTGATGCGTGGTTTTGGTCGTCACGCTGCGGGGATGATCGTCGCTGGTGTTCCATTGGTAGAGCGCACGCCCGTCGAGCTGCGTGGCAATGCTCGCTGTATTGCGTTCGATAAACGTTACTGCGAGGCGATGGGGCTGATTAAGCTGGACGTTCTCGGTCTGGCAACGCTCGATCTGCTGGATAGCGCGAAACGCTACATCAAAGAGAGTACCGGGGAAGACATCAATCTCGATGCTATCCCACTGGACGATCGCAAGGTTCTGGATGGGTTCGCTGCAGGGTACACGCAGGGCGTATTCCAGCTGGAGTCCGGCCCCATGCGTAAGTTACTTAAAGATCTGGGCGGTGGCATTGAGCCAATGAGCTTTAAAACCGTTGTCGCTACTACCGCGCTATTTCGACCTGGCCCGATTCAGTCAGGCATGTTGGACGACTATGTCTCCGTAGCCAAAGGCTTCATGGCTCCACATTCAATTCATCCGCGTCTTGAGGAAGCAACTAAAGAAACCAACGGCGTTTTACTCTATCAAGAGCAGATCATGAAAAGCTCTCGCGTACTCGCTGGATTCTCTATGGCTGAGGCTGACGCTCTGCGTTCCGCTATCGGTAAAAAGAACATGGATAAGATGAAAGCGATCGGCAGCGATTTTGTAGAACGAGCGCAAGCAGGTTGGGTGACACTGTCACTTGAAAACGGAAGCACAGTAGAAGTCCACAAAAAGGCCAAGCTGATGTGCTCTGACGGCAAACGCAGAACCTATGACGAAGCGATTGGTGATAACGCTGATATTGTTGATTTTGGAGTTTGACGGTGGAAGAAATTTGGAAATCCATTCCTGAGTTTGAAGGTTATTACGAAGCATCCAGTTTAGGTCGCATTTGCTCTTTAGATGTTATACGAACAGCCCCCAATGGGGGCGAATGGGTGAAGAAGGGGCAAATCCTCAAACCTCGCGTAATCAATGATTTTGGACATCTGGGCGTGAAACTAAGCGTCAACGGCGTCAAATGCGACCGCACAGTTCATTATCTGGCAGCAACTGCATTCCACGGAGAACGACCAGAAGGCTTACTTATTCGTCATCTTGACGGAAGACCATCAAACAATGCGCCCTCCAATCTCGCGTATGGCACTCAAGTCGACAACATGGCTGACGCCATTGCACACGATACCGTTGAGTTTGGTGAGAGGCGCTACAACGCCAAGCTAACCAACGAAGTCGTCATTGCTATTCGCATTAAAAAGTCAGAAGGCGCTCTGAACAAAGACCTCGCGGCCGAATATGGTTTAACTGAGCTTTACATTCACCATATCGTCACCGGGAAGAAATGGGCACGAGTTGGTGGGCCGATCGTTGTCTCAAGAGCATCCAAAAAACTGGATGCTGAAGCAAGAGCTGAGGTGGTCGCCTTGCGCAAGGCTGGCGCAACCTATGAAAAGTTGCGAGAAAAATTCGGCATCTCTAACACTCAAATCGCAAATATCTTAAAAAAAGCTAGCGTTTGAAGCAAATGACGGGAAAAACACATGAAAATTGCCAAAGTTATTTCCGAGCAGGAAGGTCTTAGCCCTGAGAAAGCCCAAGAAATATGGGACGCCTTTGAGAAGTTCGGTGGATATGCCTTCAACAAATCACACTCCGTTGCCTACTCGCTGATCAGCTATCAGTCTATGTGGTTAAAGACACATTACCCTGCTGAGTTCTTCGCTGCTGCTCTCACCATTCTGGGCGAGGATAAGCACCAGGGGCTGGTTAAGGATGCGCTGACCTATGGCATTCGCGTATTGCCACCAGACGTTAACGTGTCATCTAACCGAATTGAGATCCGCACGCTGGAAGACGGCAGCCAGGTTCTGTATGCGCCATTCTCTGCTGTGAAAGGCTGCTCTGAGAATGGTTGCCAGGCCATCATGAGAGCGCGTGAGAAAGTTGGCGGTAAATTCGAGTCACTTGAGCAATTTGAGGAAGCGGTCGAGAAGCGTGCGTGTAACAGCCGGGTACGCGAGTCACTGCAAAAAGTAGGTGCGTTCGCATCGATTGAGCCTGGCAGTCTGCCAGCGACAGATCCGGAACGGCTGCGCGACCAGGCAGAGTTGATGGGCAATCTGGTGATCGACGCTGTAAAAGCCTCTCGACCGTTCGAGATGAACCCTAAGCGCTCTGCTGAAGTGAATGTACTGATGACTCGCATGGCGGCCGAAATGGGTCTGGGAGACGACCTGATCCGCCCAAGCATTGGCATTAAGCCGAAAATCATGGTCATTCTGGACAACGCGAACGGCAATGATGGGCGTACCGGCTACTTCATGGAGAACGGCTACGACGACTTTAAGGCGAAGTTGCTTACTGCAGGCGATCTGCGTATGGGCGATCTCTACGTCACCGGCGTGTGCAAAAAGGTGAAGGACAAAGAGAAGGACTACACCAAAGACGAAATCGGCCAGTTCATCGACTTTGTGCGTGAAGAGATCAATCTGGTGCGTCCGACCTATGTGCTGACGTGTGGCAGCCGGGCGACGTCACTCTTCAACAACAAGAGCAAACCATCCGACCTGGTTGGACGCAAAGAGTATCTGCCAGAGCTGGATGTGACCGTTTTCTACGGATTTAACCCGAACATTTTGTACTTTCGCCCAGAGGAAGGCGAAAAGCTGGAAGCAATTCTGGCAGAGGTAGCGGAGACTATTAGCAAATGAATAAAGAGAACACCATGAACGAGGCACAGAAGATTGCACAAGCGCTGGCGGCTATCCCCGCGGATTTTCAGGATAAAGCAGTTGCGGCCACCATGCGGTCGCAGTTCTGGGAAATCATCGACTGCCCGGTCACGTTAGATCTGGCGCTGGCGTTCGCCGGGCTGGATGGCGCCGATAAAGTCAGTCGTCTGCGTAAATGTGCCAGAGCGCTGGCGCTTAAAACGCAAGATCCGAAGGCGTGCCAGTATCTGCTGGAGATCTACGAATCAGATAACCCAGAGGAACAGCTGGAGGCATTCAAAGTATTCCGCAATCGGCTGGTACTGAAGGTGGCCAAAGAATTTATGGAAGTTAACAAAATTGGCGATGTGAGACAGTACAGGCTGAAGCGCCAGATAAGAGTCACTCTATCCAACATTTTTGGTAAGAAAGTCGCATAAAGCAAAAACCCGCCAAATGGCGGGTTATATGATCTAAATTATTCCGGTTTGAAGCCTTTGAACCGAACGAATACTGCGCACAAATCTGTCGGCAAAATAATACCTCCCTCAAACCCGCCATTGTTTTTCCCCAACCCAGCATTAACAAATGAGAGTAAAAGCGCTTCATCTGATATTTGATGGTGGTTATTTTCATCGTATTTGGAAAAAGTATCTAACTCATCAATCTCAAAGGAAGGGATACGTTCAAGCGCAACCATTAAGCGACGTAATGTAATAAAATCAATGTGCTCAAACGCAAACGCTTTCAAGAATGCTGCTGCAATTTCTGGCTTATTTTCACTCTCCATGCGGTCAATGATTTCAATCAGTCTATCGCCGGCCTTACCCGCAAATTTGTCATTTTCATTCAACCGATTGGCCATATTTATTCGTGTAGCATCGTCTAGATCGGCGAAGCCAGAGATGAAACGAATTAACTTTTCCGTAAACCGACGATCATGCACTGAGCTAACCGTCTTGAAAATTCCAACGAGAGTATTGAGTAAAGGAATCGACTCAAGCGTTCCCGATTCAAGGGCAGAGTCAATAGCTATCTCACCGTATTCCTTGAACAGATCGGTTACATCATCAGATTTTATAACCTCAACCAATTCACTACCACGTTTGGAGTCTTGGGCCATAATTCCTCAATTGCACATCGTTATTAATATAAAATGGAGGGGCAGTAAGACCAAACGCGTAAGGACTATGAAATAGTTTTACGTCGACGTTCGATTAGTGCTGCCGCTATTGACTCAACTTCTTGAAAATCTTTTGAAGCGCTTGCACGTAAGGCAAGGTTCCATTTACTCAGCACACGAGCGTTATTTACCAAGTTGCTGTCTTCTTTTAATCGACCGTTCTTTAGTAACCATTCGGCTACATCAGCCCAATCCCAGAGTGGGGATTGGCCTTTAATGCGTTGGACTGGGCAAGGGAAGTCGCCGCTACCGCGAGTGCCATCTTTCAACATTGCAATCGCCTGTCGGGACATTTCTGTAATTTCTGCAATGTCGCTCAGGCCAACAAGAGCAGAGTCGACAGATTCAACAATAGCGCCGATACCGGCTGATTCGATATTGTCAATCGCTGATGCAATAGCAGCATCCAGCGATTCGGCTTCGCGGTCGAACTCAACATAGACGGAGTTTCCATATGCGCAAATCAGCGCATCGTCACAGCCGCTTTCGTACAGCGCGTCTTCCAGTCCTTCGGTCTCATACGTTACGCCTGAGAGTGTCAGAGTGAAGTTAAAAAGCGCCATAGTACCTCTTCGTTTAGTATTCAGAGTATTCTCTTATTTATTCGGTAAGGAGTTGTTGTAGCAACTCCTTACCGGGCAAAATCAATCGCAGCGTTTAACCATACGAATGATTTGCTTGGCATGGTTTTCAGCACTTTTCGGCGTTGACCATACACTCATTTGGTGATCTCGGTGTTCACCTTCTGGATTGCCACAGCGCAATTTGCAAAAACAGTGTGCAGAATCGCCTGGTGGAACCCAAACCCAGCCTTGAGTTACAGCATATTCAATGGCCGCTTGAATGTGCTTATTAGGATGCGTCTTCAGATACAATTTATCTCCGGCATATTATATGTTCGATGTTGACAACTGTCAACGGCGAGTAAACTCAATCCGTCCGTATCTCCACCACATTGTCGTACGCTGTCTACGGCCAGCTTTTAACGGGGCATAGAGTACCAGAACCGCCTGATTTTTCACTGGCTTACCTATCTCATAACCTCCATTTCATCGTGTCATAATCTCCAATGCCTGTTTCCATTATGATAAAATTGATACATATAAATAAGCAGGCAATTAACACTATGAGCACCGATATCTACGAAAAAATCATGTCCGATCTTGAGTTCGATCGCGACAATCTGGAGGAAGTCTGGCGTCAGCAGCCGCGTCTTTTGATGGAGTACGGCTCTAAGCTGGCGCGGGCAGAACGCGAGGTCGCGGATGCAAAACTCTCCCTCGATGCGATTGAGGCGAAAATCTACGATAATGAGCGTAAGAACCTGAGTATGAACGGCATTAAGTTCAATGAATCCGTACTGGAGGCGAAGGTGAGAACCAACCCGCAATACCTCGCAAAGCGCCAGAAACTCGACGATGCCCGGCACATTGCAGATCTGTACAAGCACGCTGTGGCCGCCTTCTCTCACCGCCGCGACATGATTGTCCAGGCGTCCAAAATGGCTATCGTGGAGATTGAACGTTTGGGCGCCGAACGTTTCCACTCTTCCCGTTAATTTATGCTAGATCGTAAGTAAGTACTGATCTATCATCCTTCTCGCTCGAAAGAGCCACGAATAAACGAACGCCCAACGCGCATAGCGCCAATGGCCACAATCACAACAAGGAGAAATATATGTCTAAGTCATTACTTGATCTGCTTAACAAGACCCGTGGCGATATTGCTTCTAAACGTGGCAATAACGTTGATTTGACCCGTCTGAAAGACGGCAATAACTATCTGCGCATTTTTCCGAACAAGGACGACCCGAATGGCGTGTTCTTCCAGACTTTCGGTATGCACTACGTTAAGCATCAGAATGAGGAAGGCAAAGATGTAACAACCGCCTACATCTGCGAACAGCACACCCACGGCCACGCTTGCCAGCTGTGTGAGATGGTTATGGAAGGTCGTGCTCGCTTTAAGGGCAACAAAGCGATGGAAGAGCGCATTAACAGTATGCGTGCTACACCGCGTTATCTGGTCAACGGTGTTCTGTCTGCGCGTGAAGACTTTGCAGACGCAGAGAAATGCCAGTTGATTGAGCTGCCGTCTACGGTCTTCGACGATATCTGCAAAGTGATGTCCGAAGATATTGCGGATGATATCGGCAACCCACTGAGCAAAGAAGAAGGCTATGCGTTCCTGATTAAGCGTACCGGTTCCGGTCGTGACACCAAGTACGACGTATCCCCGAAACGTAAAGTCTACAAAGGCGACATTCCTGAGAAGCTCTGGACTACCCAACACGATCTGATCGCATACGCGAACCAGGCTGACGAAACTCGTCTGCTGTCTACGGCTCGCACTATGGGTCGTCTGATTGGTATTGCGGCTCCGGCAGCAACAATGTCCTCTCCGGCCATTTCTTCCGCTGCAAAATCAGCTGCTGCTGAACTGCCAGGCTTTGGCTCTATCACTGGTCATACGGAAGGCGCAGCTGCTGTCGCTACAGCACACACTCCGGCTCCAGAGTCCACCAGTCTGGTTGATGAAGAGATCCTGCGTGCCGCTGAAGCTGAGTTCAAACCGGAAACTAAACCGGAAGAAGTTAAAGCTCCGGAAGCCGCCGCAGCTGCAAGTGCTTCAGCATCTGCTGCCGCTGCATCTGCACCAGCTGACGAAGGTCTCGACGACCTGCTGGCTGAACTGGACGCTCTGTAATCCCATAACGTGACCAGTAAGGCGTCTACGGACGCCTTACTTTTTGGAAGGAGTGTACCGGTGAATTATCTCTTTGTGGACGGTAACAGCCTGGGCTATTACCACCAGCAATCCGACAAATTACACAACGGCGAGATGGAAGTTCAGGCGGCTTTTGGCTTCGTGAAGAACGTTCGTCGTTACGCCTCAATTCTCCATGCCCGCCCAATGATCTTGTGGGATGGATTCAGCGACAAACGTCGCGACTTCTACCCGGAGTACAAAGCGAATCGCGATGACGACCCGGATATGAAGAAGATGAAAGAAGGCTTTGCCATCCAGAAGCCGTACATCTTGAAAATGATGACCGCGCTGGGCGTTAACCAACTCATTGCAAAGGACGCAGAAGCGGACGACCTGGCTGGAATGCTGGTCTCTCGCCTGGCTCCGCAGCCGACCGTCGATCACATCTACCTGCTGACGGGCGATGGCGACTGGCTCCAGTTGGTTCGCGAGAATGTGAGCTGGGTAAGCCTGCGTGAAGATGCCAAGCACAAGCAGGTGAACTTCGAACAGTTCGCAGAGCTGACAGGTCTGCCAACACCACGCGCGTTTCTGGAAGCGAAAGCGTTGCAGGGCGATAACTCGGACAACATCAAAGGCGTCGGCGGCATTGGTGATGGTGGCGCGAAAGAGCTGCTTCATGAGTGGGGAAGCGTGGCCGCAATGGTACGCGGCATTAACGACGGCTCCATTGTCATCAATAAGGGTCGCTATAAGACGGCATTCAACAAGCTGGCAAAGAACGCCTTCAACGAGAAGACGGGCTGCCGGATGCTCGAAGCCTTTAAGCGCAACATGATGCTGATGAACCTTATCGACACAAAATTCCCACCCAGCGAAATCGAGTCGATTAAAGGCGCACGCGACATGAATGCCTTCGAACAGATGTGTTACGAGCTGAATTTCCGGTCGTTTCTGGAAGATCTGGAAGTGTTTGTTCTGCCATTTGAGAGGTACTGCTGATGCTGAAGTCCATCATTAATGGCGGGGCAACTACGCCAACCATGCTGGCTAAAGAGATTGTCTTCTGCCACGGCGAGCACGCTGTGGTGGCGCTGCCGAACATTCTGGGCGCTGCTGGCATTTCTGCAACTGAGCGCGAGTTCGCGCTGGTCAGCGAGCAGGTCGTGAAGATCATCGCTCGCGTCGCCAAACACCTGAACCACGACGCAATCAAGTTTGACGAAGCCGCTGCTTCGAAGCGAATCAACGAATCAAAAGGAGCCTAATCATGGCAAAAGGCAAATCCGCACTGGCACTGGCGCTGAAAAAGAAAATCGGCAGCAATGACGAGATCCAGAAGGTCTCCCACTGGATTGACTCCGGTTTCCCTCCACTAAACAAAGCCATTTCCGGACGTTACGACGGTGGTTTTCCGTGTGGACGTATCGTTGAAGTCTTCGGGCCACCAAGCGCGGGGAAATGTGTTACCGCAGACACCATGCTGCTGACGGAGCGTGGAATGGTAACAGTGAAAGAACTGTTTGAGATTGAGGGGCACAAAGCAACATGCACTACTCGCGATGTAGAGCATAACGTTGGACTCATCAATGAAAATGGCGTGATAGAGAAGACCTCACACCTGACATGGAACAACCGTCGCAAATTCAAGCGCATTAAGCTGGCATCAGGGGGTTACATCGAGGCTACGTTCCGTCACCCAATTCGTGTGGTTGACGACTTAGGCAATATCGTCTGGCGGTATGCTGAAAAAATCAGTGTAGGCGACACGATTCCTTCAATGGTTGGCACACATCAATTCGGCGATCAGCACTTGGATGCCAATATCGCAAAACTGATGGGCTATTTAATTGCTGACGGATACGTGGCCTCTGAAAATTCTGTGCATTTTTCTAACACAGATCCATTCATCAAGGATGAGTACTACCGCCTCATTTCGCTGGTATCAAACAAGATGCCAGTTACGAGAAAACATAACGGCTCGGAAGACCATGTGCTGTTTAGCAAAGAGGTGCGTTCGCTGCTTTTTAAAGAATATGGTCTGGAGTATGAGAAAGCTGCTGGCAAGCAGGTTCCGTTGAGTGTGCGTCGCGCCAATAGCGAGGCTCAAATTGCATTCCTTCGCGGCTACTTTGAGCTGGAATGCCACGTCAATGATGGTCGCTGCATTGAGGTTGTGAGCGCGAGTGGGCTGCTGCTACAGCAAATTCGCCTCATGCTCCTGAATCTGGGGATTACGTCAACTATCTCTGAAAAACACGTCGCAGGTTATAAAAACATATATTACCGGCTGTCATTCAGTGGCTCTAACTACGACCTTTTCCTGTCAACGATTGGGTTCGAGTCTCCGGCTCGTTTAGCAGTGGCAACCAAACGGGACATTAGTTTTGACCGCACTTATTTAGGCTACGTTCCGCACATCAGCGGCTTAGTGAAATCACTCTACGAGTCACTCACCAAGACCTCTCGTAAAGACTACGTTCTGGTAGATCACGTTATTGGCCGCGGCGATCGTGTCGGAATAGACAAACTGCGAGAAATCTATGTCTCCTTCATTGGCAGAAAAAATCGTTTTAACGAGCATCTGTTTGCACAACTGGCAGCGGTAATTGACTCTAACTTGTTCTACGACGAAGTCGTGGCTATTGAGGAAGGTGAAGCACCAACGTTCGACGTAGCGATGCCGGAAACACACTCTTTCTGGTCTAACGGGATTATCAGCCACAACACATTCCTCGCGACGGCAGCGATGGTGTCAGCACAGAAACAGGATGGTCTGGCCGTGTTCCTTGACCACGAAAACAGTTTCGACGTTGGTCTGGCGGTAGCGAACGGACTGAACGCCGACGAAGACGACGGTCAGTGGGTCTACAAACAGCCGGATACCTTCGAAGACTCCGTAGAGCTGATCGGCACAATCCTCAAGCTGGTGCGCGACGAAGAGCTTATCCCGGAAACAGCTCCTATCTGCATCGTTGCCGACTCTCTGGCGTCGATGGTTCCGAACTCGAAGGCTGAGAAGTTCGACAAGATGGCAGAAGGTACTGCGAAGGACAAAGATCAGCTGAACATGAACGACAACACGGCGCTGGCGCGCGCGACGAGTGCGAACTTCCCTACTCTGGCGCTTTGGGCGCGTAAGTACAACGCGTGCATCATCTTCTTGAACCAGGTGCGTACCAAAATTGGCGTGATGTTTGGCGATCCGACGACGTCTCCAGGTGGCGACTCTCCGAAGTTCTACGCGTCGGTGCGCATCCGTCTGGGCGCATCCGTTATGAAGGATGGCAAAGAGAAGATCGGACAGGACGTTGGCGCCGAGTGCATTAAAAACAAAGTCGCGCCTCCGTTTGGCAAATGCTCATGGAAATTCTACTTCGACCCGACTCGCGGGCTGGACGTCATCGAATCGCTGGTTGAGTACATGCTGGAGGAAGGATACCTGCCCAAGAACGCCAGCGGGCGTGTGGAAATTGGCGATAAGAAATACACCAAATCGCAGATCGTCGAGATGTACCGCGAGAAGCCACTCCCGGAAATCATCGCAGCACTCCAGGCGATAGACGAACGGCGAGCGAAAGAGTCGTCCCCAGCAGAGACAGAAGAAGCGTAATCACAAGGCGTCCACTTGGACGCCTTTTTTATTTCCGTATTATCACCAACAAGAAAACAAATTGGTTACTAATACGGAATTAGCATCCGTAGAAGTACAAAGTGACAACGCCACATAGTTGTTCGGCAACGGATGAGAAGGAGATCGGGAATGAAAAATTACAGCGAGATGACGGACTTTGAGATTAACTGCCTGGTCGCGGAAGCCACCGGCCATCGACCGCTTATCTCACAATATGGCTGGAAAGGCTCACAGGAAGGCGATTACACAGCAGTGGTCGCCATCGGCCCGAACGGAGCCGGAACCTTCGACTGGTGTAACGATCCGGAAGATGCGTGGGACATTATTTATCGACACAGAATCGGCGTAATCCCCACCAGACAGCCTGGCGAGTGGAGAGCGGCCCACAGAAAGGTGGATAGCTCAACGCCACAACATCTGATCCAGAACCCTAACCCTTTCAGAGCGGCAATGACCGTGTTCCTTTTAATGCAGGAGAAAAAGCGTGAAGAAACTGTATGACGCGGCCAACGCTGCGCTGGATGTAGTGGATACCGAAATTGCCCAGGGCTTCCCGGAGCCAGAATGGGCGACGCAGCTGCGTGAGGCGATTGCAGAGATGAACGCACCGGAACCTTCAGAAGATGAAGCCGACTGGCAGCGTTTCATCAGAATGTACGCGGAAGAGATTGGCCCGACGCCCACCGCTGAACAGGCCATGCTGCTCAAGTACTTCAAGGAGGCTGGAGAGAATCTGCCGGTTGATGATACACCGCACTGGTTTCACGCCGCCTGGCGTAAGTTCGACGTGATCTACACCCGCGGTATGGGAAGTAAAGATATGGTCGTCTGGCATCTGATGCACATCGATAAAGCTGTCGACCGCACGCTGGAGAAGTTCTTTCCACCAGCCTGAACACAATGATTGTGCGCCGCATGGCGCACATTAATATAAATAAGTACTTACCAACAAGGAGAAGACACATGAAGATTTTGGTTCGAGTTTCAGCCAGCACCGACTATGACGTTTACCCGCTATTCATGGTCAAGTGCGATGGGCTGAACGATGAAGAAATTCAAGCGGCAATTGAGCGCAATCTCGTTGAGTACACTGGCATGGATGCAGATTCTGTGTATGTCGACGATGACGGTGTTTGTTGGCACAACGGTAGTTGCTGGTACGTCGACGACACGATGCCGGTAAGCGATGAAGACGCGGCTCATCTTGAGCGTATCTTAGGTATCAGCACTTTTGAGTGATATTTACAGCAAAAAATATATAAGTTAGTATCTACCTATCATGAAAACTGTATTAGACACTTTATTACTTATTGTCTCGATAGCTTTTGTGCTCGATTGCATCTTCACCGGAGCAATCCGTAAAGCGCTGGCGCCTGTTAATGGCGCGATGATTAATGCGCTGGCCGTAGTGCTGGTATTCGACTCAGCATTTGGCGTTATCAAAGGAGTCGTGGCATGAAGAAAATAGCCCTGGCTCTGGTGCTGCTCTCCCTCCCAGTCTACGCGGACACATACGTCTATGAGTGTGAGATGTCAGTGGCCGAAGTGAAAAACAACGTGATCCGCAATGTCGTCAAAGCCAGCTACGGCGCGATGGTTGTGGACAGCGGCGAACAGTTTTATGTTGTGCGCGATGATCGCGTCCTGTCTTCCCCCTATCTCACCGAACGTAACGGCAAACTGACTGGCGTGGGTGAAGATAAGTTCGTTTACAACAAATCAGGTGATGTCTACGGCGTTCACGCGAAGAACGCCAGCTATCTTTTCGATGACTGCAAGGAGGTTGGTTGATGGCGGTTACACTGGCAGGTCTGGAAATCGAAAAAACAAGCGGCTACTGGCGTGCCAAAGGGTTTAAGCAACCTGGCGTGCTGGAACGTCTGGAACGTGAGGACGGTGTCATTGTCCACCAGCGTCGCGAATGGCGCATGTACGATCCGGAAACAGGTAAGCTCACGACGAAGGCCGGGACACTCTGGGGTCTGCTGAAGAAAATCCACTGATAACACTAACCACTGCGGTGAGTAGCCAGCTCACCGCGTGCGTATCCTGCTCATAACCACTGTGGTGAGTAGAACACCATTCAGGTATGCAATCCAACCACTGTAGTGAGTAAAACGCCTGCCGTGACATCCGGTATCCACTGTAGTGAGTAAAGTGGCGATTATCGACGTCGCTATCCACTGTAGGGAGTAAACAGGCGTTCATTCGCAGCAAACAACCACTATAGCGAGTGATGGAATGCGCTCTCCAGCGGATATCCACTATAGAGAGTAAACCTTCACTGTTTTCAGCGGATATCTACTCACTACAGTGGTTAGTAAACCCAGCCAACCGATTCTGCTCTCCACAGTGGATAGCCAATAACGAAGGGAACAACGATAACCACTATAGAGAGTAGATTTAACAAGATACCCAGTGACCACTAACCTCGCAGCCCTTGATTCATCTAGGTTTGTAACCACTAACATTTATTTCGTTGTTTGCGTGCCACTGCCTACAGTGGTTACTCTTCGGTTGCTGTTACTCACTACAGTGGATAGCGGATTCCAGATAAACAAAAGGCTCACTACAGTGGATAGTGAGCCTTTCTACTCTCTACAGTGGTTGGGCTATTTACGAGTTTTAGCTTTGCGCAGCTCTTCGAGAATCGCCAGTTCTTCCTTGCTTAACATGACCATCTCACCGTCTTTTTCTTCAGGAACAACATCGATGATGTCCTCCTGATCATCACCAGGCAAGCTATCTTCCTGCTCTTCTGGTTCTTCCGGCGCAGCTTTAACTGGTGGCAATGCCGGGCGTAACTTCGGCCGCCTATAGTGGATGATGAAGTAGACCGAGCTGCCGCGCTTCACTTCGGTGTAATCGAGATAGCCGATCTCACGCAGCTGCTCCATCGCCTTCCTGACTGTCGCGTTCTGGGTAATGGTGCGGCTGGTTAAGTTAAGTCTGGCGCGTAAGCGAGCCAGCGAGATTGGTGCCGGGTCAGGTGGCAAACTTTCGATGAAGGTGTAGAGCGCCTGCGCGGATTCTTTTCTGGAGAGTTCGTTAATTGCCCGGAGTTGCAGAAGAACCTTTTTGTCGAACTGGTAGAGTTCGAAAATCTTAGGATCAGCCTGCAGCGAGACCGTGTCGTTCTTTGTGCTGTACTTTGCTGTCTGCACAAGGTGCGTCACGTAATACTCATCAGAGCCTTTACTGCGGAATGAGATAGTGTTTGTGGCAATACGAGTTAGAGAACTGTCCAGGCGCTTGCGTAACTTCGCGGACGATCTGGCCGTTGGTATGCCACAGAGCCTGACGAACTCGACGAACGGTAACGTGACGGTGTCGCCAACAACCTTGTGCTTGGCGAACGCGTGGATGATGCCTACCCACGTTTTGAAGTCGTTATCCATATCCAGACGAACGCCGGAGATCCTTATGTCCTCGTACCCTTCGGCTTTGGCCAGAGACAGCTGTTTGAGTTCAGCAGAGGCGTCCATAGAGACCATTTGCCCCTTTCTGCCCCTGGCGGTCGATTTCAGCGTCGGAACGAAGAGACCAAGACGCATCAGAGCAACAGGCTGAACTGTGTTGTTGGTGTTAGGAACTAACGTAACAACTTCACCGGTCTTTTTGTCTGTTTCTGAGAATGCTTCAACGATCGCTATGTTTTTATTGCCGTTTTCGCTCAT
>NZ_CP091321.1:0-123729 GCF_021725435.1 Enterobacter sp. JH25 | reverse complement strand
CTCTTCAAACAGCTTTTTTATGTCCAGATTGTCCTTGTCCAGAGAGCCCCCCGATCGGTGGATTGTTTTAGAATAAAAGCAGCCACTGTTCTCATGTTATGGCCTGTAAAACGCCAGACAACTGGCTTCAGTTTATGCACAGCCCTGATGAACTTTCAGGTGACATACTCACTGTAGTTTATATCAATCGCTTATTACAGCATATCCGTTGCATAATACAGCTTATTGTCTACCAGTTACAGCTTATGATTAACATGCTACAGCTTATGTGATCATGCTCCAGGCTCAGTCCTGACGCGGCCTTCAGAGGTGTCGGGATCTTCTTTGGATCTTACAGGGATCGCTTTAAGGATCTTATTACTGGATCGAATGACTGTATATGTGGATAACCTGCTGACCGACAAGGTAATTCAGACTGTTCATTAATGATCCCTTTTCATACCGGCAACAACGCGTACCTGCTCCTGCCAGCATCTGTGCTATTGCGCTTCCTCGCCGGTTCGCGGGCATAAGCCCGGTCACCGGACTGCGGCGAGCACTGATCTATTCATTTCTCAATACAGACTATGTCAAAACTGCACTTCTCTCAGAGCCATGATACGGAGGTTACATAGTACAGTTTGATTCTGGTTTCTTCCGATCAGACACAGCAACGGTAATTTGAGCCTGACCGATCAACATCGAGAAGTTTTTCTCTACACCTTTACGTGCTGTACCCGGATCCACAGCCAACTAGTGGTTGAAACATGCATACCATAACTCTATTATAATCGTACGGTATACATCCGTACATGCTATCGCCTTAAGTCCCGAACTCAACAAAACTGTCCGCTCTCTCAGATTAAAGAGTGGCCTGGGAGAGAAACCATGTCAGCACTGAAAAAGCAGCGCATTGACCTGAGATTAAATGAAGACGACAAACACATGATCGAAGAAGCTGCAGCAATGACTAACCAGTCAATTTCGCAGTTCATGGTCAGTACCGCCTCAGAACGCGCTGCAGAAGTTATTGACCAGCACCGTCGTCTGCTCCTCAATGAGGAGTCTTGGAACCTGGTTATGGATGCAATCATTAATCCGCCAGCACCGAATGACCGGCTGAAACGCGCCGCTAACCGTCTCCGGGAACTGGAGTAATAAATGGAGGGTTTAAGGATTGAGATTTTTTCAGAGGAAGTTGAATATGAATTAAGCAACTTCGATTGTGGAGAAGAGTATCTGAATACTTTTCTTACTGACCATCTGAAACGGCAGCATAACAGTAAGATCTTACGTGGTTATGTTCTCGTGACGAGAGAGGATAAACCGCGTGTGATGGGGTACTACACGCTATCAGGAAGTTGCTTTGAGAAAATACTTCTACCCAGCAAAACACAACAAAAGCGTGTACCCTACAAGAATGTGCCGAGCGTGACTTTGGGCCGTCTGGCAATTGATAAAAGCATTCACCACCAGGGATATGGAGAAACACTTGTTACCCATGCGATGAAAGTCGTGTATCAGGCCTCGCAGGCTGTGGGTATACACGGAATGTTCGTGGAAGCGCTGAACGACAACGCCAAAAAATTCTACCTTCGACTGGGTTTCATTCAGTTAAAGGAAGAAAACTGTAACTCGCTCTTTTACCCGACAAAATCTATTGAAGAATTGTTCGAAGTAAATGATGAATAAAACAGGTTTAGACTGATCCAGTAAAGCCGTACCGCTTATGTAAAGCGGCCTAGTCCTATTACAGTATTTTTGCCGAAACAGCTCTTCTGCGGTATCTAGGGAAGGTGCGAACAAGTCCCTGATATGAGATCATGTTTGCCATCTGGAGCCATGGAACAGGGTTCATTATGAGTCATCAACTTACCTTCGCCGACAGTGAATTCAGCAGTAAGCGCCGTCAGACCAGAAAAGAGATTTTCTTGTCCCGCATGGAGCAGATTCTGCCATGGCAAAACATGGTGGAAGTCATCGAGCCGTTTTACCCCAAGGCTGGTAATGGCCGGCGACCTTATCCGCTGGAAACCATGCTACGCATTCACTGCATGCAGCATTGGTACAACCTGAGCGATGGCGCGATGGAAGATGCCCTGTACGAAATCGCCTCCATGCGCCTGTTTGCCCGGTTATCCCTGGATAGCGCCCTGCCGGATCGCACCACCATCATGAATTTCCGCCACCTGCTGGAGCAGCATCAACTGGCCCGCCAATTGTTCAAGACCATCAATCGCTGGCTGGCCGAAGCAGGCGTCATGATGACTCAAGGCACCTTGGTCGATGCCACCATCATTGAGGCACCCAGCTCGACCAAGAACAAAGAGCAGCAACGCGATCCGGAGATGCATCAGACCAAGAAAGGCAATCAGTGGCACTTTGGCATGAAGGCCCACATTGGTGTCGATGCCAAGAGTGGCCTGACCCACAGCCTGGTCACCACCGCGGCCAACGAGCATGACCTCAATCAGCTGGGTAATCTGCTTCATGGAGAGGAGCAATTTGTCTCAGCCGATGCCGGCTACCAAGGAGCGCCACAGCGCGAGGAGCTGGCCGAGGTGGATGTGGACTGGCTGATCGCCGAGCGTCCCGGCAGGGTAAAAACCTTGAAGCAGCATCCACGCAAGAACAAAACGGCCATCAACATCGAATACATGAAAGCCAGCATCCGTGCCAGGGTGGAGCACCCATTTCGCATCATCAAGCGACAGTTCGGCTTCGTGAAAGCCAGATACAAGGGGTTGCTGAAAAACGATAACCAACTGGCGATGTTATTCACGCTGGCCAACCTGTTTCGGGCGGACCAAATGATACGTCAGTGGGAGAGATCTCACTAAAAACTGTGGATAACGCCTTAAATGGCGAAGAAACGGTCTAAATAGGCTGATTCAAGGCATTTACGGGAGAAAAAATCGGCTCAAACATGAAGAAATGAAATGACTGAGTCAGCCGAGAAGAATTTCCCCGCTTATTCGCACCTTCCCTTTTTCTTTATCCGTTCACGTTTCAGTAGCTGGAAAAAACTTTCTGCGACTGCGTTGTCATGACAGTTACCGCGACGGCTCATACTGCCCTCCAGCCCGTGTGATTTCAGGAACGACTGCCACTCATAGCTTGTGTACTGACTGCCTTGATCAGAATGAACCAGCACCTGCTTTTGAGGATTACGTCGCCACACGGCCATCAGAAGTGCATTCAGGACAATATCCTTTGTCATCCGGGGCTGCATTGACTAGCCAATAACTTTGCGCGAGAACAGGTCAACAACCACAGCCAGATACAGCCAGCCTTCGTGAGTCCGGATGTAGGTGATGTCCGTTACCCAACGCTCATCCGGTGCTTCCGGGTTGAACTGCCGCTGGAGCCTGTTGGGCGTCACGATGCTGGTTTCACCCTTACGTGCCCGTGGGCTACGGTACCCGACCTGAGCCCTTATCCCGGCACGCTTCATCAGTCGCCAGACACGATTAACTCCGCACTGTTGTCCGGTATCCCGCAGGTCGAGGTGGATCTTGCGATAACCATAAACGCAACCCGACTCCAGCCAGAACTGCTTTATCAGCCCCGTCAGCCTCAGGTCAGCATGATGCCGCCGTGAATCCGGCTGCTGAAGCCAGGCGTAAAAACCACTCGGATGCACATCCAGCACCCGACAAAGCAGTCGGACAGGCCAGCAATGGGTGTTGTCACGGATAAAGGCGTACCTCAGTCGGACAGCTTTGCGAAGTACGCCGCTGTAGATTCAATCTGTCAATGCAACACCCCTTTCAATTATCTCTTTCGGT
Source organism: Enterobacter sp. JH25 (assembly GCF_021725435.1). Classification (NCBI taxonomy): domain Bacteria; kingdom Pseudomonadati; phylum Pseudomonadota; class Gammaproteobacteria; order Enterobacterales; family Enterobacteriaceae; genus Enterobacter; species Enterobacter sp. JH25. The sequence continues at coordinate 119,962 of NZ_CP091321.1, read as the reverse complement.
GTTTTGAACTTCAGTGTCTTTCTCGGTCTGTTGTTTAGCTGAGCAGCAACCAGATCTAGTTCATGTTGAGTATATTGGGGTCAGTTTGGATATAGAGAATTATTGTACGGTAAGCCTGTTTTTTGAACAGACTTACCTATAGCAATAGGGTGTCCTCCCGCGCTATACGGCATTTTCAGAGGTTTGACCTTAATCGGATAACCTAAATGCGATACTGCAAGAGCGACAACTTAAAAGCGATAGCCACTGACGCAAAATCAACCACTTACGAACCAAGATTGGTTAAATAATGCGCTTAACGTACAAAAATTTCCGTTCTCCAAACTGACCCCTACTCGGGCAGCGGGCGGTCTTCGGCCTCAAGACGCGCGATGAAGTCCGGGTAGTGCGCCTGCACTAGCGCGTACAGCAGCGTGCGCTCGGGCAGGTGGCGCGCGTAACGCGCAGCGGCGTGGGCGGCCGGCAGTGGCGCGCACACCTCGGCCTGCCGCCGGGGTGCGGTCAGGCGCGGCACGCAGCGCTCCGTTGCAGGGACGGCTGCTCAGGGTTGCGCCCGCGAGCACGCGTTCATATCGGCGTTTTCTGATCTTCGCGTCAGACATTGCCGCGGGGCGGGTAGGAAGTCTCCCGCCTCGGACGCCAGAACGCACAAAGCCCGGCACGAGGCCGGGCTTTGTGGTCTTGCTTGATGGATCGCGGGGCTTAGAAATCCATGCCGCCCATGCCGCCCATGCCGCCGCCGGCCGGCATCGCCGGCTCGTCCTTCTTCGGGGCCTCGGCCACCATCGCTTCGGTGGTGATCATCAGGCCCGCGATCGACGCGGCGTTCTGCAGCGCGGTGCGGGTGACCTTGGTCGGGTCCAGGATGCCGAACTCGATCATGTCGCCGAACTCGCCGTTGGCGGCGTTGTAGCCGAACGCACCCGAACCTTCGACCACGCGGTTGAGGATGACCGACGGCTCATCGCCGGCATTGGTCACGATCTCGCGCAGCGGGGCTTCCATCGCGCGCAGGGCGATCTGGATGCCGTGGTTCTGGTCTTCGTTCACGCCCTTGATGCCGGCGATCGCCGCCTTGGCACGGATCAGGGCGACGCCGCCGCCCGGGACGATGCCTTCCTCGACGGCCGCACGGGTCGCGTGCAGGGCGTCTTCGACGCGCGCCTTCTTTTCCTTCATCTCGACTTCGGTGGCGGCACCGACCTTGATCACCGCAACGCCGCCGGCCAGCTTGGCCACGCGCTCCTGCAGCTTCTCGCGGTCGTAGTCGGAGGAGGTCTCCTCGATCTGCGCCTTGATCTGCTTGATGCGCGCCTCGATGCCCGCGCCTTCGCCGGCGCCATCGATGATGGTGGTGTTTTCCTTCGACACCTGGATCTTCTTGGCGCGGCCGAGGTCCTTGATGGTGGCCTTCTCCAGCGACAGGCCGACTTCCTCGGAAATCACCACGCCGCCGGTCAGGATCGCCATGTCTTCCAGCATCGCCTTGCGACGGTCGCCGAAGCCCGGGGCCTTCACCGCGCAGACCTTGACGATGCCGCGGATGGTGTTGACCACCAGGGTCGCCAGCGCTTCGCCTTCGACTTCCTCCGCCACGATCAGCAGCGGCTTGCCGGCCTTGGCCACGCCCTCGAGGACGGGCAGCAGGTCGCGCACGTTGGAGATCTTCTTGTCGTACAGCAGGATGAAGGGATCATCCAGGTCGGCCGACATCGACTGCTGGTTGTTGACGAAGTACGGGCTCAGGTAGCCGCGGTCGAACTGCATGCCCTCGACCACGTCGAGTTCGTTGTCCAGGCCGCTGCCTTCCTCGACCGTGATCACGCCTTCCTTGCCGACCTTGTCCATCGCCTGCGCGATCAGGTCGCCGATGTTGGCATCCGAGTTCGCGGAGATCGCGCCGACCTGGGCGATTTCCTTGCTGGTCGACGACGGCTTGGACAGCGACTTCAGTTCGCCGACCGCGGCCTTCACCGCCTGGTCGATGCCGCGCTTCAGGTCCATCGGGTTCATGCCGGCGGCGACCGCCTTCATGCCCTCGCGGATGAACGCCTGCGCCAGCACGGTGGCGGTGGTGGTGCCGTCGCCGGCGTTGTCGGAGGTCTTGGAAGCGACTTCCTTCACCATCTGCGCGCCCATGTTCTCGAACGCGTCAGCCAGTTCGATTTCCTTGGCGACGGAGACGCCGTCCTTGGTGATGGTCGGCGCGCCGTAGCTCTTCTGCAGCACGACGTTGCGGCCCTTCGGGCCGAGGGTCGCCTTCACGGCGTTGGCGAGCACGTTGACGCCGCGCACCATCTTGGAGCGCGCGTCTTCGCCGAAACGAATGTCCTTGGCAGCCATTGCGAATTACCTCGAAAAATTATTCGGATGAGAAATGTGTGGGAGCGACGCGCGATCAGCCGAGGATCGCGAACAGGTCGTCTTCCTTCACCACCAGCAGCTCGACGCCGTCCAGCTTCACTTCGGTGCCGCTGTACTTGCCGAACAGCACCTTGTCGCCGACCTTGACCTGCGGCGCGCGGACCTGGCCGTTGTCCAGCACCTTGCCGGTGCCGACGGCGACGACTTCGCCCTTGATCGGCTTCTCGGTGGCCGAATCCGGGATCACGATCCCGCCGGCGGACAGCTTCTCTTCTTCCATGCGCTTGATGACCACGCGGTCGTGCAGCGGCTTGATATTGGACATGGCAACCTCGGTAAATGGTTGAATGACGTGGAAAAACCCGGCGATTTTAGCAGTCGCGCGAAGCGAGTGCCAAACCGCGGACAACAGAACCGGGCGAACCCGGCATGCCACCGAGATGGGGCGGGCCCGCCGACTTTCAAGGGCCGCACGCGGATGTCCGCCAGGCCCGCCGGATCGGGGCAGCCGCTACCCTATGCCGGTGAGCGCCCTGATCTGCTTCTGCACCTGTCCCGACGCCGACAGCGCCGAGCGCATCGCCACCGCGCTGGTGGCCGAGCGCCTGGCCGCCTGCGTCAACCTCCTGCCCGGCCTGCGTTCGGTCTATCGCTGGCAACGCAAGGTCGAGGCCGCGGCCGAGGTCCTGCTGCTGGTCAAGACCAGTGCCGAGGCCTACCCCGCCCTGCAGGAACGCCTGCGCCAACTGCATCCCTACGAACTCCCGGAGCTGCTCGCGGTCGAAGCCGCGTCCGGCCTGCCCGAATACCTGCAATGGCTGGCCGCCGAGAGCCGACCGGTAAACTGAGCCAATGACCGCATCCACGATCCGCCTGCGCCGCTGGCTGGCCGGGCTCGCCCTGCTGCTTGCGCTGCCCGCGACCTCGGCCGTCGCCCAGGACTTCGAACTGCCGCCGGTCGACGAGGTCTTCGTCCTGTCCGCGCAGGCCACCGCGCCGGACCGCATCGAGGTGCGCTGGCGGATCGCCGACGGCTATTACCTGTACCGGCACCGCACCTCGGTCAAGGCCGATGCCGCCTTCACCGGCGCGACCATGGCGCTGCCGAAGGGCAAGGCCTACCGCGACGAATTCTTCGGCGACGTCGAAACCTACCGCAAGGAATTGCTCGGCACCCTCACCGGCACGCCCGCGGCCGGCGCGAGCGCGACCACCCTGACCGTGAAGTACCAGGGCTGCGCCGATGCCGGCGTGTGCTACCCGCCGCAGACCCGCACCCTGAAGGTCGCGTTGCCGGGCGAAGCGGGCGCTGGCGGCTTCGGCTGTAAGGCGCGCGGGCTGCATGATTATGTCGTCAAGAACGGCTCTGCCGATCATCCCAACGCCGAGGTGAAATTCGCACTGGGTGATGTGGTCAACACCATGATCGGCTGCACTAATGGTGAAACGATCATGCTGTGCCACGACACCTCGCTGCCGCGCCCCTATTCTCTCGGCTTTCGGGTGCAAGGCACCGAGGGGCTGTGGATGGACGTCAACAAGTCGATCTATCTGGAGGGCAAGAGCCCACAGCCGCACCGCTGGGAGCCTGCCGAGGGCTGGTTTGCGAAATACGATCACCCGCTATGGAAACGCTACGCCGATCTGGCGGCAGGGGCCGGGCATGGCGGGATGGACTGGTTCGTGATCCACGCTTTTGTCGAGGCGCTGAAGGCCAAGGCCCCGATGCCAATCGACATTTACGACGCGCTGGCCTGGAGCGCGATCACGCCTCTGTCGGAACAATCGATTGCTGAGGGCAATCGCACGTTAGATTTTCCCGACTTCACCCGAGGGCAGTGGCGCACCCGCAAGCCGATCTTTGCGCTGAACGACGCCTATTGATCGACGCGATTTAGGCCAAGCGCACCGCAAAGGCGAAATTGGTAATCTTGTCGGTATCCTTGACGCCCGGCGCGCTTTCGACGCCGCTGGAGGTATCGACCAGCGGCGCTCCGGTGCGCGCAATCGCCTCGGCAACATTCGTCGGATTTAGCCCGCCTGCCAGCCCCCACGGCAAGGCACCGCGATATCCGGCCAGCAGCGACCAGTCGAACGCCAACCCCATGCCGCCGGGCAGCGCGCCTTTGGGGGTCTTGGCGTCGAACAAGATCAAGTCCGCCGCCCCGGCATAGGCTGCGGCGCGTGCGACATCGCTGGCGCTGGCGACGGGCAGCGCCTTCCACACCGGCTTGCCAAACCGCGCGCGCAACTGGGCCACGCGTTCGGGCGATTCCGAACCGTGCAGCTGCAGCGCGTTCAGCTTGGCTGCCACCAGTGCGTCGGCGATGACAGCATCATCCGCATCGACGAACAAACCGACCATGGCGATCTGGCCAGCTGCGCGCGATGTCAAAGCGCCCGCGACATTCGACGTAACCGCACGGGGCGACGCTGGATAGAACACCAACCCGGCATAGTCCGCCCGCGCCGCGATGGTCGCATCGAGCGCCTCGGGTGTGCTGATCCCGCAAATCTTGATTTTCGCGGGCATGCGGTCAGTCGGGGTTCTGGATCAGCCGCACCAGCGTGCAGTCGGGATCGATCAGGTAGCCGATCCTCAGGCCGCTCGCCTCCAGTTGCGGAGCTTTGAAGCGCGGCCAGCCGGTGCTTTTTTCCTCGGCTCCCGCCGCGTTCACCAATGCCACCATGGCATCGAGATCATCCAACCGCAGGCAACAGCCGAACGAGCTCGTAGCTGGGTCGAGGTCAGGATAGGGGAAGAATTCGAGCTGCAAACCGCCGCGCTGCAGGATCATCCAGCCGCGATCCTTCCAACTCGTCGCAAAGCCCAGCTTCGCATAAAACGCCTCTGTCACATCGAAATCGCGCGATGGCAGATTGGGGGTGACGTGGTCAGCCATGGCTCAGCGCAGCTTGTCGGCCATGCGGGCCGTATGAGTGATTGCGGCGCGGCTATCGGGGGCGGAATGGCTCATCACGATCATGCTGGCCTTGGGGAACGCCGCACCAAACGCGCGCGCTGACGCGGCGTAGTGCTCAGTGTCGGCATCACCGAGATTGCCGAGCGACTTGGCCTTGCTGTCCTTGATCAGGCAGCCACCAAAAGCGATGTCGGTGCCGTCGATCCCAACGGTGATATTGTCACTGGTGTGGCCGGGGCCGGGGTAAAATACCTTGAGCGGGCCAAAGTTGGGCGCGGTTGCTGGTTCGACCCAGCCATTGGCGGCGAAAGTCAGGCTGTGTTGCGCCGCAACCATCCCCTCTTGCGGGGCAAGCTGGTTCGACAACGCATTGGCATAAGTCGCAATCCCCGCCGCATGCAGCGCGTCCATACCGCCCATCTTGTCCTGATGCGCGTGAGTCACCACCGCCAGCGCGACCGGCAGGTTGATCTCCTGCTTGATCCAGTTGAGGATCTGGGCGGTCTGGTCATCGGTCCAGGCGGTATCGACCACCAGCACGCGGCCGCCATCCCTGACGATCAAACCGTTGGAAGCGACTGCCCCGAAACCCGGCATGTCGAGATAGGAAGTGTGCTGCCAGACATTCGGTGCGAGCTGGCGGAAAACCAGATCGCCAAACCGTTGGTCGCCAGTTTCCATTTGCTGGCCAATCGTCGGGCGGATTTCACCGGGCATGCACCCGCTCAGCATCAATGCAGCGGCTAATGCGGTGCTCAGCTTCGCGACCGGGTGCATAATATTGGGCAATTCCATCAAGTTTTCCTTTTATTCAGCATTAAAAACCCCGCAAATGCGAGGCCTAGTAAATAGATGATCTTAATTTGGTTCACTGTAGCAAAAATATGGGGCGAATTCAAACATGAGGTGCGACAGTTTCAAAAGCCATATGATAATCAACAAGCTGAGCAAATTTCTCTAATGGTGTAAGCCAATCTAACGCCTTTCTAGGGGTCAGTTTGGATATAGAGAATTATTGTACGGTAAGCCTGTTTTTTGAACAGACTTACCTATAGCAATAGGGTGTCCTCCCGCGCTATACGGCATTTTCAGAGGTTTGACCTTAATCGGATAACCTAAATGCGATACTGCAAGAGCGACAACTTAAAAGCGATAGCCACTGACGCAAAATCAACCACTTACGAACCAAGATTGGTTAAATAATGCGCTTAACGTACAAAAATTTCCGTTCTCCAAACTGACCCCTTATAGCTAGGCGAGGTGTGTTAGAATTTGCCTTCGTAGAGGCGGAAGTTACACATGCACGACTTACGTATTATACACCTCAAAGAAAAATCTTCTCCACCCTAAAGTTACAATCTCGATACGATAAAATACATCTCGTTTCCTAATTTCAATTTTTGCATGATTCTCAGATCTGACCCAACAAGATCATTCTCGAACTTAACAGTGTAATTCTCTTCCATCCCAACATCTCTCCCACTTATAGTTTTAATAGGAAAAGAGATCACAGCATTTTTGTATTTCCACTCTTGAAGAATTTTCAAACCAGAGGCCTCTTCCTGCCGATCGAGTAGAGTATATAGCTTGAACATAAGTAGAAGATCACTCTCGCCTGACGGATCGGATAATATATCTCCCTGTTTGACAACAATACCCTCTGGGGCGTTAAGCGTTCTCAACGAGTGTTCGATCGCTTCGATCATACCTTTATCAAGATCGAAACCTATGTATTGCCCAAGCATGCCAGCCTCCGTAAAGAATGGAAAAGAAAATGGATTCAAAGCGCAACCTGCATCGGTGATACTTGTTGGAACCCCTGTTACCTCAAAGATCTTTTGGTAAAGCTCATCGTAAGCCACCGTTCGCTCATTTGTTGAAGTGTGCAAGTTCAATATTTTCAGGCAGATCTCTTTTTCCCACTCCGTACGAGTTGCTTCATCCGTAGTTGGATTTGGTATCTCATGAATTATCTTCTCAATCTTCTTCTCCAACCTTTTCCCATCGATCCCACCAATATAAGCACCATATGCTTGATGCAATTTCTTGCGAACCTCCTTCTCTAGCTGCTTGGGAGGGTATCGATCGAAAAGCCTCTCAGTTACACGTCGTACAGTTGGTGGATAAAGTGTGGAGTATTTACCACTTGTGAGTACTTTGGCTGTTACTTCTTCGATATAATTATCGTTGGTTTTCATATATGGTCTGTGAAAAAGGATTATTTTAATAATATTTTCTGGGTATAGGAAGTTCAACCGCCCTTTTTGGCGAGTCTAGCGGGTAGGAAGCGGCCGCGCAAGCGCCGCTTTGGGCACAGATCGGGCACAGATCGGGGGTTCATGCGTGGGTTTTCGACATCGCGGGGCCACGCAGCGGCTCAGTGCGTAGCCATTTCTCACCGAATCCCGGCACAGGGCCGAGCGCAGCCCTGCGGGGTCGTGGCCGCATCGGATCGGACTCTGGCTTGGCTGCCGGCTGTGTGGCCGGCACCTCGTCACGCGGCCGGCGGCGGCGCGCGCGCTGCGGGCCGGTAGTGCGCTTGCTCCAGCGCGCCGTGCTTCTCGAAGTGGGCGAGGATGGCGCGGATGGCGGCAGGTTCCTCGATGCTGGCGACGATCCGCACGGTGCCACCGCAGTGGACGCAGGCGGTGACGTCGATGGAAAAGACCCGCTTGAGGCGTTGCGCCCAGCTCATCGAACGGCGCTTCTCCTCGGGGCTGCGCGGCGCGTCGTTCGCGCTTGCGTCCGCCGGCTCCACAGCGGCGTCATGCCGCCTGCCGCGCCCCGATGGCGTCAACTGTGCGCGCAGGGCGGCGTTCGGGGCAAACACCCCGTGGAAGCGGGTCAGGTGGGCGCGCGGTGGCGGGACCAGCGCCGCCAGCTTGGCGATGAAATCCACCGGATCCCATTCCACATGCGTGGTGCCATTGCGCCACGGGGTCTTGAGCTGGTAACGCACCCTGCCCTGGAGCGCTATCGACAGCCGCTGCTCGCTGATCGCCGGGCGCGTGATGTAGCGGCACAGCTTTTCCAGCTTGTGGCTTTCGTGTGCTTCGGCCGCCACGCCGGCATGCAGTGAGAAGCCGCCGACCTTGCCGGCTTCGCCCTCCAGCGAACCGGCGTCACCGGGCAGCGTTTGCAGCGTGACGACCTTGCAGCCAGCGTCGCGGCCGGTGGCGATGCGGTAGGTGATCGAACTCATCCGCAGCCCATCCATGCTGTCGTCGCCTGCAGCGCTGTCTGCCAGGAAGGCCGATTCGCCCTCCCCTTCGAGCCAGCCTTTGCGCGTCAGGTGCCGACACACCCGGTGCGCGATGGTAGCTGCCAGCTGGGTCGACTGCGCGGTGGTAGGCGCACGGGCGCGGTGCAGGCGCAGTTCGCGCCGCGGCAGCTCGGTGGCTTCCACGTACACGCCGTCGAGCCACAGCATGTGGAAGTGGATGTTCAGGTTCAGCGCGCTGCCGAAACGCTGGATCAGCGTCACCGCGCCGCACTGGGCGCTGGCGCGGTCGATGCCGGCTTGATCGGCCAACCAGCCGGCGATCACGCGCTGCACGATGCCCAGCACCGGGCCAATGGCTTCTGGCTTGCTGGCGAACAGGAAACGCAAGGGGTACGGAAAGCTCAGCACCCATTGCCGCACAGGCCGCGGGCCGAACACCTCCTCGACCAGGTGCCGCGCACTCTCGGCCATGCGTCGCGCGCCGCAACTCGGGCAGAACCCGCGCTTCTTGCAGGAGAAGGCCACCAGCCTCTCTGCACGGCAGTGCTCGCACACCACCCGCAGGAAGCCGTGCTCGAGCACGCCGCAACGCAGGTAGGCATCGAACGCCTCGCGGACATACCCGGGCAGCGAGCGGCCCTCCGCTTCGATCCGTGCAATGAAGTCCGGGTAGTGCGCCTCTACCAACGCGTACAGCAGCGTGCGCTCGGGCGCGTGGCGCGCGTACCGCGAACCGGTGTGGGCGGACGGCAGTGGCGCGCATCCCGCGGCTTGCCGCCGGGATGTGGCGAGGCGCGGCACGCAGCGCTCCGGTGCGGGGACGGCTGCTCAGTGTTGCGCCTGTGTTCGCACGTTCGTATCGGTGCGTTCTGATCTTCGCGTCAGACATTGCCGCGGCGCGGGCACAACAAAAAGCCCGGCATCGCTGCCGGGCTCCGGCCCCGTCCTTGGGGCCTTGATGTCGGGTCGTTGCCGGGATCGGACCGCGCTGGCGCGGTCCGGTTCCCTGACGACCGGGCCAACCGGAGCCAAGGCGTCCTGAGATAGCCCGGTCATCCAGCGCGCTTCCCTTACCCTCTCGAACAGCTTGCCCACGTCGCCGCCTCCTTGTGGGCAACGAGAGTGCGTCGGGGTGGCGCGTAGTAAGTTAGTAACACTGTATGGCCCCAGCCATCGAGGATCAGGAGCAGCACGGGTTTCGGTGTGGGCACGAGCGCATTCCGCAAGAACGATGCCGAGCGCGTGCGCGAGCACCTGTACGCATTCGGGCAATCCGTGCTGCACACCGAAATGCAACGCCTGCTTGGCCGCGCATCAACAAGGATTAATTCATGAGCATCAAACAAGAGACCTGCCGCCGACTGGGCCTGCCATGCGATGGTGTTGCGATCACGCACTTGACGGCGGGGCAACTGGCCACGGCCCTGCGCGCCTTCAAGGCCTGCGAGGCGCTCACTGAGCGTGGAGCCCGTGGCATCGACGCGGCGCTGATCGAAGTCATGGCCGAAGCAATAGCGGGCATCACCGGCGCGGAACCTGCCTGTTGCCGCGCGGGCGGAGCGGCGGGCGGGGGCGGCTGCGGCTCGACCTCCGCGTCGAGGAAGTCATCACCGAGGTGCGGCTGGAGTTCAGCCGTCATCGCAAGGAGGCCAAGAACCATCACGCATTCGCCGAGATTCGAAACCGCTGCGTGCGGCGGGGCTTGATACCGCCCTCGCACAACACGTTGCGAAGCCGCTTCGCCGGCGTTCCGGCGCGTGAGCGCGTCGGCCTGAAGTACGGAAAGAAGGTGGCTCGTGAGCGATACGAGCATATCCGAGGCAAGACGCCCGAAACGACGTTTCCACTTGAGCGTATCCAGATCGACCACACGCTCGTCGACGTGGTCTGCGCGAGCGCTTTCGACCGTGAGCATGTCGGCCGTCCCTGGATCACTATCGCGCTCGACGAATGCACCCGAGCCGTCCTCGCGTTCGTGCTGACCTGGGAATATCCAAACGCCTCGACCGTCGCTCAGTGCATGACGCGGGTGATGACGCCCAAGGATGAGTGGCTGGAGCGCGTCGGCGTTCCACTCCCATGGCCGATGTATGGCACGCCCAATAGCGTCTATCTCGACAACGCAGCTGAGTTTTGGTCACGCGCCCTGTTCTATGGGTGCAGGGAATACGGCATCGCGCCGCCCGAGCATCGCCCGCCAGGGCTGGTCCATTTCGGCGGCATCATTGAACGCTTCATGGGCACGGCGATGGACCAGATGCGGCTGCTCCCCGCAGCAACCGCCCGTGATCGCGGCTTCGACTAGGTCAAGACCCGCAATCCGAACGAGGCGGCCGAGATGACCCTCGATGAGCTAGAGGTCTGGATGCTCGAGTTCATCTGCGGCCAGTATCACGTCCGGCCGCACAGCACGACCAAGCAGCGCCCGGATCTGGCCTGGGAGCGCGGCATCTATGGCACCGAGAAGCGTGCAGGCGCCGGCCTCCCGCCGATCATCGCTGACAAGCAGAAGCTCTATCTCGACTTCGCCGACATCGAAGACCGGACGATCGAGCGCTACGGCATGCGCTGGGACAATATCGAATACTGGGACGAGGTGTTGCGGCCGTTCCTGGACGCTGGAGAGCAACGCAAGTTCGTCGTCCGCCGAAACCCCTACGACGCCTCACGCATCTACTTCCTCCACCCAATCGAGGGGACCTATTGCGAGCTGCGCTGCGAGCAGATTACCCTTCCCAACGTGTCGGTGTGGGAGTTCAACGAGACCCGCAAGCGGTTGGTCGCCCAAATCGGCGACAAGCCGGACATGGCGACCATCATGGCGTCAATGGAGCGCCAACGCCTGCTGGAGCAGGACGCACAGAACGCGAAGAAGCGACACAGGAGTCGCTTGAAGCAGGAGCGTCGGCGGGTCGGCGAACAAGTCACCGCCGAACTCACGCCGCATGCGCCCATCTCCGAAGACGCACCGCCAGCGCCGCAGGCTCCGGTTCGTCGCGACATCTTTTATGAGATCGACGAATGATCCTCATCTCGCAGGACCGCCGCCTCACCAAGGCCGCCCGCGAGGCGCTTGAGGCGGACAACACCGCCCAGCGGCTCAACCTGATCCGGCAGAAAGTCTTCATCCGCTACGCCGCCGCCGATGCGATCACCGAGCGGCTTCAGGAGGCGCTGGAGGATTATCCGACCGAAGGCGACAGCCACATCCTGATCTGGGGGCCGTCGGGCATCGGCAAAAGCCAAATCGTCAAGCGCTTCGCCAAGTTGCAGAACCTCCCGGACGATCCGAGGGCGTCCAAGGCCAACGTCCCGGTGCTGGTCGTGAGCATGGGGCCGACCGGTTCTGCCCGAGGGCTGCTGGTGCGGATCCTTGGGCAACTCAACGCGCCCTACGGCAAGAGCGCGAGCACCGACACCCTTTATCCTGACGTCCTCAGACTGCTCCGAACCAGCGGGGTCAAGATCCTGGTCATCGACGAATTGCATCACATCGAGAAGGGCAATCGCAAACAACGCGAAGAGGCGCTGGCGACAATCAAGCTGCTCGGCAATGACCTCGGCATCACCATCGTCGGGTGCGGCACGATCGCCGCGCTGCGCACGCTTCGGTGGGACCCGCAGATCGAGCGCCGGTTCGAGCCGCATCGACTCGAGGTCTGGGGTCATAACGAACAGACCTATGGCCTGCTCAACAGCCTGGAGACCTGTCTGCCGCTTCGCCACGCTTCCGGGCTTTCCGATGACAAGATCGCGACCTGGATTATCAACGAGTCGGAGGGGACCACGCGCGAGATCGCCTATCTGGTGCGCCGCGCCGCCCTGATGGCCATCCGCTCAGAGAAAGAGCGCATTGATCTTCCGCTGCTGCGCTCGCTGAACCATGTGAGGCCATCGGTTCGGCGGCAGCGGGAGGACGTCCTCCTCAGAGCCGCCTCGCTGCCGCCGCTCTGAGATGTCGGACCTGCGTCTGTGGCCTTGGCGTCCCCGCCCGCAGGCCGACGAACTGCTCTCTAGTTGGCTGCGGCGGATCGCGCTCGGCAACTCCGCCAAGCTGCATAGCTTTTGTCACGCCGTCTGGCCCGGGCTGCAGATCTGGAATCGCGACATCGACGGGCTGGCGCCGCCTCGGCTCATGGAGGGGCTGGTCGCGCATACCGGGGTCGATGCGCAGGTCGCGGAGTTGACGACCTTCCGGCCCTGGGTCGGCACGTTGTTCGAAGAGGTCCGGGTCACGGGGGCGACCCAGTGGCTGCTGCCCGTGGGCATTCATCACCGCACCCGCCGGCGGCCGGGCCAGCAGTGGTGCCCCCTCTGCCTGACCGAGGACGCCGAGCCCTACTATCGGCGTCGCTGGCGCCTGGCGATCGCCAGCACCTGTCCTCGCCACGGCTTGGTGCTGGCCGACAGCTGCCATGACTGCGGCGCGCCCGCGGTCCCTCATCGGGGCGCCGATCCCTGGTGCCACATCTGCACCGCCGATCGGCGCGACCACCCGGTGATGGCGGCCGAGAGCCAGGCGCTACAGTTCGAGTTTCGGCTCAGCGAAATGCTCGCGCCCGACGTCGTCCCGCGGACCGACTTGGAGGCCATTCACCCGCTGGCCTATTTCGGCCTGGTTCGTCAGGTGATGACCGTGCTCAGCGGCGGCGAGCGGTCGCAGGGTCTGCGCGACGAGGTCGCGCGCAGTTGGGGCGGTGATCCCGCGCCCTACGCCGCCAAGCAGATCGAGACCGCTTCGGCCGCTGATCGACATCGACTATCAGGCCTCACCGCCCGGGCGATGCGCGGGTGGCCGTGGCTGTTTGTGGGCCACTGCGCCGACGCCCGGGTCTGGAAGTCCTGGGCGTTTGCGGACCGGCGCTATGGCCGATCACCGTTCGCCTATGCCGATCCAGTGATCCGTTACCTGACGCCCTGACGGCGGTCGCCTGTTCGTCGCTGGGTGTTGGATGCGTTGCCGCTGCGCCACGGTGAGTCTTCATTAACGCGACGCCTTTCATCATGAATCTCAAACAGTTGCGACGCTACTCTCGCGCGGGCTTTTTGCTACCAAATTGGCGTTTATGTTTGCCATAGTCGGCCGTTCATGCGACATTTCTTCATATAAGGTTGCCCGGAAGCCATTATCGGTTGCCGGGCTTTTCGACTCGAAGGACCGCATCATGACCAAGCCCATGCTCCAGCCGAGTCAGCTCGGTGAAACTTCCACGTGGAAGTCGCCAATGTGCCACGGCGTCATTGCTGCCTTTTTGCTCGCCCGATCCCCATCGTGGAAGTCGCTGCGGAGGCCGACGCCATGGTGACGGTGTTCGGCATTCTGAATCTCACCGAGGACTCCTTCTTCGATGAGAGCCGGCGGCTAGACCCCGCCGGCGCTGTCACCGCGGCGATCGAAATGCTGCGAGTCGGAGCAGACGTCGTGGATGTCGGACCGGCCGCCAGCCATCCGGACGCGAGGCCTGTATCGCCGGCCGATGAGATCAGACGTATTGCGCCGCTCTTAGACGCCCTGTCCGATCAGATGCACCGTGTTTCAATCGACAGCTTCCAACCGGAAACCCAGCGCTATGCGCTCAAGCGCGGCGTGGGCTACCTGAACGATATCCAAGGATTTCCTGACCCTGCGCTCTATCCCGATATTGCTGAGGCGGACTGCAGGCTGGTGGTTATGCACTCAGCGCAGCGGGATGGCATCGCCACCCGCACCGGTCACCTTCGACCCGAAGACGCGCTCGACGAGATTGTGCGGTTCTTCGAGGCGCGGGTTTCCGCCTTGCGACGGAGCGGGGTCGCTGCCGACCGGCTCATCCTCGATCCGGGGATGGGATTTTTCTTGAGCCCCGCACCGGAAACATCGCTGCACGTGCTGTCGAACCTTCAAAAGCTGAAGTCGGCGTTGGGGCTTCCGCTATTGGTCTCGGTGTCGCGGAAATCCTTCTTGGGCGCCACCGTTGGCCTTCCTGTAAAGGATCTGGGTCCAGCGAGCCTTGCGGCGGAACTTCACGCGATCGGCAATGGCGCTGACTACGTCCGCACCCACGCGCCTGGAGATCTGCGAAGCGCAATCACCTTCTCGGAAACCCTCGCGAAATTTCGCAGTCGCGACGCCAGAGACCGAGGGTTAGATCATGCCTAGCATTCACCTTCCGGCCGCCCGCTAGCGGACCCTGGTCAGGTTCCGCGAAGGTGGGCGCAGACATGCTGGGCTCGTCAGGATCAAACTGCACTATGAGGCGGCGGTTCATACCGCGCCAGGGGAGCGAATGGACAGCGAGGAGCCTCCGAACGTTCGGGTCGCCTGCTCGGGTGATATCGACGAGGTTGTGCGGCTGATGCACGACGCTGCGGCGTGGATGTCCGCCAAGGGAACGCCCGCCTGGGACGTCGCGCGGATCGACCGGACATTCGCGGAGACCTTCGTCCTGAGATCCGAGCTCCTAGTCGCGAGTTGCAGCGACGGCATCCATGTCTCGACGATGCCAGCGGAGTGCTTAAGCTACTCCTAGCGCATTGGGCGCTGGGACGGGGCGGGGGTGCATAGCCATGCACCGGCGGATAAGCGTGCGCGCGGCTCGCTCCACCGATTTGGCTAGGGGAGCGCGGTGCTGCGCCAGCTTTCTAGAATGTCGCTTACTTCGCGGCTGACAATTAACCGCGCCTCGGCGCGAGCCATACCGGAGATCGCCAAAAGTCGATCGTAGTCGGTAAGTTGGTGGCGGGCGAAGGTTGAGGCCACAATGCCGACGACCTTGCCTAGCGAGGCTTCTGTCCACCGTTTGGCCAGAATCCGTTCGATGAGGATCTCGCGGTATTCCGGCGGGCAGCGAGCTTGATGTTTGCGAAAATGTCGCTCGACCGTCCGCCGGGTGAATAATGTGCCTTGCTGCATGCGATGCCTCCAAGGAGACGCTCGCATCGGCCTACGCCAAAAGGGGTCGCATGAGGTGCTTGGGGGCCGCCAAAAGGGTAGCTCAGCGACATGCCTTCCGATGTTGCCGTCAGCTAATCGCCAACCTTGGGGGGCGGCAGTTCGTTCGGCGTTCCCCACGACAATAGCCAGGCTTTCACAGCCTCGTGGCTGATAGTCCGGCCTGCCTCAATGTCGGCAATGCCCTCGGCGGTCGCTTCCTGGTCGTCGTCAAAGTTGTCGGCTTGGGAGTTCACGCAGTCCAACTACCACAACACCCGACCGCCCGGCCACACCGGTCCGACGCCTACGCCTTTACGGCCACACGGTGTAATGGAGGAGAGAGAGCCAACACATGCGCCAGCGCGAATGGCTTGGCGGCGGTCCGCAGGATTTCAGTCGCCGCCTCGTAGGCTTCAGACGGGACCACTCGGTCCGGAGGCGTTGCGGCGGGACCCCTAGTGTGCGCCCTTCACAGACCCTGAGGAGCGCACCGCTCGCCTTCTTGCTGCCCATCGCGATAGCGGGGACATCACAACTGAGCAAACTCAGGGACGCCCAGTGTTGCGGCGGGACATCCACTTCTGCGTTTTTACAGCTGCGCGCCGGCGGGCATCGCAACAGCCATGCGAACGCCGGTGTCGTACCCGCCATCGCTTTCGCGCAGAACAACCGTGGTGAAGTGCGCTTCGAGTCGGGCCATGGCCAGGTGGCTTGCACCGTGCTGTCCAACGGCAAGCCGGGCTACGGCGTGCCGATGGTGGCCTGCGTGTCTCTGCGCGGCCGCGAGCAGGGCCTTGCAGCGGAGCTGGGCGGCAGCGTAGCGGCCACACTGCGTACCAGCGGCGGCGGCGCGGACAAGCCCCATGTGCTGGCCCCCGACTTCGAGGCGCATTTCCGCTACGACTGGAACGACCCCGGCCCCGGCGACTGGTCGCACTGGCGGGTGCGGCGGCTGATGCCGACGGAGTGCGAGCGGCTGCAAGGCATGCCCGATGACTACACGCTGATCCCCTACCGCGGCAAGCCCGCCGCGGATGCGCCGCGCTACAAAGCAATCGGCAACTCCATGGCCGTCCCGTGCATGGCATGGCTGGGCCAGCGCCTGGTGCAGTGCCTGCACAAGACGGGCTCGACCGCTTCGGATTGATCGGCGACGCAGCCTGCGGGCCGCGCCATTCTCCCTCCTGCATTGCCGACGTATCGGCAGCAGCCCGCAGCCAGGGTGTCAAGGCTGCCGTGGGTTCCCCCCGCGCCACCCGCCAGTTCGCCTCGGCATCTCACCGGCGAACGCTGCCCACCGGGGCATCGATGCCTCTTTTCTCCAACCCACGGGATGGCCGCCACGTCCCGTCAGGGGCATGTCGCCACCCGGTCGATTTCAGGAGAATTTTAAAGTTTTTACCATCATTCTTGTCACTGTTACCTTTCGAACTCACATTAAATTCTTTCATCTTCTAAAAATTAATATTAACTAATGTATAATCCTACTGTGAACAAGAAAACGCGTGCAAAATATGTATTAGAAGAGATGGAAAAGCTTTTTCCGGATAGTAGCTCAGAGTTGAGGAACTGGGAAACAGATTTCCAATTTCTTCTTTGCATCATTTTATCAGCTCAGACGACTGATTTGCAGGTGAATAAAGTGACTCATAATCTATTCGCTAAATATCCTGATCCGGCTTCACTTTCGGAGGCGGAAGTCGGAGAGGTAGAGAAGATATTAAGCTCTATAAATTACTATCGCACTAAATCTAAGAATATTGTAAATGCGGCTAAGGTTGTGAAAACTAGGTTTCACGGCCGAGTTCCTAGGAGTGTAGAAAAATTGATCGAAATCCCAGGCGTCGGATTGAAGACTGCTAATGTATATTTGAATAGTATGTATCAAGCGAATCAGGGAGTGGGAGCAGACACTCATGTGATGCGAGTTTCGAGGAGACTTGGTTTCACGGATAGTCGTGACCCTAGGAAGGTCGCAATCGCGCTACAAAAGCTGTATCCGAAAAAAGATTGGTACCGAGTTACGGCGTTATTTGTCTTGTATGGGAGGTACTATTGCAAGGCTAGAGTCAAGCCAGAAAATAGCAAATGTATTTTTAAGGAATTTTGTACTCACTGTAGTGGTTTGGATCCTTATAGGGGTCAGTTTGGATATAGAGAATTATTGTACGGTAAGCCTGTTTTTTGAACAGACTTACCTATAGCAATAGGGTGTCCTCCCGCGCTATACGGCATTTTCAGAGGTTTGACCTTAATCGGATAACCTAAATGCGATACTGCAAGAGCGACAACTTAAAAGCGATAGCCACTGACGCAAAATCAACCACTTACGAACCAAGATTGGTTAAATAATGCGCTTAACGTACAAAAATTTCCGTTCTCCAAACTGACCCCTATCTGGCTTTCACGAAGCCGAACTGCCGCTTGATGATGCGAAACGGGTGCTCCACCCTGGCACGGATGCTGGCTTTCATGTATTCGATGTTGATGGCCGTTTTGTTCTTGCGCGGATGCTGCTTCAAGGTTTTTACCCTGCCGGGACGCTCGGCGATCAGCCAGTCCACATCCACCTCGGCCAGCTCCTCGCGCTGTGGCGCTCCTTGGTAGCCGGCATCGGCTGAGACAAATTGCTCCTCTCCATGAAGCAGATTACCCAGCTGATTGAGGTCATGCTCGTTGGCCGCGGTGGTGACCAGGCTGTGGGTCAGGCCACTCTTGGCATCGACACCAATGTGGGCCTTCATGCCAAAGTGCCACTGATTGCCTTTCTTGGTCTGATGCATCTCCGGATCGCGTTGCTGCTCTTTGTTCTTGGTCGAGCTGGGTGCCTCAATGATGGTGGCATCGACCAAGGTGCCTTGAGTCATCATGACGCCTGCTTCGGCCAGCCAGCGATTGATGGTCTTGAACAATTGGCGGGCCAGTTGATGCTGCTCCAGCAGGTGGCGGAAATTCATGATGGTGGTGCGGTCCGGCAGGGCGCTATCCAGGGATAATCGGGCAAACAGGCGCATGGAGGCGATTTCGTACAGGGCATCTTCCATGGCACCGTCGCTCAGGTTGTACCAATGCTGCATGCAGTGAATACGCAGCATGGTCTCCAGCGGATAGGGCCGTCGGCCATTGCCCGCCTTGGGATAAAACGGCTCGATGACAGCGGTCATATTCTGCCATGGCAGAATCTGCTCCATGCGGGAGAGGAAAATCTCTTTTCGGGTCTGACGGCGCTTAGTGCTGAATTCACTATCGGCGAAGGTGAGTTGATGGCTCATGATGTCCCTCTGGGATGCGCTCCGGATGAATATGATGATCTCATATCAGGAACTTGTTCGCACCTTCCCTAATCATCACGGCGATTACGTTCAAATCCCCTGCGCCCTCTTGCTGCCCATTCAGCATTGAGTACCACGTAACGCTCCCAGCGTTCACGCAGCTGTGCGAGCTTTAGCGGTAATTCTTTGGTGACAAAGGCTTCCGGTATTTCAAAGTCATCAAGATGCCCTTCCAGGTATGCATGTACGCCTTCCAACACATCAATCAGAGTGATGTTGTTACTTTGTTGCCCTTCAAGAAGCGGCCCCTGCCAGCTATGCCAGAAGGCCTGATGGCGCAGACAGCTTTCGTCATTCGCGAGCCACCACAAATCCATAAAGATTCCTCGTGCAACTTTGAACGGCTGTTCATCAAACTGTTCGATGAGAAAGAAATAACACGGGATCTTGAGCGCGTTAATACGCGCAATTTCAATTTCAGCATCACGGCGCAAGGCAATCAGATTGCTAAAGCGCGAGCGCATACAGGCGACAGGGTTCAACACCCTTACCTTTTCATTCATTTCAGGCATACCGGGGCCGGTTGCTTCTACATAAAACGGGGCGGTATACAGGTAAAGCTTTTCCCCCAGAAAATCAGAACGGTCAAAGCCTCCGGGTCGGTCGATAATATCCACCACATTTGGCTCGTCAGGCGCATCCGGTACGGCAAATAAGCGTCCATCATCCCGTTTGATATCGTGTGTGTCCTGATCGATAAGCATAAACTGTGCAAGGGATGGGGGCTGGCCGTCTTTGTTCTCCCACGTCTTAACGTTGAGCGTTTTTGCTATAGCCGCAATATCATCTTTCCGGGCGCTGTAGTCGCAGTCAACAGAAGTGGTGAGACGCTCATCAGGCAATCTGTCGCCATATTGTGCATGATAATAGGATATCCAGTATTGCACAGCCTGACCGCCAACTGTGATAACGGCATGTTTGAACTGGTCAGCGTTGCAGATCAGCTGCTGATTTAGCAGGTACATCTGCTCATAGGGGGGAATAACGTCTTGAACAGGCATAAAAAAACCATCAGCGAATGATGGTTTATTGTGCCTCAAAGTTCAGGATCAGGCAAAAGCGATAGTATGAGAGAATTTGCTACTGGCTGACTTACTGAAGCGGCTTTTCACGGCAGGTTTGTAACCGGCACGACCACGCAAAACCTGCACCGCTACGGCTTCGTAGCGTTCATGCTGCTTTTGTTTAGCTTGTGCTGGAGACATAATTTTGTACCTGACGGTAGTTATAAACAAATAAGATGCAGTAACTATACGTCACGAATCTACGTCACGCAATAGTGTACTATTGTTGCAACTTCGATGTACTTCCAGATTACAAAGTAAGTCCTGATCTCTTAGGGAAGGTGCGAACAAGTTCCTGATATGAGATCATCATATTCATCCGGAGCGCATCCCAGAGGGACATCATGAGCCATCAACTCACCTTCGCCGATAGTGAATTCAGCACTAAGCGCCGTCAGACCCGAAAAGAGATTTTCCTCTCCCGCATGGAGCAGATTCTGCCATGGCAGAATATGACCGCTGTCATCGAGCCGTTTTATCCCAAGGCGGGCAATGGCCGACGGCCCTATCCGCTGGAGACCATGCTGCGTATTCACTGCATGCAGCATTGGTACAACCTGAGCGACGGTGCCATGGAAGATGCCCTGTACGAAATCGCCTCCATGCGCCTGTTTGCCCGATTATCCCTGGATAGCGCCCTGCCGGATCGCACCACCATCATGAATTTCCGCCACCTGCTCGAGCAGCATCAACTGGCCCGTCAATTGTTCAAGACCATCAATCGCTGGCTGGCCGAAGCAGGCGTCATGATGACCCAAGGCACTTTGGTGGATGCCACCATCATTGAGGCACCCAGCTCTACCAAGAACAAAGAGCAGCAACGCGATCCGGAGATGCATCAGACCAAGAAAGGCAATCAGTGGCACTTTGGCATGAAGGCCCACATTGGTGTCGATGCCAAGAGTGGCCTGACCCACAGCCTGGTCACCACCGCGGCCAACGAGCATGACCTCAATCAGCTGGGTAATCTGCTTCATGGAGAGGAGCAATTTGTCTCAGCCGATGCCGGCTACCAAGGAGCGCCACAGCGCGAGGAGCTGGCCGAGGTGGATGTGGACTGGCTGATCGCCGAGCGTCCCGGCAGGGTAAAAACCTTGAAGCAGCATCCGCGCAAGAACAAAACGGCCATCAACATCGAATACATGAAAGCCAGCATCCGTGCCAGGGTGGAGCACCCGTTTCGCATCATCAAGCGGCAGTTCGGCTTCGTGAAAGCCAGATACAAGGGGCTGCTGAAAAACGATAACCAACTGGCGATGTTATTCACCCTGGCCAACCTGTTTCGGGTGGACCAAATGATACGTCAGTGGGAGAGATCTCAGTAAAAACCGGAGATAACGCCAGAAATGGTGGAAAAAATAGCCTAAATAGGCTGATTCGATGTGTTTGCGGGAAAAAAATCGGCCCAGATCCGCGAAATTTTAATCAGCGAGTCAGCTTGGGAAGACATGACCTGCTTATTCGCACTTTCCCTAAAGGCGCATTCAGGTTGAAGGGCGAACAGATTGACGGCAGTTTTCTGTTAAATAATGAAACCTATCTTGTGGAAGCAAAGTGGCATAGCACTAAAACAGGAAACGCTGATCTCCATGCATTTCATGGCAAGCTGGATCAGAAAATTTCATGGGCTCGCGGCGTATTTATCAGTTGGGCTGGATTTACAAAAAGTGGTCTGGATGCATGGGGGAGGGGAAAGAAGGTCATCTGTGTCAGCGGTTATGATCTTGTTCTCATGTTAAAAAATAACATCAGTTTCAGAATGTTGATGGAAGAAAAAATCAGACGGGCAGCCGAAACTGGCAACTTATATATCAAGATAGACGAAATTTATCCAAACATAAGCAAATGATGCTTCCTGTCCTGTCTACAATCAGCGTAACTGGTGGGATTACAGCTCCACACCTTGCAGCATTAGCACTTCAGCTTGAGCGGATAAAAACTATGGTAGAATTCAAAAAAAATAGCTGGGGATGACAGTGGCTAAGTACCATATTGAATCTGTGCAGGAATGGGCGCCGTTTACTCACAACGGCCAGAGTTACTCTTTGTCACATTTGAATGCACATGAGATTACCTACAAAGGTAAGATGCAAGATTTTAAGTTTGTCGTAACTTATGGCATGCACTGCTTCACTAAAGACGGTACGCCTTACAACATCCCCTTTAAATATCAAGATGCGAGAGAGTCGATCTCCGTTTGTCTTGAACGGTATGAAGCATCAAAGCAACTGCAACACATTCTGCCCAACCTTCCATCGTTGATGCTCTATCAGACCACTGAAGAAAAGTATTTCACGCTTCAGATGATGAATAGTGCTACGAACCAGCTTGAGCCATACAAGATCTGCGTTGCATTCTTCAAAGAGAACCGTTTGATGCGTATACACGTTCTTTCGGCATTTTTTGCTCGTACTGGACCTGGTGCACCGGGCGAGCCTATCCCGCAAAAGCCAGTTAGCTTATTTAAGGTTGCTGTGGATACGGCAAAAAAGCCAAGAAACAGTGGACGACCGAAGGAAGTTAACAACAGGTGAGAAAGTGGCGGCCCCCTTTCGGGGGCCTCAGCCATTTAGTTTGATTAGATAATCAAGACTAAACAGGGCAGGTCGCATTTGCTTCGAACTGGTCGAACCGTTTCCGGCTGCGGGATGCGATTCATTGCTGAACCCCTGTAACCATCCGTTATTAGTATTCTATTATCTGACGTAGATAAGTCAAGTAATGTAGTTCTTACTGCCGCAAGGACTTTCTGAAGAAGATAGTACATCTTGTCGGAAGTTAGGAGTAATTACTTGAGTAAGAAGATGTAGTTCTATCAGGTACGCACAGTGCACACAAAGAAACAAGTTATGCGCTGTGAAGATGTTCAAGATAGACGAGCAAGATTAGCTTAAAAAAACAGCCTTAGCGTAAAATAATTATCGATATCCAAGCTGCCCCCTTAAGAGTTGCATTCACGCGACCCGTTCTTTGCTGGTCAACCAGCGCTGATGGTCACCAGTTTCCAGTGATCGTCATTACTGACGGCCTCCCAGCCACAGCTTTTCAGCAGCGCATTAAGCCCCTCGGCGCGCCCGCCAATTCTCGCAGGCACAGGTAGCACCTGCGTCCCGTCATCATTAAAACCGATATCCAGCGCGCTTTTCAGCAGACAGATACTGTTCACCGATGCCGATGGCAGAATCTTATTTCGACCGCTCCACTCACTGTCGCTGAGGACGTGATACCCCCAGTCGTACTGCTTCGCCAGCTCCAGTGCGTAGGTCAGGCGAAAAAGGTCGTTCTGCTCAGACAGTTCGCCGGTGCAGCTACGCCAGAGATAATCCAGCTTATGGCGCAGCCGCGCACGAACGCCGAGCGTACGGCCCTGGTTGAGGATCCAGTCAACATCGGTGGCCACGTCACGTGAAAAACGGCGCTGTTTTTTCACCTGCGCAAACCACCGGGTGATAAACAGGTTTTCCTGCGACTCAGACTCAACCAGGCCATCTTCCCTGGCTGTCAGCAGGGCGATAAGAGCACACCATGCCAGGTGACCCGTTTTTTCCATATTTCTCATATCATCACCAGCCCGGGGGCTGTCCTTCAGCAATGATGTTTATCATCCAGTTCCATCAGTCGGCTGTTCATCTTGTCGGGATGTTCCCGATATACCTCGCCCCTGATCGGTGCCAGCTGTAGCGTCAGATGCCGGGCAACGCTATCGTCCTCACTGTCCGGCGCACCAATCAGCCAGACCGGGTAGGGGGCATACCTGACGTCATTCCGGAGACGTTCACCCAGAGAGAGCATATCAGCCTCAGACGCGCACTCCGGGGCAAAAACCAGCCGGGCAGTAATTCGCCCGCAGCGGGAGCAGGGGAACATGGTGTTCTCAAGGAGCTTCGTGCCGGGAATGGGAGCCGGTGGTGAAGGAATGGTACCATCAGGTTGCCTGCCGGCGTGCTCAATCAACGCATCAGCCATCTGTTGAGCAACCAGCGCCACAATATCTTTGTTCAGTTCCACAGGGTCTTTAACGTACGGGCGCAGCTGCGTGTCGCCGGATGGGGTTTCGGTGACAACCACACCACCCACCTCATTGTTACAATAACAAATAACGTATGTGTTTCCCCGGCGGCGAACCTGAACGTTCGGGGGCAGTCGCAATTTTTGCTGTTCTGGCGATGGTGCCATCCGACTTCCCTGCATTAACGGGGTAAATCTGAACCATCGGTTGGACGACAGACGGCGTCAGACATGATCTGCTGCTGAATGGTGCCAACGTAACACTGATACAGTTTCCCCTGATAACGGGCATTAAAAAAATAACTGTTGGGTTCAGGAGTACGATCAGATTGTTCAAGCGTGACACGATCCTGGGTCACCCCCAGCGCAAAAGCAGCCTTTTCCCGCAGAGCCTTTTCATTCATCTGACCTGCAGCCTGAGAGATTCCGCTGATGGAAAGCGACAGAACGCCCAGAATAAGCAGTGATTTTTTCATGATTACCTTTCCTTTTGATTAATAAGGGCTGTCAGCCATCCCTTCACAGCAATACAGTAACGGGAAAACGTTCGCTCAGGCAATAATGCTAAGCCTGTCCCTGAAGAATGTCTGTAATTTGTGCCAGAACCTCACGTACTTCCGCTTTGTCACAGGCCATAAGTACATCCATTGAAAGCACCTCCAGTCGTGGCTCTCCCATTTGCTTTGCCAGCAGGCCAGCATTAAGTGCCAGCGTTCTCCGCCCCTCTTTTGATGGTTTACGCTGATCATCAATAAACAGGGACAGCACTTCTTCCCTGACCTCCTCATCCAGCCGGGAAAAGTTTCGGTCACGTAAAATATCCAGAGCAAATTTCGTTAAAGAATCCATATATTCTCCTGGTTGTTGAGGTACTGAACACCCGAAACTCAAAAAAAGCGGCTTGTCCTTCATCCTTTTTTCGGCCCAAAAGCCCCGGAATCCATTAATCCATTAAACATTGTGCGTAACTGCTTAACCGTTAGCTGGTTCAGAAGTAGCGACGACCTTGCCCCATGAGGAGACCCGAGAAGCAGGTAACGCATATTTTCCCATGACTCTGACAACTGGGCATATGACAGATCCGCCAGCGTCCTGGACAACATTAAAGGAACCGCCACCGCAGGAGGTATCGTGCCATCAGATTCAAGGGCATGATTATTCCAGCTCCACCAGATTAGCACTGGTTTTGCTGTATTCGCATACAGAGGGATCAAGCCCGATACATCAGAAAGAACATCGCTCCCATCGTAGTCAAAATCACTATTTTTAAACGCGGTAATGAGTTCGTCAGTGATATAAGAAGCCCGCAACTCGATGGAGTCCGATGCCATACGCAACCATCCGGAAAGGCTACTAAAACGCATGTCATCACTGCTCAGATATTGCATTAAATCCCAGTAGGAACGCTTTACAGCAGCGATTAGCTCATCAGTATCCCCATAGGGGCATGTAATAATACCGTTAGCCATATAACGCGTATGATCAAGGCGCGGAAATGATGGCGTCGTCTGCGTGTCCCTGTAACAGGGTATCGACTTATCACGGCCAAGCGCTATAACTGGATGCCATTCAGGATAAGAAGACACTACAGGCCCAAGTTTCGTGCAAATAACGCTTAAAGCATCCTCAGCTCGTTTCCTGTCAGTTTCAGAGATAGCGTCGATATTATCCTTTCGCCATGGTGCGATCTCTTTAATAAGAAAGTAATTGATTGCCTCAGCTTTGAGTTTTTCAGCTTCTTCATTTGCTCGAAACATAACCATACCCCAACATAACATTATTAACTTACGCATTATCTATAACACATACGCGTAAGTAAATGGCTTTATGTTTACAATAAAAAGGTACGGCTACTTTTGCACAATCACCTGCCTGCATGGAGGCAGGTGCGACTGATGAACAGGATACTGACGGTCTGTGGTATCGATACCCGGCATAGCCGTAAACACAACTTCTATATTCGTATTGTGAATGCCGAGCAGCGCGCAGGCATTCTAGGAATGCGCCAGGGGCGCATAGAGGCGCCCTCAGAAGTGGACTAGAGCATAGTGGTTAATGGCGCCGTAGCCCGGCGTAGCCGGTTACGGTGTTGATAGGTTCCACCAATCCATCCCTTCGCCCTGCTAGACCAAAACCCGCTAAAAGCGATACAGAAGCTTTTGTGCGGCGTCGGAGTGGTCACGACAAGGCGGAAGCCGCAGTCGGGGCGTATCTCCGCGTTAGCGGGCCGTGAGGGCCGCTTACGGGCGTGTACTCAAAACTTCCAGCGACACCACTCATAGCCACTCAGAAATCTAGTTACAACATCCATCATTAAAAGCGACGTTGTTCCGGGCCTTCGGCCCGGGGCGGCCTCGCTTTTCAGTGGTGGGGAGGGGCTGTGAGGGTTCAGGCAGGCACTGTTCCTGCTTTTGAGTGAGTATTTTGAATGTTGTAACTATATGTGCCGTGCCGGGGCCCGTCGCGTAGCGATGGGAGCTACTTTAGGCAGTTGCCGAACCGGCGCGGACGTGAGTCCGCTGCAAGGGCGGGCATTTTCAGGAGCCTGTCCACAGGTCAGGCGACGAACAGGTTATATATTTATATGAATGAAATAAAAGATATTTAAAAGAAGTACAGAGCAGGTTTTTAAAGGAAACCACGCACTTTGAAATCAGGTCGGCTGGCGCTCTGTAAGCATAACGGTTGTAACCTTATGGAAAGGTCCCTTGCAGTTATTTGTGGGTAACTGAATCTGGCGACGAGATGTGGCCACTCTGATGCAATTTCTGGCCATTCTGATGGCGGAATGGGGTGAATGTCAGGAAGGACGGCCGTCATTTCGTGCAGAAAACCGTCAACGATGGACTGCAGACGTGCGAAACCCTCCGGCGCCAGCCGGATTTTTCACACAGGAAGGGTTATATGGGGACGGTGGCCAGCCGCGTGTAGTTGTTACCACGCGACATCAGCATGCGCTCTTTCACGCGCCGCTCCAGCTCACGCTGGAGAGCATCCCTGTCGCCGACGAAACGCCCTTTGGCGTAGTCACGCGTCAGCTGCTGTTTCACCAGCGTCACAATGTCCTTACGGGCTCTGTCCGCGTCACGTCGGGCGCGGGCGCGCTTCAGGCCATGCTGTTTACGTTCGGACTGGTAGCTGCGGAACCGTTCGCGCACAAACCGCCAGGCCTTCGCTATCAGCTCGTCCATCTCCAGCGGCTTCAGGTTCTGCTTCTTACGCTGCTGATTCTCCCATTCCACACGGCTGCGCCTCGCGGCCACAACGGCCACGTCAGAGACGTCGAGCGCGGAGAACAGTGCCGGCGTGAAGGTGATATCGGTCGGGATATTGCAGCCAATCTGCGGGTCATACTCGGTCTGATAGGTAATCAGCCCCAGCTCCGCCATAAACGTCAGCGCCCGCGTGGCGCGGGTGATGGACAGATTACCGCTTTTCGACTCGGTGGCGAGACCGCACTCGATGGCCAGATTGGTGATGGAGCGCTGAACGCGGTTGGCCAGCGGGTCATAGTGGAAACACAGCCCCTGGAGCAGGGCATCGATGGCCCGGCGGCGCAACAGTGGCGGCATCCGGTGACGTTTACCCAGCGAGCGTAAGAACGCCACATGGATGGAAAAGTCAAAACGGGACGTGAAGCCTTCGGCTTTCGCCATCAGCTTACGACAGAACGGCAGTGTCTTTTTGCCTTCACGCGGCGTGAATGCCGGGTTCGGGTTTTTGACCTGACGGTAATGGGAGAACAGGGTCTGGGCGTCAGTCACACCTTCCCGCGCTTATGTTGCACGGAAGGAGTAAATGGCACAGAAACGGGTATTGCAGTTTTCTGAGCATAAAACTATACTCCCTGCATAGAGCAACAGCTTCTATACAGTTTAAGTAGGCCCCGTTAATCTTCTCTTAGTCGCCAAACCTGGTGAAGATTATCGGGGTTTTTGCTTTTCTGGTCCCGGGTAGACACCTCATCAGAACCAGTTCCCTGCCACCTTATGGCGTGGCCAACCAAGAATTCACTAAAACGATCAGTAATCTAGCATCCAATGAGAAAACGTTCAAGAATGTGAAGTCTTTACATCGAGAACGCCGCGTTCAGAAAGTTCACGTTCGAGTAAGGTCTCAATAAACTGAGCTTGAGTGAGCCCTTCCTCTTCACAGATCGTAATCATCCAATCTTTAAGAGGATTTTTAACAAAAACCTTCACTTCTTTATGTGTTTCACGTTTACGCGCAATCGCGGCAAGCTGTCTTTCACTCGCCGACATCGGCTTACCTTTTCGGTAAGAACGCTTTTCTTTCGATGAGGAAGTTACTGCATTTTCGATCTGCGACATCTCTGCCTCCTCAAGGATCAAACTTGGATCGTTTGCAGAGAATACTACAGATATCTGAAATCAGCGACTTAACTTTACGCGAAGGTGTGAGCCATGTTGGCGCATGGTTCACCAGGATAGATGTAGATTGCGGATCAAATGACGATGCGACTTAGTATGAAGAATGCCAGTCCGTTCCTCCGTCCCAGCGCGACTGCCAGTGCTGAAGGTAGGTTTGTGCCACTTCCGGCACCTCATTAATAACCAGCACATTCTCGCTATTCCGCGATGCAGCAGAGCGAGTGTAGTTAAAGCTACCAGCCTCAACTGTATGATTATCAACAATAATGACTTTGTCATGCATGATGGCGTAGCGACCGTTGGTGCGCAGCGGAATTCCCGCGTTCACCACGATGTTCATCGCCGCCTGGCTGGCTTTGCTCCGGTTGCCCTTTTCATCAAGCACTATCTTCACATCCACACCACGACGTTTTGCCCTGACAAGCGCACTAACCACCTCCGGAGACGTAAATGAGTAGCCCATCAGCCGAATTTCCTGCTGTGCTGACTCAATCGTCTTAAGGACCAGCTGCAACGCGCTGCCTTCAGGTGAAAAGCCGACCTGAACGGAGGATGCCGCTGCTGCGGGCTGAATACAGCTCAGCGAAAGACATACCAGACCGGACACGGCCAGCTGGCGAAAGGTGAACTTACGCATTAAATAACCTCAGAAATACTGTTCGGATGTGTTAACCAGAAACGCCGGAGACGGGGAAAACTTGCTTTTACCCTTCTCCGGGGTTGGACAACTGAGCACGGCGAAGGCGTCAGTCTCTTTTAGCGGTATCAGTTGGCGGACGCCTGATTATTTTTTGGTATCACCGGCAGCATGACTGATGGCCTGCTGCAGGGCCTCCGCGCTGGTGTATCCCGGAATAACCGTCACGTTATCAGCACTGGCGCCGGCTGACGGGAGAACCACCAGGGCCGGGGTACCGCTGAAGCCCAGCTGCTGCGCAAGTGTGTTTATGCCATCCAGGGTCCCCTGAACATCTGGGGCTGTTTTCGCATCGAACTTCACGGCTTTTGCGGCCGCGCTGATATCAGCATCGGTCAGCTTACCCTCGTTGTGGGCGGTAGCGTAAATCGCGTTGTGATACTTAAGGTAAGCATCGGCCCCCTTCTGCTTCCAGATCTGAAGCCCGGTTTTCGCCGCACTGAGCGACGCCGGCCAGCGCTGGCCAAATATCGGGAATTCCTTGAACACAAAGCGCACGTCCGGGTTAGCTTTTATTACCTTCTCCAGTTCCGGCGCCAGGCGGGCACAGTAGATGCACTGGTAATCAAAGAATTCAACGACCGTCACTTTCGCATCAGCAGGACCATATGATGGTGTGCCTTTATCGTTCAGCAGCGCTGCCTGATTCTGAACCACGGCGGCCGTCATCGCCTGCTGCTGCTTCTCCTGCTGTTGGGCCTGCAGCTTCTGGCTGACCTCAACCAGCACTTCCGGATGAGCCAGCAGGTAGTCTTTCGCGATTTCACCAATGCGGGCTTCCTGTTCCGGGGTAAAGGCAACGGCAGGTTTCTCTGCTGCCCCCGCCACGCCGGAGACCAGAAGGCCTGCGGCAAGCATGACTGAAAGGGTTTTATTCATGTTCATCCTGTGTTTTTCTCTTCTCGGTTGTTATCAGTTCGTTCCGTGCACGGGTGGCGACGCTTCTGACCGCCCTGCGCTGTCGTTTAGCGTGCTCCTGAGCCCTGCGCTCCACGGCATACGCCGCCTCCTCCGCACTCACCGCTGCGACCGGTTCACCGGCAAGGTTTTTACGCCACGCGCCCACCGTCATGGCGCCCAGATACGCATCCGAGCGGGTGACGGCGGCAAGGCAGCGTTTCAGCGTCTTCACGGAAATCTCCAGCCCGCGCCGGCGAATGTCATTGACCATTGCCTCCCGGATGTTGACCGCCAGGAGCTGCGGCTGGCCGTCCGTCACCAGGGCTGGCCAGCAACGCTTCAGGAGCGCGAGCGCGTCCGCAAGCGGCATGACCTTCCGGTACACCGGTTCCGGGGCAGGTTTGCGCCTGGCCGCCCGCATGGCCTCCCTCTCCTGGGCCTGTCGCTCAGCCCACTGCCGGGCTTTCTCTGCTTTTCTGGCGGCCTTCTCGTCCGCCTGCGCCTTTTTCGCGCTCTCATCCACCGCCTGCTTCCTGACCTTCCAGGCAGGCGTCGTGTTCACCACCACGGTCTTTTTACGCGTGACCCGGCCCGGACCCGCACCGTCCGGTTCACTGTTGCTTACGGCACGCTGACCTTCTGGCTCCGCTTTGCGGCGCAGCGTCAGCGTGGGGCGCCCCTGCTCTGTCATCCTGCCTCCGGATAAATCTGTTTCACGTATACTCCCCTGACTGACCCTATTCTGACACGGCAGATATCACATCACCATCAGTCCGATGACGGCAAGGTGCACCGCGTAGAACAGCGGGAAAAATTCGCGCGGCCAGAACCTCGGCACGCGGCAACAGGTCCGGCTCAGCACCGTCAGGGTAACGCCGGGTATTACCAGACCCGCGATGGCAAAGGCGGGGCTGTCCGCGGCATTCAGCGCGAGTATCGCCAGTGCCAGACACAGCGCCAGCCCCGTGCGCGTGGTGCGCCGGCCCGTCATACATACGCCGCAGGCCAGCATCAGCATCACTACCCCCGCCAGCCCGTAGCTTCCCGCCGAAAACGGCAGCCAGGCCAGAACCAGCATCAGGGAGAGCGGCCACGTGCGCGGCCCGTGCCGCTGCATCATCGCCAGTGCCTGTCCGCTGACCGCAAAGGCAAACAGAATATTGCCCAGGTCCGGGCGCAGCCCGGCCAGTATCCAGCCGCCCTGCGCCACCCCGGCCCATATCCAGAGCCGGTTCAGGGCGCGCTGCTGAATCTGCGGATGGCGGGCGAGGTTCATGGCCCAGACCAGGCCAAAGAGCGGAAACGCTCCCCGACCGGCAAGACGCAGCCAGTCATTATCCAGTCCGCACAGCATGCTGATGTGGTCGGCCACCATCAGCAGCAGCGCCACGGTTTTGATAAGGTCGGTCTGGCCCGGCGTCCACACAAGCAGACGCTGCAGCCAGCAGTCGGCCACCACCACAAGGGGGAAGAGCGGATGGTTTTCAGCGCGCATATCAGTCGCCTCCCAGGGTCTTTTCACGCTCAAGGTCTCGCACCGT
Source organism: Enterobacter sp. JH25 (assembly GCF_021725435.1). Taxonomy (NCBI): domain Bacteria; kingdom Pseudomonadati; phylum Pseudomonadota; class Gammaproteobacteria; order Enterobacterales; family Enterobacteriaceae; genus Enterobacter; species Enterobacter sp. JH25. The sequence continues at coordinate 88,605 of NZ_CP091321.1, read as the reverse complement.
TTCGCGCTCCATCTGCTGCAGGCGGTCCCGCTGCACGCTCTCGCGCACCACCTGAGACACCGCCTCATCCCGGCGGCGTTCTTCCGGCGCATCCGGCAGCGTGAGGGGAGATGCCGGCGTTTCTTTTATCCGATCCATATCCCGCACCACATCCCGGACGGCGACGTCAGCCCCTCCGGCCGGCCTGTCGCCGCTGCGGGCCATCTCGCGGACCGCCTCTTCGGCACGCTTATCCAGCTCCCGCTGCACCTCAGCCTCCCGGGCCTGCTGTGCCAGCACCTCCGGCGGCACCGTTTCTGCGGGCTGCGTACCGGTGGCATCGGGCAGGCCGTCGGCCCAGACCCGACCGCCGGTAATGGCGCCGGGGTTCCACGGTCGCGCCTCGCCTTCGAGCCGCACCACCACGCCGCTCTGCGGATTCTCCCTCGCGAGCCGCACGCCCTCTTCCATATCCCGCGCCAGCAGCGACTCGCCGTTACGGCTGGCCTGCAGACCCGCAAACGCCGCGTCCCCGCTGCCCATCACCCGGCCTTCACCAGCGAGCCCCTTAAGCTGCCCGTCTCCGGACGTCAGGGCGCTCAGCCAGACGCCCGCCTTCCTGCCGTTGCGGTCGAAGGCCGGGAGCGCCACGTGCGGCTGCGGGTATTTACGCCCCGGCGAGATATATTTCGCCATCGAGCCCTCGGGCTGCAGCCCGGCCTGGCGCAGCGCGGCGCGACCGGCAGGCACCTCACCCAGCGCTTTTGCCGTCGCCGTCAGGCGGGCGGCATTCGCGACGGCGCGGTCGCCGCGCGGCTCCAGAATGTCATGCGCCGTACTTTTCGCCTGCGATTTTTCCATCGCGGCCGCCCACTTATCCCGGTTGTCGGTATAGACCTGCGCGTGCTGCTTCATGCGGCTCAGCGCCACGTAGGCTGACTCGAAGCTCACCATCCGCTTACGTCCGCCGTCCGTACCCTGCAGGGAGATGGAGAAGGGCTCGCTCGCACCCTGTGAGCCTTCAACGGTGACGGCATAGGCCAGGTCGATGTGCTGCTCTGCCTGCTCGGCTGACGGCGTGAGCGTACGGGTCTGTTTCCCGTCCGACAGCGTGACGCTGTCACCTTTTATCTCACTGACCGACCAGACGCTGTTGGCCACGAAGCCCCGCTCGTTGTCGCTTTTCGAAAAGCGCATCCGGTCGCCTTCCGACACGGTAATGGTGTCCTGACGGTAGAGCGTGACGCCCTCTGTCGCCGCCTGCGCGGGCGACAGGCTGCGGGTGTTGCCCTGCGCATCCTTCAGCATCACCAGGTGCGCCTCCCCGTCCAGCGCCTCAATGCTGTAATAGGTGCTGTCCAGCAGAACCAGGCTGTCGCGGGATGCCTCCCACGTTGCCATGCGCCGCAGCTCCCCGTCGCGGATATTGGCAGGCGTGAGAACCGGCAGCGTGACCTCTTTTTCGCCCACCTCGCCGGCACCCTGACGGGCGTCATGAATCATGGCGTTCACCTGGCGGCGGTCGGCGTTCAGGGCGGTGATAACGATGGTCTGCGCCTGCGCCTCTGACGTGCGCCCCGTGTAGTCCTTCACGATGGCCTCCAGCAGCGTCGCGGGCTGCCCGCCGGGCATCAGGTCGCCGGCCGCCACGGCTTTCGCAATGGCCTCCTCCCGTTCGCGGCTGAACTCCATGACGGAGCTGTCCGGCTGCCAGGCATCCGCCCTGCGCGGCACCTGTGCCGGCGCCACGCTCTCAATGGTCGTCAGGGCGCTGCCGATATCGCGGCTAATCAGGCTGTAGACGGCAGGTTTTAGTTCCGGCGTCTGGCGGACGATCTCCTGCATCACCGCCACGTCAATGGCGCTGCGCTTCTGCAGCAGGCGGAAGGGCTGGCCCGGGGCAATGGACTGCAGCTGGTCGGTATCCCCGCTGGAGACCGCGCGCCCCCCGCCCCCGGCAATCAGGCTGTACGCCTTCGCCATGTCGGCGTTACCGACCATTGAGCTTTCATCCACGAGAAACAGCACGTTGCTGAAGTCCGTTCGTTCGCCGCCGCGCAGCTGCTGCTGCGTGTCGTGAATAAAGGCCGCCAGCGTCTGCGTTTCAGGCACGCCCGCATCGCGCATCTCGCTCACCGCCCGGTGGGTGGGGGCCACGCCGATAACGCGCGGCTGCTCCCGTTCCGGCAGCGTGCCGATGGCCGACATGACTGCCCGGAACTGGGTGGTTTTACCCACCCCGGCGTAGCCCTGCACCAGGGTAAAGCGGTCGGGGGATTCAAGTATCATGCGCGTGGCGTTCCGCTGCCCGTCGGTCAGGCCCGCCAGCTGCGCGTCCGGAACCTTATCCATCAGCGGGGTGACGGCCTCCTTTCCCTCAAGGACGTGGCGGATAATGCTTTTTTCAGCGTTGTACGACTGGCGTGAGACCAGCAGCTGCAGGCCGTTTCCCGGCGATACCGGCACCGACAGCAGGTCGCCGCTGCGCACCTGACGGTCCGCTTCCTTTTCGATGGCCTGCAGGCTGAGGCTGTCCTGCTCAAATTCTTTCGCGGCGGCCATCAGTTGCGGCTTCGTGAACGCCAGGCCGTTCCCCTCCAGCACCGGAATGGCCAGATGGATAGCCTGCTGCTCCGGCGTGTGCAGACCGGCCTTCTGGTGCGCCAGGGCATCATCGAGCCTGTCATGCCCCGCCGCATCCTTAATCTGTTCGGACACGACGCTCCAGGCAGACTGACGCGACAGCTTCTCCGTCGTTTTCTGCGCCGTCTGCGCGGAATAGAGCCGCACCGCCCGGCCGCTGAGCGCCAGTTTGTTCAGCGTGGTGTTATCCAGCTCGCGCTGCGACAGCGAGGCAAAAACCGTGGCGCTGTCGCTCACCGAGCGGCCCGGCGACTCCACCCAGCCTTGAACCACCTTCGCGGCGGTAAACGGGCTGTCGCCGGCGGGCAGGACCACGTCCGCCTTACGCCCCGGCAGGCTGACGACGAGCCCCGCCTCCCCGAGCGCCTTAACGGTCACCGTATCGCCTCCCCTGAGCCGCGTCCCCTGCGCCTGACCCAGCACTGCCAGACGGTCGCCTTCGGCCACCTGCAGCGTGCCGGTGCGGTACAGCGACCAGCTGCTGTTGAGTTCAGACAGGCGGGTCACCCGCGTCTCACCCTGGGCGTTGCGCAGCGTCAGGCTGTTGTTGCGGCCCGTCACGCGGTCAATGACAAAGCGTTCCCGGCTGCGCTCTTCGGCATTCCAGCGCTCCATGACCATCCCCTCCCGGTAGTGGTCGCGCACCTGCTGATGGCGGCTGTCGAGCCAGACCGGCTCCAGCGTGGTGATACTGACCTCCCGCTCGCCCAGCACCTTTTCCGCCTTAAGCGCCTCGCGGACTACGCCTGCGAGCACCGCCTGCTCGCGCGGACCGGTGACCTGCGCCACGCTGTGTTCACCTGCGCGGACGCTTCGGGCAAAGTCAGCGGCCAGGCGGTCATACCGCTGCCGCCGGTCAGGCTCGCTGATAACCGAGACCTGCGTCTTCTCACCGCCCTGCCACGCGAGCGTGCTCACTCCCGCTTCCTTCATGACGGTGAGGGCGCTGCCGGTCCCGGTGCGCTGGCCGCTGTCGGCAATCAGCAGCTGGACGTTATGGCGCAGCGCACCGTCGAGCAGCGTGAGCGTTTCTTTCAGGGTCAGCTTCTCCCCCTGGTCCACAATCAGCGTGCTGCCGGGCGTAAAGGCCATGCCCTCCGTCAGCCCCCGCCTGTCGGTGATATGCTCGCCGCTGAGGCGCTCATCCTGCATAAGGGCGCTGCGCGAACGCCTGTCGGCGGCGATAATCTGCACGTCACGCCCCTGTTCGCGCGCCATCATCGTCAGCTCCGCCACGCGCTCACGCTGGCCGGCCGCCCCGCCCTGACCCGAAATGATCGCCACCGGCGGACGGTCCTGGGCCAGGACACTCACGGCATCGCTGTATGACCGGCTGCGGGGCACGCTTTTATCCGGAAAAATGTCGGCCTGCCCCGTCCGCTGTAAATCGCGGGTCATCGCCGACACCGACAGCTCATCCAGCACGTGGATGTTCGAGGTAAACAGCCCCTTCTCTTTATCCAGCGGGATGAGCTGCTCATTTTTTATCGCCGCATCGATGCCGTCACGCGCCATCTCCACCATGCCCGACCGCGCGGGCAGCTGCCCGAGGGTGGTGGCCAGCAGTTCGGAATACGTGAACCGCGCCCGCCGGTCGCTCAGCATCGCGATGGCCTGCCCGACGCTGCTGTTAATATCAATGGCTTCAGGCGTCGTTGCGGGAATATTCCCCTGCACAACCCGCAGGTCTGCCGCCTCACGGTAGGCTTTAATGTCAAACCCCGTCTCTTTCAGGGTCTGCATCCACTCGGCCATGCGCTGTTCGGGGTCAACCTTCTGCTTCGACTGGCGGGTATCGAGCGCCGCCACGTCGCGGGACTTAAGGGACGCGTCATCCCCGACCGCCTCGCTGATGGTCCTGCTGCGGCTGGAATACGGCTCCGTCGGTACGCCCTTCAGCTCCCACATGCCGTGTTTGCCGACCGTCTCAGTCTCATAGCCCATCGCCGCGACGTCATCCTTCAGCGCGGCACGATACAGGCGGCCAAAGGCAATCTGGTTGGCGTAGATATTCTCAATAAACCCGGTTTTACCCACTTTGTCGCTGCTGAGCGTTCGCCACTCATCGCCATGCTGAGTGGCATTGGCCACCACCGCGTGGGTGTGCAGCTGCGGCTCCTGGTCGCGGCTGGTATCGTGGTTAAACAGCGCCATCACCAGGTTGCCGGTCAGCTGCGTCTCGCTCCTGCCCTCCGTCATAACCCGCGTGGAGGCCATTGCCTCTATCTGCTTAATGGCGGTCTCCACCGCGCGGTTGTGTGCCTCAATAAGACGCTTGTCGTCTCCCAGCATGGCCATCACGGAGACACTTTTGGGCGCAGAGAAGGTGAAGTCGTAGCCCGGACGGTGTTTGTTCGCCCCGTCCTGAGTCCGGCTGAGGTCGCTGCCGTCCGGCAGGCGTCCCTCCAGAACCTTCGTAAAGACCTTCTGGTCCACCCCGCCGCTGAGCCCCAGCGCTTCAGCCCCTTTTCCGGCCCAGCGCTCGCCCATACTACCGATAACGTAGTAGTTGTCCTTGTCGGTGTAATAATTGCCCGCGCTGCCGGCGGATTTTACCGATCCGATGCTCATCATCAGATGTATCCTCCCGGCTCAAGATCCTTTTCAGGCGCCCGGTGAACGTTGATGTTCACTTCTTCACGACGCTGCCTCTCCTGAGGAGACAGTTCGTCCTGCTCCGCCTGCCACGCCTCCCATGCCGCCATATCCACTACTTCACCGCTTTCACTGATGCCGGGCGGCAGCTGCTCTGCCTCTTCCGCCTTTGTCTTCAGCTCAGGCTCCACACCGCCGGCGCCTGCCGCACCTGCTACGGATGCCGCGTCTGCAGCGCGGGGCGCGGGCGTCAGTTGCTGTGGCTGCTGTGGCTGCTGTGGCTGCTGTGGCTGCTGTGGCTGCTGTGGCTGCTGTGGCTGCTGTGGCTGCTGTGGCTGCTGTGGCTGCTGTGGCTGCTGTGGCTGACCAGCATTCTCCGCACCGCCCTCTGGCGCGACAACATCGGCATCCGGTTCAAAGAGCATGGCGATGCTGCGGGATTCATGTTCACGTGCAGCCAGCGCGGCATTCAGGCGTTCCTCCGCTTTCCCGTCGATGGTGCGCGGAATGAATTCCGGTGCCACCTTTGGACGCTGCTGATACTTCAGCGCCATTTTCACGGCAGGATAAGGTCCGGGAAGCGTGACGTAGCAGGAGAGATCCGGCAACGTCTGGACGTCGGAGTAACTCACCAGGGTGACGCGCTCCATGTCCTTGCCGACCGAGGTACCGTCGCGTACCGGGTCCACACCGTAGGAATACTGCTCGGACGCCTTGAGGATTTCTTTTTCACCGATTTCGCCAGCGGCGAACTCGGCGATATTGCGCGACGGCGAGCGGAAGAAGGCACGGGTGTTCAGCACGTCGAACAGCGTTTCCGCCGGCTTCTGCCCGTAAATATCTTCCAGCTGGGCGTAGGACTGAATGCCAATGACGTAGCAGCCGCCAAACTTACGCGCCTCCGGCAGGATCTCAACCAGGTCCGGCAGCTTGTGCAGGGTAGGCAGCTCGTCGGCGAAGATCCACACGCGGCGGTTACGGTTTTCCCCCATCGCCAGCAGCCCGCGAATGGCGATGGACAACCACATGGAGATAACCGGCTTGAGGGAAGCGTGGGTGTCAGCATTGGAGGAGATAAACAGCCAGCCGTTTTTACCATCCTCACGAACGCCGCGCATCCAGTCGCGTATGGTGAATGACTCGCCGTTATTTTCGATGCCCTGCAGGTAGCGGATAGCCTTGACGTAGTTGGTCAGCACGGCGCGGATGGAGATGGCCGTTTTCTCGATTTTCTCTTCCACCAGGTTCGCCGCCGGGGAGTTTTTCAGGTACGAGCGCAGCTTCTCAATCTTGATGGAAAGCAGCGTGTCGACCAGCTTGCTGTAGCTGCGGTCCTTGTCGTTGCGCATCAGATATGCGGCTTCGGCAAAGATGGTACGTCCCGACCCCTGCCAGAAGGGGTCTTCCTTCGTGCCCATAGGAATAAGCGTGTTGGAAACGTTGTCGAAGTCAGGCTGCGTCAGGCACTCCCGCCACAGGTCCCATGCAGCGCAGCGCGCATCCAGCGGGTTAAGGATTTTATCTGTGGCCGGATCATAGTAGCTTTTGACGAACTCACAGGAGCGGTCATACACGATGACCATATCGCCACGCTGGCGGGCGTAGTTCATCAGACGGCGGATAACTTCTGATTTACCGGCCCCGACGGTACCGTGCAGACAGAAGTTCTGGATCTCCGAGTCCTTAATAAGCGGCAGCTCACCGATTTTGATGTCGGATGCGAGACCGTCGCGCCTGAGCATTTTCGCCACCGCTTTCGGGTCGTCAGTCAGCTGGCGCCCTCCCGTTATCTCGTCCTCACTCTGCTGCTTACCCTGATGGCCCAGAATCCAGGTGGTGACAAAGAAGGTAATAACGCACACCACGGCCGCGATGATGGCAGCAAGAATAAAGGCCGTCCAGACCTGGTCGGCGCACCACTGGATATATTTGTCCTGCAGTATTTGCTGCGCGTTGTACTTCAGCTCATGGCCGTAATAACGGATGGTATAGACAGGCTGGGATTTAAAAATATCGCGCATGGGGGCCAGCGTCTGACACCAGTAATAAACCATGCCGTTCACGAACGTCTGCCAGGTCAGTTTAACCGACAGCGTAATCGCGACAATGATGCCGAAGAGAATGACGAGACAGTACACGATGATATTGGCAATTTGACTGAACATACGGATACGCATGCTCGCGATCTGACCGCCCTGGGTCATATCCTTAGCATTAAAACTCATATTAGCCTCATAGAGGTTGGTCTATATGTATAGCGACCATGATTTCAGAAAGCAATTGATTTAATGTCATCCGTTACAAAACACTAGGATGACATCATTTAACTAAAGGCGGAGAGATTATTAATAATGAATGTTATTTTTTAAGTAAATCACACGCTCCTGCATATCCATGTGAGCATGATTTTTTCAAATAGATATCTGCCATTCCAGAACCTGGAAATACACCATCACCTCTCATATAAGCCCCTGCCAAATTAAACTCAGCCTGTCCGTTATTTTTAATGGATGCTTTCTCCCACCAGATCACCGCCTCGTGCATATCCCTATTAACACACTCACCTGTAGAATACAGGTTTCCAATATTCAAATATGCCAACTCAAAATCTTTTTGAGCTGAGGAGTTAAGCAAATCCATTATTTTATCACAACGGGCATCTTTCAATAATCCATTTTTATAAAGCATTGCCAAGTCATTCTGAGCAGATGCATTCCCTGCATCTGCTGCCTTCCCCCACCAATAGCCTGCTTTTTTTTATATTTTTATCAACACCTTGCCCATAATAATAGAGCAGACCTAGGTTATTTTGGGCATCTGAATTACCCTGAATCGCCGACTTATTAGTCCAATAAAAAGCTTTTTTATAATCACCAGATACGACCAAATACATTGCACCTAGCTTATATTGAGCTAATGCGTTTCCAGAATTCGCATCTTTTTTTAAGTTAGTGTAGTAGTCGTCGCTAGCCCTTACACTCAAGGTACACGACAGGAAAACAAAAACTCCCAACATCCCATAGAACACTCGCATTGTTTATCTCCATAAAACTAAATATTATATCCATACACAACCATGAAACTGACTATGAAATCCTACAACTCAATCTAACGCTTCCAACCCATTGGATAATTACTTTCCGGATTATAATTAACATTATCAAAGTCCACGGATTCAAAGTCATTATTTATAGAGTGGGCGCCATCTACCTTGTTTTTTTCAAGCCACTCTTTGATGCTTATACACCCGCTAACCTTATATAAATCCATCAATGTACCCACAATGAATACAAAAAAAGTAACAAGAGGAGGAGCCAGTGAACATATAGGCATTATCACATACCAAACTACCCTGTTGTATGTGTAGGGTTCAACACTGCCTTTATTCTTAGATATTTTATAAAACAAATAGATGAACAATCCTTGCCATAAGAGCACAGTTGCACCAATGAATACCACCTCCGTAACTAACCATCCAGCCAGATAACAAGCAATAGACTGAAACAACACTACCATGAATATCTGAAGCAGATTTCTCATCGCACCCTCTCTGGCATCCTGTTACTGCTTATGTTTATCTTGATATTTTTTTGCCTTCTTCATCAGTTCTTCAGGACTGTCAGCCCCCGGCACTCGTTCTTGAGACTCCTTTTCTTTATTATACGTATTCATTTGCGAAGATTGCTCTGAATTATGATGTTTTTGCAGATCAGAATACTGTTTATTTATGCTGCCTTCTTCATCGCGTATTCCTCCTTTAGTATCGGCTATATTCTCTCTCGATGTTGTGAGCATATTATCAACTTGGTCTTTTACATTATTCTGAATTCCGCTGTCCTGTGTACGTTGTTCGATAGTAGCCTGATGAGACTGGTGATCGGCACTAACATCGCTATTTCCACCGCCACCAGAAATGGCCCCCATACCATGGCCAACATTTCCTTTAGCTGCTGAATATGATGCATCAACGCTCGGTTGTACCTGCTCCTGAACAAATCCCCAAGCCAGTTCCCGACGTTTTCCTGCGATTTCTGCTGAGCTGGTATTAGTAAGCAATGTATCTGCATCTTGAGGTGCATGTTTACGGACATACTGGGCAAACTGCTGATTTAGATCCTCGCTCATTTGACCACTCATACTTTCTGTACGAGACGCCATTTCAGCATATTCATGGCTACGAGCCTGACTTGTGGTGTACTGATCATAGCTCTGTTTTGCTGAGTTCAACGATGCCGAAAGTTGATCTGCTCGGGAAGCCGCATTATTGTCCGTATGGCTCCCAGATTCACTGACTTTACGGCTAGTAAAGTAATCACTCGCCTCCTTAAAGTCCTGGGTTGCTTTAGCATCCATATCATGTCGAGCATCATGGCTAGCTCGAGAGCTATTTGTTGCTTGGTGCATATCGTCATCGGAAAAATCAACTCCCGCCTTAACTCCTGCCTGAAACCCTACCCCTCCTCCGGTACCCAGCACATTCAGCCCCATACTTCCTTTAGCATGTGCATCACCATACAATCCGAGTGACGCTCTGGTGCTCCTTGACGCTAACTCTTGAGTGGCCTGTTCATTACTAATATTATGCCCTTTCGCATAGCTTTCTACTGCGCTGCGCATCCTGCTGGCCATCATAGAATCCTGAGCACTCATAGTGCTGTCTGCGCCACTGGTCATTGAATTACTGCTACCACGGTTTGAGCCAAACTGACTAAGCGTATTCCATGCGCTACTCAAACTACTGTTATATCCATGCAATGCACTCTCTGACTGGGTTTGTGCCTCGCGGGCCATTGCCTGCTGTGCGGTTGCAATCTGACGAGTCATGTTGATACTCATAGGAATACGTGACGTAGCACCACTGGAATCTGTCACTACACTACCATCACGCATTTGCGTCGAACTGGCTCCGTTAGCCAACTGTTGGCTCATTTGTCCAAATACTGTTGAGCTATTGGTATTCCAGTTAAAACCACTCACATTTTCTGTCTGCATGTTAGCGTAAGAGTAGTTACCATCAACAGCACCAGAGGCAGCAGTGGCTGCAGGGCTGATAGCGGAAGAGGCCAGATGGCTGTAGAGATTTGAGAACCCCGCCCCCAGTCCCTTCAGCATTCCCCATGCCAGTGGCGGGATAAGCATCGACAGATAGCCTGCCGTGGTAGCGAGGTCTGAGTATTTTATCTGCACCTGTGACAACTCCGAGAGAACCACTGGTGAACCGTTGGCCTTCGCATAGAAGGTCATGCAGCTGTTGAGGATGGCGTAAAGCAGTGGCCAGCTCTGCACCCACATGATAGCCAGCACGTACCCCTTCAGCACATTAAGGGTGACGGCGTTAAACATCCCGCCCAGCACCATCAGGGGGAATATTCCGATGGTCAGACCGACAATCAACGTCTGAGACATAGGTAGTGAGCGTAATGCCACCTGACCGACCGTCGCATGCGCCAGCCGCTGCTTCTCCATCGATGACGTAGTGGCGATATTCAGCAGGCTTGAGGTGTCACCGTTGCGGGCTGCATAGCTCATGATGCCATTTCGCAAAGCGTTCATCGTCACATTCTGACGGACAATCGACGCGGCGCTCTGACCAGCACCATAGAAATAGTTATAGCTGTCCCCGATCATCTGGCTGAACAAAATGTCAGGATTCGGACGTCCGCCAAAAAGCTGACGCACGTAGTAACTCCATGTTTTTCCTCCGGTCTGAGTATCCAGGGCAAGCTTTGGCTTAATTACCGCAGCGGCTTCTTCACAGGTTAAAAACTGATTATTGTTGTTGAATACCCCCCTCAGCGGACTCGGCTTTGAGAAAATCAGCGTATACGGGTCTGCACTGTTCATTAGATCTTCCATGGTATATTTTCCGTTCAGGAAAATATCGCCCATCACGCAGTTCTGCACATAGTCCGTGAATATCGTAGTTATCTCTGGGTTCTGTGATAAAAAGTCCGTACTGCGTGAAACCAGATTCGCCCCAAATATCATGCCGGTTTTGCTGTAGGTGATGCTGTCGGGCTGTGAAAAGACCATTTCATACCCCTGAACAAGGGCATATCCGATTTTGGTGGTCAGCGATGCAGGCAGTGCCAGCCCGACGGGCACGTTATCGACTTTATAGACCTTTGTCTGATTACTGATATCGATTATTTGTACGGAGGTGCGAACACTGACCAGCAGCGACATCAGCACAATGACGCCTGCCCAGCCCAGCATATCCATGATGTTGTGCCGTCGTATCCACGAAATGGCTACAACCAGCACAGAGAAAGCCGTCGCAATACGCCGAATAACAACCCAGTTCTCCGTCGACATGAACGTGACGATGGCATTCAGCGTCTGCGTCAGCCAGTCGCCGCCCGCGATGACATAGATTTCCTGCATCAGCGCGCCCCCCCGAAGTGATAGTTGTTCTGGTAGCGCTGCAGCATGCGTGCCGAGACCTGCTGGCGCATGTAGCTCATCTGGCGGTCAACAACCAAAAGCGCATCCTGCTGTACCTGCACCTGTGCCTGGAAGGAGGCTATCTGCCGCGTGGCTTCGTTGAGGTTATTATTGATGCTGTCGATAACCGCCTGGTCATAGTTTCCCGTTGCCACCATTGCACGGGCCTGCTGGACCAGCTCCTGGATGTACTGGAGAAGAATGTCGTAGCCGATGTAATCGGTTAGCTGATAAACGAGGCTGTTAGAAACCCCCAGCATCTGTGGATCAACCAGGTACTTGAAGACCGGGATGGTAGTACTTGTGATAAATCCCTTCTCTTTCTCGGTTAACTTTAGATCGGCAACGGCTTTATTCTGAATGCTGGAAAGGATGTCTTTTATCTGATTTTTCAGTGCATTTTTCTGGCTGATCGTGACATTAGCATCGGCAACCACCTTCAGACATTTATCGCTGTCATTACAGTGATACACCCGTGCAGTCCCCCCCTCCATCATGGCCCGAATAAGGTCGCGATCGGTCGTTCTTGCCGGAAGCGGGGTTATATTACCCTTCTCATCAAAGACCATTGTTCCGGTCAGGGTCATGATGAACTCCTTAAGCTCTTTATTCCCGTCAAACATGCGGTTCTTTCCGAGCGCATTCCAGATGACATTGATATTCTTCGTTATGCGCTCTTTATCCTTATCACTGGCCTTATCACGGACCTTATCCATGCTTCCCCCCACCGTGCAGCCCTGGCGGGATGCCGCCCAGTCGGCAAACATGTTGCTCTCACCGGCAATGTCCTGGCAGACCTTCTGCTGGGAGACCTGAGTGCGCGGAAACAGACCGCCGACAATCCCCTGCGCCGCCTGGCAGGAGCTGAGGTTCATGCTGTTAATGTCGCTGGCCATCTTCTGCAGGAAGTCTTTAGCGGTCTTGATTTCCGGTACCGTGGTCTGCAGCGCCAGATCGAAGAAGTATCCGGCCGCATTGGACATAATCTGCTTGGCGAAACGCTGCAACTGATCGCTGTTAATAAAGCTGAAGGAGCCCAGATAGGCATCGATGCCGCCGCAGCCGGCGTTGATGTCGGGCAGCGTCATGGAGATAAGCTGGACGGTTTTCACCTGCGTGCGCGCGTAGAGTGAGCCGCCCGTGGCGTAGCCCGCGGCCTGGCCCTGCCAGACCTGTGGCTGGCTGGTGTTGGACGCAAAGCCCAGCTTATTAAAGAAGGTGTTCATGTCACTGTTCACGTCGGCACTCACGCTCGCTGAACACGCAAGAAGGAGGCCACACAGTATGGAGAGAGGTTTACGGACGAACATCGGCACCCTCCCGACTCGCCTGCAGGGCGAGTTTTCCCATTTTTCGTTTTAGTATGAACATTTGCCCTTTCGTATAAAGCGAGTTCAGGATTGCATAAACGCCACCTGCAACGGCAAGCCCGCCGCTCAGCGCGATAAATATCAGTGGAATGGCGTACATCAACACGTTCCACAAATCTTTCAGCTGCAGGTGACCGTCCCTGAGCCAGTCGCCGACGCAGGCATTGAAAACGTATGTCATAAAGACGCGCGACAGCACGCCGGCAATGAGCAAAATGCCCGCCCACTCAGCATAAACGCCGAACCGTGCGTCCTCTTTCCGTGCCCTGAGCGCGATTAACTCTGGCGTCGTAGCTCTCTGAAGCATTCCGGAGGTCATCATGTCGTGTTCCTCTGCATTGTTCTGATCAGCCATTGTTACCCACTCCACGCATCTGAAGGACCGTATCCATGCGGGCCATAAAGCCCTGTTCGTCGGTCGCGCCCTGCAGCAGGGGCAGGGCTTCAAGGGTGTTTACGTTGACGAGAAAGGTGGTTGGCGTGGCCACGGGCAGGTTAGGGAAAAAGGTTTTCATCACCTCCGGCGGCGCGGGCAACGCATCGGGAAAGGACGCATCCCCCTGACCGTCGATGGTGTAGGCCATCACCCCAAACCCCACCCGTGCCGACAGCGACTTCAGGACCGGATCAAACTGGTGGCAGTACGGGCAGTGTCCCTGCATAAACAGCACGACCTTCCAGTCGGCCAGATTGATCTGGCGGCCGTTGCTGAGGCGGTACCAGACCGGCGGCTTCGCCGGAAGTGGCTTAACTTCAGGGTCTTCCGGGGATGTTGGCAGAGATCCCGACGTTCGCGCCCCCTGTGGATGCCATAACGATTTGATCTCGTCCATTGTGGAAGCCTGTGTGGCCAGGCAGAGGGACATGAGCGCCACGGTAAACACGGTATGTCTAAGGTTCATGTCGGCATCCTCCGGCATCACGGGCCTTTTCGGCCTCACGGGCGGCATCAATCCAGCGGTTGATGATGCGGTAGCCCCCCCAGAGCGCCATCGATACGCCGATTATCTGCGCCAGAATAATGGCCATCTCCGGCTCGCGCCGGACCAGGCGGGAAACAATGTGAAACCATATCCCGAGGCTCAGCACCCATAATCCGGGCACGTCGAACTCAGGCAGGCGAAAACGGAATTTGCGCATGCGAACTCTTCCTGTATTAAAAGTTGGGGGCAAAATCTGTGGAAACGTTGAGGAACTGCTTCGCCAGGTCATCCTGGCTGATAAAGCCATACGAGACGGGTTTGACCGCCCCGCTTTTAGGGTCGGCCAGCATCAGCGCCGGGAAGTAACGAATACCCAGCCGGCTGGCCTGTCCACCGTCCATTCGGGTATCCGGCAGGAGTGGATTCACGATACCGTCCACGGAAACCGGAATGACGCTGAGGTGATACGTTTCGCGGAAGTTTTTAATGACCTGAACCAGCTGGCCGTCGATCGGGTCCTGTCCGCGGTAGAAGAACATCACGCCATAGTGCTGAGCCAGCGTTTCAATGGCGCGGCGCTGGTCGGCAAAGTCCGCCGCCAGCTGGTTGCGCACGGTACCGTTGTAGTGGCTGTGCTGCAGGTTGTAGTCCAGTTCGGGGTGCTCGAGCATGGCTTTTTTGGCGCTCATCGAGAACAGCCCGGCCTGCTGCGTCCAGTAGTTCTGCAGGCGGAAGTAGCGGGTAAAGTTCTCCACGCCCGGATACAGAATGGCCTCGTACATGGCGCGCTTCGTGGCCTGCTGAAGCGTGGCAAGCTTCTCCATGATGTCCGGCGAGGCCTGCTGAGGCTGTGTTGAAGAGGATTTGTCGTCCTCCGGCGTTCTGCGCGTTTCGTTGTACCACTGCCAGCCGGCATCTTTTCCTGTGGCGGTAAAAACGCTGCCAAGAAGCAGCAGCGCTAACGCTGTCTTTCTCTTTTTCACTGGAACCTTCCTTATCCCGAAGCAGGTCGGTTATCGTTTGAAAAGCGGGTTTAACAGCCACGCCAGCAGAACTCCCGCCACGAAAAGCACAACCATCAGCGCCATAAAAAACACATCGATGCGGGTTGTTTCATCAACGATATTCCCGCGCCAGTAAAGCACCGGTGAGGCGACAATCAGGCTGATGATAAGGCGTCCAGTAAATCCTTTAATTTTCATGATGGAGAGTCCTGAGTGAGTGATGAGTGGCTTACTGTTTGTTCTTCAGTTGCGCGGCGATTTCCTCGCGGACGCGCTTCGTCAGGGTGTCGTTATCCGGGATTTTCTTGTTCTTTTGCAGATCGTCGAAAAAGTTTGAGAAGTCGAGTTTGTCGAACTTGATTTGTTGCAACTCAGTCTGGGTGATGCCGCGACAGTCCGGGCTGCTGGCCTTGCCAAAGCCGATGTGAAGCTGACCGTTACGTCCCTGCTGCTGCACAATCTGGGCAAGCTTTGAGTCAAACTGACAGTAGCTGCGCTTCTTCTCGAGACAGACGCCGAGCACTTTTTTTGAACAGAACTCACCGATACTGACCGTGAGCTTATTCTCTTTGGCCTTGCCCAGCGCTTTCTCCTCGCTGCTGCACCTGGCAAGCCCGACGTCCTGGCCCCAGCCGCCGTCCTTACAGCAGTTGCTGAAGCCTGCCGCAAACTTCTTGCAGAACTTCGCGCTGCCGGTAAAGGCGCGTACGTTAACGCTGTTAATGGCTGCCACGTCCTTGCCCGCAGCGGCCAGCGCGGCGAGTGCCGAAACGACAGGTGCAAAATCGTTGTTTTTACCGTTCTGCGCCCGCTCACAGTCACCATCGAGACAGAAGGTGTCGCCGCCACATATCATCACCTGGCCGGAAGTACGTGTTTCACAGGAGTACGTCGCGTATTCATGCAGGCAGCCGCTGCCGTCTTCTGCCGTGAAGGCGCAGGTGCGTGAGGCAAGCGTACAGGCCGGATTGTTCATGTAGGTTTTGCAGGTGCCATTGTCAGCAGCCTGGGTCATATACGTGTCTTTGTACTTCCAGCAAGCCTGCGTGACCGGGTATGACACGCCGTCAACCACCACCGTTTTTGTGCTCCCCGGCTCAATACATTCCGTCTTTTTGAGCGTACCTTCGCTCTTGCTGAACGGGCAGGATTCGTTCCAGACCACGTCTGGTACCCATTTTTTGGCGGGAATTTCAATCTGGAGCGTAACGGTGAAGCTGTAGCGCATATTGCTGTGCTTCCAGATTGAATCTGTAGTGGGATTGTTTCTCCTGGTACGAATGGAAAACACCATCCCTGCGCCTTTCTTCAGCTGCATGCCGCTACTCAGCGCCAGGCTACCGGTATCGTTATCCATGGAAATCAACCCGAAAGGCGTGGTTACTCGCATAAACCAGTTAGGATTACTGAACGCCAGACGTTTATTCCAGGAATAGGTGGCTGTTGCAGCAACAACCTTCCCTGTCACCGGCGCAGTCCATGTTCCTGTGTATCCCGCTTCGGAGGAAGCAAACGAAATATTCTGAGACTGGATAACAATCTGTTTTGTTTCAGATGTATCTTCATAGTGGCCGGTAATGCTGGCCGTGCGCGTACAGGCCTGCTCAACCAGCAGGTCGCGCTCACAGGTATAGTTGGTGAACTCACTGCGGCTGATATTCTGCGCTTCGCACTGCGTCTGCCCCGTTTTGCCGATGATGGTATCAGCGCGGGACTGGACATCCTGGCTGGCCTTAATAAACGGCGCGTCGGGCGAAATGGGCTCCTTCGGGTTGTTAACAAACGAGTCGGTGACGGCTTTTGTAGCCTCATTAGTAGTCCAGCCCGTGGTACCGTCCGCTTTCAGCGCACCATCACCGGTCGCCGTCACACCGCCATAGTACTTTTTCTCACCGGGTGAGGCGGTATAGTTGGGGATAGACGCTGAGGGGTTAAAGTTTTTCAGGCTGCTCTCACCCTGCCCCTGTACCTGACGGGCAAAATCAGCCCCCGCCCTGTACTGCGCGTCAGCATCGGCAAATGCATTCACGCTTGCCATCGTGGTGGCAATGGCCAGCACCGACATCAGTATTGCTCTTTTCATCGGGCATCTCCTTTATTAAGCAGCTGTTGCGCCTCATCCCTGCACTCGCCCTTCCCCACCACCTTTTCCAGCGCCTGCTTCAGATGAAGATTGCCGCGAATCACGTCGTGGCCCGCCTCGCAGTACACCACCAGGGACGGCACGCTGGTGATCCCGTACTCACGAAAGCGGGTCGGGTCGATGGCGACGCCGCTGGCTGAGCCGTCCTGAACAAGCGCCATCACGGCGGTTGCCGTCGTTTTCATGTCGTTGTTGACCATACCCCGCAGGGTGGCGGGAATATCGTAGCGGCGGGCCTCGGTCAGCATGCGCTTAAGCCCCGCCTGCGGGATGGCAAAGGAGACGAAATACAGGGCACCGTGCGTGGGTTTATCCTGCTGGTCCTCGCGCTGGCGCTGTTTCAGCTCCCCGATAAAGCGGGCGTCGTCTGCTGAAAGAGGGTTCTGGCGCACCTGCTGCTCCAGCATCTGGCGCAGCGGCGCGTTGTCCTGCCCCCTCAGCTGCTGGCTGAAAGACTCCTGCTGACGAATAAACTCGCGGTTCGCCTCATCAGCCCCTGACGCCAGCGCAGTGCAACAGTATGCTGACAGCAGCAGCGCCGCCGTCAGACCGGACAGAGTTTTCATGGAAGTTTCCTTTTTCTCAGAGGAAGACGCAGTTGCGCTTGCGCCAGAGAAGATAGCCGTAGTTTTTCTTCGTGTTCGGCGGGTTACGCCCCGTTTCCCAGCGCATGACCGTTCGGCCGAAGGGATGGCACTGCGCCACGTCCGGATACATATTCACCATCTGATAGCGCCAGCGCGTTTTGGGAATAATGGGTGACGGATACTCGAAGCAGACCTTTTTATCCTCCCCGACGCTCTCCATTATCTGACCCTGACGGTGCAGCTTGAACGCCATGCGCTCGCTGACCAGAACGGAAGACTGCAGGGGGCTGGACTCATTGCTCACCCAGCCGTTAAAGGGATACATTGACCCCTGCGATCCGGCACACCAGAACAGCGCGTCAACCGACGTTTTTGCTGCACTGGCCACCGCGTCGGCCGCACATGCGCCCTGCGCGATGGGGTTGGCAAAAATGACCGCCTCCGGATTCAGAATGGAGGTCAGGGCGCTGTCCCCCCATGTCGGGTCGATTTCAGACAGGTATCCGATATCCAGATCGCCGCCCTGCAGACACCCGAGGGAGGTGATGATATTGAGCCAGTACGTCAGCGGATATTTGTACCAGTGCACGTGGTAGAACGCGCCATTGACCTGTTTGTCATCTTTTTTGGCGGTGCCCATCCCCATTTTCCCGAGATTAACGGTGAATCCGCCGAGGTTCACCATGCAGCCCGGAGAACGTGCCACATCGGTCATGGCCATCGGCTCCCAGTACCCTATTGCCAGGCCAACGCGCTGAAATACCGGCGGTGGCATGGGACAAAACTGTATCGGGCTACCGGGATTGGACGTGTCCGGTAAATCCCCGCCCGTGACTTTTGTGCTGCCGAGCGACAGGGGGAACATGCAGCGCCAGCAGATATCGGTGATCGGATTGACGAAGCGCCCTTCGCAGGCGGCGTCCGCCGCTGCCATGTGGCTGTTACCCCACAGAAGCAGCCCGAACAGAGAGACGGTCAGCATTTTCACCGGACACCTCCTGCATCATGCTGCGCCATATCGGGCGGAATGATTTCCACCTGCAGGCGCTTTCCGCTGGGTGCCGCCGTTACCCGCGCCGGCACCTGGCTTATGCCGAACCGGGCGGTCAGCACCCCGTTCTGGTCGAAGAAAATGCGGCTGTCGAGCTTCTCCGACGTCTGCGGAATGTTGCCCTGAACCAGAATGATGCGGGTGATCAGGGTGTCAGGCTTCTGTCGCTGTACCCACGCGAGCTGCTCCGCATCGTCGCCGTTGATAAACAGCAGGGTTTCGTTAAACGGCACCACATCAAGCGGATTAAAGACCTGCCCCGCCTGAGCAAACACGTTGCCCCTGTCGTCGGCAAGCGCCTTGTCCACCCGCACGCTCGGGTCAAACCAGCGCCGCTCGTAGCGCACCGCGCGGGTTATTCCCTCAACGGCAGGCGGGCGCTGGCTGTTGCGCACCACGCGCGCCTTAAACTCCGCCATCTTTTTGTCCATCTCGCCGGACTGCGCCAGCGTCTGCAGCCGGCTTTCGATAACGGTCAGCATATCCGGCTCCGCCACCGGCCAGAGATCGCCCCACGTCCCGAGGTCAGCGGCCGTCACGCTGCCGGTCAGCAGCGTCAGGCCCAGGGCAAGGGCGCGCATCACCCCCCCTCCTTCATCCGGCGGGCCACGTCAGTCTGGATTTCACGCGTGATATCCGGCGCCCCCTGCACCACGGCAGGTGCGACAAGGATGAGGGCACGATGGCGGACCTGCCAGTCCCTGAGGCTGGCCTCCAGTGACGCGTTAAAGCGGTCTGAAAGTGCTTTTGTCTGCGCCTCGTCCAGTGAACGGCGACCGGCGCTGTCAAAGAAGGCATCCACCGTGGATTTCATGTTGAAGGCCACAACCACAGGACGGTTAAGCTGGCAGACCAGCCAGCTGATGCCTGCGCCCGCAGCCAGCGTGCCGGCAATCAGCGCGGCGTTAATGAGTACGTGTTTTTTCATGAGATGGTCTTCCCTTCATGCTCGTGAAGCCAGCGCTCCAGCGCGGCCATTTCCGGCCCGGATTTTTTCCACGCCAGCTCCCAGACGGCTTCGTGAATACTCAGCCCTTCCCGGCGTCGCTGCTGCAGAAACTCAAAGTCCGGACCGTCCGAGGAGTACATTGCCCGGCTGAGCGGATCGACGAACAGGCGGTGCCAGGACGTCAGGTGCTCAACCGACAGCATAAAGCTGCTGAACCAGTTGTCCTTCGCGCTGCCAAAACCTTTAATCATGTCGCGCTGCAGCTGCGAATACTGGTCCGGGTACAGCTGGTTGTACTTGGCGAACTCTTTGGCGGACTGCTTGAGGATAATTTTGTAGGACGAGTTACCCCATGCCGCGCGGGCGGCGCTGGAGGCCGTTTCCGAGTCAAAATCGACGATGTTCTGCGTAATGGTGATGTACGAACCTGTATGGCGGCGGGCGGTACGGTAGCCCTTCTCGATAAACGCCCCGACCTTGTTGTTCTTGAAGTCCAGCAGGCGCCAGCCTTCGTCTATCACGTTGAGCTTCTTCAGGCTGCGCGGCGTGCGGTACATGCGGTTCTCAATGTAGAGAATGAGCGAGAACATCACCGCCACCAGGAGGGACGGCCTGTCCTCCAGTCCGCCGAGCTCAAGCACCACCATCCGGGCTTCGTCCTTCAGGGACGGTTCGTCGGAGTTGAAGTAGCTGCCGTACACCCCGTCGCGGGTGTACTGGGTCAGCAGTACCACCATCTCATCGAGGCGGCTGCGGATGGTTGGCGATCCGCTGTACTCCTCGCTGTCGCGGGCCATCATCAGGTAGTCCACCACGTCGTCAATGCGCGCCTGGTTTTTCTTCGTAAGCCAGGTGGCCTTCACCGCCTTGAGCAGCAGACCTTCGTGCACCTCGTCCAGGTTGCCGTTGGGGCTGGCCATCACGGACAGCTGGTCCCGCAGGCGTTCGGCCATCTCATCGATGGTATCGTCGGTGACGTTAGCGAACGGATTAAACTTCAGCGTCTCGCCGTCGAGGTAGACCCCGCCCATGTTCTCGCACAGGGACTTGTAGCCGTCGCCCATGTCGAACACCACGGCGAAGCCGCCGGAGTCGATAACGCTGCGTATCAGGGGCTGGATAAGCCCGGTTTTCCCCGCGCCGGAGGTGCCACACACCGCCATATTGAAGTTGGTGTTACCCATGCCGCGGCTGAACAGGTCGATAAACGCCAGCTGGTTGCGGTAGGTCGGTGCCAGCAGGCCGGAAGTGGCCAGCGGGCTGTCCGCCACCACCGGCATCAGATTGGCGACATTAAAGCTTTCGGCGCGCTGCAGCACGCCGGACTCGCGCAGCTGCTTAAAGAGGCCGCCGCCCGCCATAAACGGCAGATTCACGAGAAAATTGCGCATATGGTTAAAGCGCGGGGAAATCAGCTCGAAGCCATTTTTACGGAAGCTGTTCAGTACGTCCTGCTCGACCTTCAGCGCAGTTTCCTGGTCATCGCGGCAGAAGAGGGTCACGTTCAGAAAATAGCTCACCAGCGAGGACTGCCCGGACGACAGGCGCTGGCGCAGATCGCCCCACTCTTTTGCCTCCTGCGCCACGCCCGGGAAGAACTTGGCGTAGCTGGTCTTGGACTTCTTCTCAAGATCCATGAACTTCAGGTTGGCCTCGTTCTGCGCCTTTACCTGGTCTTCCACGCTAAGGACCAGCGTCAGGATAAACGGGCACGAAACGGACAGTTCCGGGTTGAGAAGGTTGCTGTAGTTGTCGGCCATATTCCAGAGGAAGGCCAGCTCCGGATTTTTGGTCAGCTGGAAGTTCATGATGCGCGCGGTGCTGTTGCGACCGTTACCGCGCAGCCCCAGCGTCATGTAGTCGGCCTTCACCTTCAGGTCAAAGGTATCGTCCACGCACTGGTAGTTCAGATCCTTGAGCGGGTCCAGTTCCCGTTCGGTGGGATACAGCGCATCCGGGTTGTGGTTAATCATTTCGCCCGCAATGCGGATAAAGGCATCCGCATCCACGCTGCGGGTGGCTATCTGCGCCCCCTGCAGCGAGGCGCGGATGATTTTGACCTGGTTTTCCATCTCCATCACGCTGGCCTTACTTCCGCGCTTACGGGGGACGCAGCAGGAGATGTACACCCGGTAGTTACGCAGGGTCAGCGGCAGGTTGAGGTGATCGGGCAGCGGGAACCCTTCTTCTGCGGCCCTGAGATAGTAGGCGCGGGTGATGGCGTTGAACGTATCAGCCTTTTCCCCCGTCCATGAGAGCTCGCGCAGGCCATACTCGATATCCTGACCCACCAGATGGCTGGACACCAGGTGAACGGCCACCGGCACCTCGCGGGGCAGCTTGGTGCGCATCAGGTTTTCCAGCGACGAAACGATAGTTTCGTTGGCGCCGTTGATGGGCTGCGCCTCGAGCATAAAGCCCATCGTCTTTTCGTTCATGAAGAGGCCGGTTTCCGCATCGTAGTCGCGGTACGGCAGCACGCGGCTAAACTGCGGGAAGCGCATCTGCCCGAGGACATCGTTCGCCTCAGAGGACGCATCGGGCATCTTCAGGGCCGTCAGCAGCGAGTTGACCGTGCGGGTGACGGAGTCCAGCGGATTACTCATGATCCCCCTCCTTTTTATTGTCGGCCGTTTTGACCGCTTCCGTCGCAGGGGCCGGGCGGCTGGCGGGGATACCGTAGCGAAAACGCACTGAGCGCATCTGACCGTACAGGCAGAAATACGGACGGCATCCCATAAGCAGCGCCGCCCCTGAAAACACAATGGCCATCACAATCCACAGCAACTTAAACGCACTCAGCGCCCCGTCAACATGACCGGCATATCCTTTAGCATCGGTGACGACGCTGCCCCGGTCATGGCAGACGGCAGAGGGAGCGTCATGCAGCGTGAGGCCGGAGGACTTGTTCTGCGGAGCAGGCGGTATAAAGGGTTGTAAAGGTTCATCACGGCAGACCGCAATACGAAACTCGCCACTGCTGACGTTATGCGTGACGGCCATAATTTCCTGCGCCATCGCCTCTCCGGGCGTGGTGTTATCCATCCACAAAAGCATGGCAACCAGCAGCATCAGCGTGGCGGCAGGCCAGATAATCAGATAGTGAAAAGCCCAGGCAAGCCATCTAAGGCAATACAGCAGGACGGACAGAAGCTTAAGCATCATTCCCTTTACCTCCGGGATTCAGCGGAAACCAGACGCTGCAGTTGTGTCTGATAGCCTCCGCCAGCCTCTCCCCGTCCTCTCCGCTGTACAGCGCTTTAATCCGGCTGACGTCAGACTTCGCCAGGAAAACCCTCATCTGCTGTTTTGTTACGCTCATACCTGAGCCTGCTTTACCCAGGAACAGACCGTGCCCACGCTGCCGTTGCATTATGTGTTGAGAAATCCCAGCCTTCCCGTCAAGGGCGGGAGCGCTCTGCTGAGACGCTGAAAGCCAGAAGTCGCGCTCTGCGGCATTAACACAGATGACACGCATCCCCATCGCCTCGCAGCAGGCCGCTATATCGTTAAGGTGGCGGGTCTTACCCGGACCGCTGTTACTGTTGGTTGTCATGATGTTCGTCTCCTGGTTTTTTGCCATCGTTCTGAATGTCTTTGCGCAATTCACGCCAGTCGCGGAGTTGTCGTTCTGATAAAAAGGTCCGCATAACCTCAACGCTGATGGCTGTCTTACCGCTACCGGTTTTCCCCACGACCATCACATTGGTTTTTCTTCTTCCCATCGGTCACCTCAGATACTGTTTTTCTCGTATTTCCAGAACCCGCTGGCATTCCGTACAGGTACGTACGCCCGGGATGGCCTGCTGCCGCCTGAGGGGGATGCGATTGCCACAGCATTCGCACCGGTTGCGGCTTTTGCCCTGCAGGCAGGATCGCTGCCTCGCGGCCTGTATATGAAGCTGGTTCAGCAATTCGTCCTGCTCCTGCAGGAGATCGAGTTCGTCTGCCATCAACGCTCCCTGCTCACACTGTCCGGACACGCTACCGCCCATCCCTTTTTACGTTTCAGGGCACGCGTGATAACGACAGATTGTTAAAATGGGTGCCACACGCGGTGGCGGTTCAGGTTTCAGTTAACGCGTGGGGTTCCCCACGCTGAGGGTTTCACAACAAAAAACACCCGCGTCGGCTGGTGATAAACGTCCTGCGTATCGATATAGGGCGCGATCCACAGCCCGGCCGTCTTTTCACCGACGCGAAGCGGCCTCGGGTCCACGATGGACTCGCGCCCTGGCGGCGACACAGTAACCGGCGTGACCGTGGAGAGCGGCGCCCGTGAGGCTGAGTGCGGCTGCGGGCGGGGGAGAGTCGGTGTACCCGTCAGAGGTGCATTCCTGGATGCGATGGCATGCACCGGTTCAGCCGGCAGCGTCAGGGGCTGCACGGACCGGGTCCGGAAATTACCCTCAGCCAGGCGCGGCAGCGATGTCGCACCCGGCTTTACCGCGCTGGCCTCCTCCAGTCGTTTGGCTTTCTCATTGGCCTGCTCGATGGTCATGCAGGTATCGGATGTCGTCGCGTTACACTCAAAATCGCTCGTTGTACCGGCACATCCCGACAGCGTCAGGAGACTGGCCAGCGTGAGCGCAACAGGCACTGTCTTGTTCATTTGCGGTTCCTTTACGTGGGGTTATTGTGAGTCGGCCTTCGGCATAAACTGGCTCTGGTTAAGCCTGCCCAGCTGGTTGAGCATCTGGTCGGTACTGAACCCGTTCATGCCGCCCTGCGGGACTGACGGCGGCGGAACCGGGCTGCGGTCGTCGCCCTCCGCTTTGCTTCTGTCATTCTCGTGCGCCAGCTCTTCAATGGTTTTCAGCTGAAAACCGTCCTGAAAGACAACGGTCACTTCGTTACCCGCCCCAATAGGAATGACGGGGTGGTACTGCTCTGCGCGTTTGATGTAGTAGTCGCTGAGGGTCTGGGCGGCTTTGGAGGCGCCTCCGCCAATCCCCATCTTCATCACGTCACCCGCGCCGAGTGATGCCGTGGCGCCGAGGCCGACCGAAGGCTGGGACGCGGTCTGCACGCCCTGACCGATGCCGTCAACAAATCCCGCGCCCCATGCCCAGCCGAGGATTTTGCCGTTTCGCATCACCACCTCGCCCTTGATGCCGTTTTTTCCCCGGAAGCTCACGTGCCCGGCAATGGGCTGGTCGATGGTGACGCCGTGCTTCAGGCAGCTGATGTTGCGGGTGCGTACGATGGCGCGTTCGCTGGACACGTCGCCCCAGGCTTCAAGCCCGATGAAGCAGCCGGTCAGGTCGTAGCTTTTGCTGTTGGGCATTTCCACCCTGCCCGTAATGCGCAGCTGCATCGGCACCGTGGACTCGTTACCGGTTACGGAGGCGTTGGCGTCAGCCCCCTCAATCAGCATCGATTTGGCGAAGCTGCCCGACGGGATGTACGGCAGGGACGGACCTTTACTCTCGTCGCTGTGGGCAAAAGACTGCCGGCGCAGCTGGTTGGGTACGGGGATGGGCTGGTACTGCACCTGCGCCGGCGGCGTGACGCCGTTACCAGGATAGAACGCGGTCGGCGGCGGGACGGCCCCCGTCTGCGGCGGGAAACCGGTCGGCTGCGGCTCACCTTCAGGCCCCGGCGCAGGCACTGGCGGTTGCGGGGCCGGCTCACCCGATGCGGTGACGGGTTTCGCCCCCAGCGCGCTAACCTGAGCGGAAAGCGCCGCATTATCCTGACTGAGTTTGTCAATCTGGTGCTGATAGCCTGCCTGCCCCTTGCTGAGCAGCTCAAGCTCGCGGCGCATTTCGGCATACTGCTTCTGCATCTCGGAGGCCGTAGCCTGCATCTCGGTCGTGGCATGCTGCTGCACCTTCTGGTCAAAGGTGCTGTCCACCACGCCGGTCATATCGGGCGCAGGCTCGCCGGCGGCTGCCGCATCGCTGCTGCCCTCGTAGCGTGCATCCGCCAGATACCAGCCGCCGCCCACCACCACGCCCACGGTCGCCAGCACGATACCCAGCCAGATAAACTGCTTGCGCTTCACCACTGAATTAATGCTGGCCATCAGCCGCACCTCCGCTGCTGATAATGAAGACCTGCAGGGCGCCGCCCGCCATCAGCTGACGCGAGGCTTCACCAAACAGCACGCCGCGAATGCCGCTCTGCCAGAAGTCGCTTTCCGCGATGTTGCGGGCCATCCCGGTATTGTTGGTGACGCGATAGCGCACCACCTTAAGGTGATTACCCACCCAGACGCGCTCGGGGACTGCAGAAAGTCCGGCGGGAGCGTTGAGGGCTTCATGCGTAACGGGGATAGCCTGCCAGCCGGACGGAAGCTGCCCGCCCAGCAGATGCTGGCTCAGGGAAACCAGCGTGGCCTCGTAGGGGGAAGACTCTTCCCAGGTGCGCGCCGCTTCACCCGTACCGGACAGCTCGCTGACCAGCCGGATGGTTCGCCCCGCGCCCGCACGTGGCACGGCCTGTACCGAGAAGTTGAGGCCGCGTTCGGTTTCCAGAATGAACGTGAAGGGCTTTTTGTTGAGGGTGCTGACAATCACACCACCGCTTGCCGTCTGTTCCTGACGCGTCAGCTCACCGTCGAGGCTGGTCAGGGCCGTCACGCGGTCACCTGCGACTGTAAAAAGGTTCGGGTCGGTATTGCTGACCGCGATGCTGGCCTGTCCGCCGTTCGTCAACGGGACAATCGTGGCAGAAAGCGCAGCGGGTGCGGCGACCGTCTGACCGGAAGCGAGCATCAGCAACGCCAGCAGCGCACGGCGACTATTTTTGTTCATCGGTGATTTCTCCGAAGTGACTGAGCCAGCTGATGCCGTCCTCGCGCTCGAACTTGAGAACGTACTGTTTCAGCTCGGGATACGGTTTCGAGTCGCCTATCCAGGTCTTCAACTGGCCGCGTACGTCCACGCGGCTGCTTGCCGGGTAAACCTTCACGCTGGTCATATAGAAAGACGAGTTAACGTTGTTGTCCTTAATGCGCTTCGCATCCTCAGCAAGCCGGATTTTCAGCTCGTTCTGCGCTGCGGGTTTGACATAGGACAGCAGCTGCTCATGAGAGGCATCAACGGTTTCCGGGGTAACATTGAGGCGAAGGGCGATAAGCGACAGGGCCATCTGTTGCAGGTAGGAGGCATCTGCCTGGTTCTGCGACACGGCAAACGGCGCGTTGAAAAGCATTGGCGTGACGATAGACTTCTGCTCATTCTGAAGGCGGTAGTTGTTGACGGCCTGAATAACATTGGTGGTGATGCTTCCCAGAATAACCACCCCCATGGCAATAAAGCCGATGGCAATAACCCGCTGTGTACTTAATCGTGCTCCGTGTTCCATCTGATTATTCCTGTCTATTTAATCCACTGGCGGTAGCATGAGTCGGGTACATCATGAAAAATCCCCCTCAGCAGTGAGGTCGGCATATACCAGTAGACCAGGTCCCGTAGCCATGAACTGCCCCGCCCTTTTTTGAGCTTTTTAATTCCGAGATAGGCCAGTACGGCAGCGATAATTCCGGGGATATCATGCTGGGTCCAGAATCCCCACCCCAGGCAGACAATCGCCGGAATAAGCTCATCCACAGGAAGGCCAAACCAGCGGCTCTGATTCGTCAGGGTTTCGGGAAAGCGATATTTTTTGAGAGATTCATCTGCCATATATGTTCCGTCTCCGGTACAGCTGGCAGTATGGAAATACCTGCCAGCCGGATTACAGGCAAAGCCCTCCCGTGAATGCTCGTGAAGGGCATTCAGAATTAAACCGGAATTTAATAGTCGGAAGTGGCTCTGAACGGCTGTCGCTGGATATCAGTATCCTGCGACAGACATACCTACCGTGACGAATACGGACAGGATCGCAAAGCCCGCCAGGAACTTGAGGTTCTTGGTCGTCATATACATCACGGCGCCCACCAGAACTTCGGCAAGAATAACCCACTTAACCACGCTGGAGTCTTTACCAAATGTTCCTTTAACGGTTGCATCGCCGCTGGACATCAGATCTTTACCCGCAGTCGAGGCAAGAACCGTATCAGGGAAAAACGCAGCAAGGGCTGCGACAGGCAGGGCAAACTTCAGCGCTTTGAGTAACGCGACTTTGCTGAATTTTTTCTTTGCAGGGGTCGCGGGTACAGCGTTAATAACAGACACATCAGTCATATTCATTAATCCTTTAATTACACCGGATAGATTTGTTGAAATAAAAATCCTAAGAAACTAATTTTGTGACTTGGGTTCAAGATTGTTTGGGATCACCTCCGCCATTTCAGAGTTATAGAAATCAGGGAATTTTTCCAGGTGGTCACGTAACCGAATCAGCGCTTCAGCTGATTTAGAACGACCACTTCTGTCCTTCGCCTTCAAAATAAGAAGATCGGTTTGTGGGTCAAGGTAGATCGACATAGTTACCGTTGGGCCACGAAGCCTGTGACGTCTAATCATGTTTTCCCTCTCAACATATTCCTGCGTCAGGATAGTGACACATTGAATACAATTTATTCAATACGCGAAAAATTCCACTATATTTTTTACATAAATTTAACATTCAAAACCTTAAGAACAACCATTCTCACCTTTCTGTATACGTCCATTCTCATGCAGTAGAATCTGAAGTCATCGTAATCAATAAAATATTTCGCAAGCTCACTCTTCACACTAGAAAGTCTGCTTGAAATTGCTTTTTCAGAGACACCTAAATATTGCGCCATCGTATGAAGTTGAAAACCAAGAATTGAAAAACATAACGTAATCATCTTTTTATTCGTCAACCCTGATATAAAAATATCAAAATCAAACTCATCATTTTTTATCCTATTCGAGGTATTGAATAAAGCTTGATAATCCGGGAAGTAATTAATAAACCATAAAGCATATAATTCTTTATTTACCATACGAATTTCAACACGTAACTGATAAAACTCACCATTCAAATTAAAAGTTCTACAAATAGCTGTATCAGGCCCCATAACAAAGGCCTCCAACTCAATTGTCGACAAATCAAGCTCAACTTCATCAGGATCAAAACTGACACCTGAAAAACACTTTGATAATGGGTGAAAGAAATCTAAATATGCATCATTTTTATATATGGGGTTTCTGGATTGATTCCGAATGCAAAAAGGCAAAGGTGAGTACTTATAGAGCGCATCAAAACGCTTCACAATATCATCTAATGATTGACTTGATTGGGAGAGATCTCTAGGATCGCGCGGGTGCATTGAAGCC
The DNA here is from genome assembly GCF_021725435.1 of Enterobacter sp. JH25. NCBI lineage: Bacteria > Pseudomonadati > Pseudomonadota > Gammaproteobacteria > Enterobacterales > Enterobacteriaceae > Enterobacter > Enterobacter sp. JH25. The sequence goes on along the minus strand of NZ_CP091321.1, from coordinate 59,720 downwards.
TCCTCTGAAGGTTTCTGTGTATAGTCGGTACACCCGGGGGTCTAGCCCGGTGTACCGGCGACCCGCCAAACTGAATGGCGAGCATCAAATTTTACTTATGTCTGCATAAAATATATCAATTACTGACGCCAAAGTCACTCAAAAACAGCAGATCTAAATCCTATTTATCAAACATTTTCAGCTAATTATCTTGAGACTCTTCCTCCTGGGGGAAGAATTTTTCAACAATCTGTTGCACATCTTCACGTATACACGTAACCATATCCCTGAAATCAAATTTTTCATTTCCTGCGAGATGCGGACTCAGCGACTCCATCGCCAGGAGCTTGCTGACTATAAATTGAGTTTTCATTACATTTTCAAGAATAGTTTTATTATAGAGCGCCTGATTAAAGGAAGACTCTTTTCTTTCCATTTGCGCTTCATAGACCCGAAGACCAAGTTCGACCAGCATTGATGCAATGCTCGAAAAACTTACATCTTTATCTCTCGCTCCTTCAGCGCGACGTTTTTCAGCGATTACTCTTATTTTCTCTGACACTTCATCGCTTACATAGACCTGAACTCTGGCCATAATTTTCTCCTTATTTATAGTTCCAAAACTTCTGTACCTCAGAATATTTTGAAAAGCTAAAAATGCACGACTCGGCACAAACTCCCTGCCAGAAAACAGACGACTTGCATGCCGACACACACTGTAAAAATTCACGACTCGAATATAGACTCGCCGTAGTCATAACTCAATGGATTTATTAAAAATAGTCACAAATGACTCTGAGTAGAGTTTTTACCGAGTCGAATAGAACTCGCTACCGAGTCGTTTACACACATTAAAATAAATTATTTCACATTACTTTTTCACTAACTGCATGATTTGAATACCCAATCAGCAAAACTTTAATTTTGCGTGGGGTGTGGAACTTTTGGTGGTGAGGAGTGCATATTAGTTGAGTCTGGGCATGGGATGGGTTAACGTATTTCCGGCATGGTGCCCGGAGGGAAGAAATGAAACGGATTGCTCTTACGTTTTTAATGTTGGCTTTTTCTGGAATGTTGAACGCTGCTGATTGTTTTGATCTGGCAGGAAGGGATTATCATATAGATCCGGATCTGCTTCGGGCAATCTCCTGGAATGAATCGAACTTCCGCACATACGTAAAAGGCTACAATCCTGTTTCGGGTTTTGGCTCCGGACTTATGCAGGTGGACTCCCAGCACTTTAACGAACTGGCTCGTTATGGAATAAAACCGGAGCATCTTCTTTCCGATCCGTGTATGAATATCTACACCGGGGCTTACTATCTTGCAATTGCATTCAAAAAGTGGGGAGTCAGCTGGCAGGCCGTGGGCGCTTATAATGCAGGTTTCAGGAAAACAGAAGAACAGGCGCAGAGAAGATATGTCTATGCCAGAAAAATTGAGGCAACATATCGGGCTATAAAGAATAATAAAAATGCAGCGCAGACTCTTGCAAAACAGTAAAAAGACCTCAACAGGAGGTCTTTTTATTCATCCAGTATTTATGTCGTCAATCAATAGCCCGATAAATTAAATCTGCTTCAGGGTGTTTTATGATACTGATGTAGTCTTTCAGTGCATCCTGACGAGCGACGAGGTGTTTACAGACTTTCGAATATTCAGGCCCCATATCTGCAACCTGCCAGGACAACCAGTTCATGATCATCAGGGTCGCAATAATTCCGGCAGCATCGGCACTGACCTCTGCTTCAAAGTAATTACCGGGAATAACCATGTTATAGCGCTGTTCACCTTCCGGTGCGATATATCCGGTTTGCGTCGTGGTGAATCTGACACAGTTCGGAGCAATGTTTCCTCCGGTGCCCTGCGGAATAATCCAGTAATTCCAGAAACCGCCATCATAATCTGAATGCTGACGTAACCAGCTGGCAATCATGTTATCAGCAGAAGGCGTAAAAAAGAGCGCAGGAATAAAATCCAGACGTTCATCACCATCTGTAACAGAGTAGCGCTGGCGTTCATCGATCTTAAATTGTTCGGCTGATTCACGAGTGGCGGTTTTGACGTTTAATGTGTGCATTCTGGTTTTCTCCTCATTGGGTTATTACATCGTTCGACTTCATCACTGAGCGGCGAAGGGCAATGAGCAGCTGACAGTAAGGAAATAAAGGGGCGCGCAGCGTTTATATACCCCTTTATTTCCTTACTGGCTGATGCTAAAAGCAGCCCTCCGCGAACTGATGAAATCGGGCGATAGTCACACCAGGAGAATGCACACATCCCGTAACGGAAAATCGGCGTAAGACGAATTACCGTTACGGGCTTCAGAGTGGGGGTAATTTATTACCGCCACGGTGAAAGCGGCGCATCCATTCGGGATGCAGCAAGCGTGAATTTGAATTTACGTCAGGATGGACGCCCGAAGGGCGGAGACGGTTTACCGGCTCCGTTCACGACAGCCGTGTCCCTTCAGGGACGACGCCCGGAAAAGAAAGGATAATATCCATATCCGCGGCAGAATAATAAAGACCATCGCCAGCAGGAGAATGAGGAATATTAACCACCTGACCAAAAGACAGGAACTTCAGACTACCACGCGCCGGAATAATGCAGGCAGCGCGTCAGCGCAGCCTGCTTATTCTGCGCCGCAGGCGCGCGGCCTTTGATGCCACGAAAGGCAGGACACTCCCCTGCCCTTCTGGATAGCTATGCAGCGTCATTTATACAGCGCAAAAATTCGCGCATGGCACTGATACGGCGCTGATCGTCCAGCCGCTTACCAAAGTTGTTGATGTAGTACACAGGCGTATACCGCACCCTGTTTAACTTCATCGTCAGCGTATTGCCCGTGACCACCTCGGCAGGAATACCCAGCAGGGAAAGCTGAATAAACGCCATATCGGCCGCAACAGAATCAATATCGATGCAGCTTCCGAACATATGTTCAGACGGGTTATAGCCCGCCTCCAGCAGATATTCCGCATACGCCACAATCATTCCCGCCGCACCGCTTGCCGGATCGCTGACGGTAACGAATCCCTCACGGCGTATCGTTTCGTCGACGTCCGGCATCAGCAGCCTCGCCAGCAGTGACTGGACGTGATACGGCGTGAAATACTGTCCGTTGCGGTCGTCGCCAAGCTCAAGCTCCATGAAGATCGCGCCGAGGAAGTCGTGGAATTTGGCCTCCAGTGCGCAGACCATCAGGCAGAAAAGCGTATGCAGGTTGCTGATATCACTCTCGCTGTACTTCGCGCAGATTTTGCGGCTCTGCTCAATATTCTCTGGCGTTCTTATCCGCGCCATATCCAGCTCGCTGGCGGCCAGCGTGATAAAGTCGCTGAACACCTCCCAGCGGCGCAGGCTGCGGGCGGTATCCCTGAACACGCTGATAAACTGGCGGCGGGCCTGGTCGATTGTCATCATCCGGTGCAGTATCGGCTGCGCATTCACGGTGGGCAATACGGGTTTAGCGGGTGTTAAGGGTGCGGCTTCTCTCGCCTGATCAAAGAAGCTGGCAAAACTGAGTTGAGACATATTTCCTCCTTAAATGCCGCCCCGTAAGGAGCGGCTCAGTTATCAGTTAAATGCCCGCTTCAGTTCGAGCGTGCGTAACACCTGCCCCCACTCACTCCCGCGCATGGCAGGAATACGAACGGCGCGCCCCTTCTTCCGGCAGTGCGCTATGTGACGGCCCAGCGCCCGCATTTCGGCGCTGATGTCGTCACGGTCGATATCACTGCGTTTAATACGCACCTGTTTTTTTACGGGTGCGTTTTCCGCCTCAAGCATCTGGACATACAGGGCGGTCGGTGTAACAATCGAAACTTCACTGAATTGCATTGGTTTGTTCCTTTTGGTGAAGGCCGGATTAATCGTTGCAAGCGGGTAAATCCGGCGGGATATGGCAGACGAAAGTCTGCCTTTTTCATTTCTGGCGCTGCACTCCCTCCTTAACGCGTGCCAGAATCTCCGCGTGGTCAAGGTTGCTGTAGTCGCGCATCCGGTAATAACGGATACCGATCCGCGCGTAGATTTCGGTCACATTACCGCAGACCATTTCCGCCAGCATGAAGGTTTCACACTCGCCGTTCTGACTGCTGCGCCAGTTCATCGGGTACATCAGCCCCAGCGCATCATGGAAGGCGTGTACGTCGATTTCGACGGACGCGGTCAGATATGACTTTTCGCGGCTCAGCCAGTACGCGCGTTCGGCCTCACTGGTCGCATAAATACCCGCTTCAGCGCAGGATTCGGTCAGATTTAAGTGCATGGTTTATCTCCTTCTGGTTAATGGCGTTGATATTTCGCCGTGGTGGTTATTCGTCGAACGTGATGCCGGAAAAATGCGCCATCAGGTGCAGCATGTCGGCAATCTCGTCGACTTTCTGCTGAATGGCTGGCGTGGCTTTCAGGATGCGCGTGACAGCGGTTCTGAGTTCGCCCATATAGCGGTTTGCAGACTCGCCCAGCGCCGTTTTGTCCGTATTGCTCTGGTACTTCATCAGGGCTTTACTGACGTGGTTTTGCAGGGTATCAAGTTCGCTGAGCGCGCTTTTCTCCCATGCGTCAAAGCTGAACGTACTGTTCGTGTTGCTGTTGCTCATAATGTTTCTCCGGTGTGACTGGCGGCATCCCCTGCCGCCAGCCGGTTAAGTAATCAGTAATCCGCCGCCAGCTCGATCATCAGGTCAGCACATTCACCATCGGCACGTTCTTCTTCCGCAGTCGTCAGCATGTAACCCCGTTTCGCTGCCGCCCCCATAAACGCCGGACGGTCTTTCAGTGGCAGTTCTGCCAGGTAATGCATAGCCATACCCAGCAGACGGGACTCATAAATCTCGTAGTGCAGGCCACATCCCCGGTTAGCCTGTATTTCCATACGGGCCAGCACCACGTCCGCGCGAATAACATCGAACGGGTTACGGGAATGGATATTGCGCACAAAGCCATCAGTACGCAGGGACGAGGTTTTCACCCATCTTTCGGAAGATTCTTTGGTGGCGGTTTTGACGTTGACGTTCTGTGTGTTCATCCTGCTTTTCCTCCTGTCTGGTGGTTTATCCATCTCTCGGTGAGTTCCCTGGCGGCAAAGGGCAAAGGAGCAACGGCGGGGCGGCAGGAGAAGGGCGGAGACTAAAGTTTTTGCGGTCCCTCGCAAAAAGTTTTGGCGGAGTGCATTTCACCCTTCGGATGACGACACGACGGTGCTACGACAAGCCCTCCGCCCGGGGACTTAACGGGAGAGGGCTCGCCAGAGGTACGGGGAGAGGATGAACACACCCGACACGGCGGAACGACGTGGCGTCACCTGAGTGCCGGCGGCTTTATCGCCGGCATGGTGAAAGCGGCGTGACCGGAACGGTCACTGCGAGCCGGTGTTGACGTTGCGACAGTGGGATGGAAGCCCGTCAGGGCGGAGACGGTTTACCGGCTCCGTTTACGACAGCCCCGGTTCCCGTCAGGGAGGTCGCCCGCAGTCATGGCCAGTGACCCCGTCAGACAGCAGGCAAATTTGAAAAGATGATACAGACAACTGCCACCATAATTCGCAGCGTTCGTTCTTCAGAGGTGATTCACAGCAGGAAATTACAAAGCGTGAGGACCATATAAAAGAGCAGTTATACCGCAGGCATAACCGCTCTTTTTACTTTCCTGCCCTCACGCTGGCGTATAGTTTGTTACCTTCGCCTCCAGTACACCCAGCCACTGACCAGAAGCAGAACACCGCTCAGCACCGCCAATTTCATCGGGGTTATGATCTCCCCAGAATTCCAGCTTGTATCCGATACCCCAGATAAAAAACGCCAGACCTGAAGCCACAATTCCCCACTTAAGGAGAAACAAGAGCACGTTGTCCAGCATACCTGGCGGATCGCGCCAGGTGATAACCAGCGCAATCAGGGCACAGATTGCCACCCCGGCATAGTACGCCGTGCCTCCCAACATCTCCGGCGCCGCGTAATGTATGACCAGCGTAAACAGGCCATTTAACAGCGCGACCAGTATCCAGTATCTCATCTCTAAATTATCCCTTTTAAGCACCCTGCCGACCGTATTCTGGCAGGATATGATATCAGACTCAGTGAGGCGACTTTCCCCGAAAATAATCCGGTCGCACCGTCAGTTCCCGCTCAATGAGTTCATCTGCAAACAGGGGCGCGATCCTGTTAACACGACGCGCCAGATTCCGTCGCCGCGTGGCCGCCTTTCGCTCATCGCTCCAGCGCCTGATCGGCCGTTCATACAGAAAATCAACGCAGACAGCATATCCGGCTCCTGCCACCCACAGTGACATCACGGACTCAGGGGCTGGCTTCCCGGCCTCCACCACTTCTGACGCCAGTTCAGGTTCACCGGGACAGGGACCGGGACGCTTCCAGCGCAGCGAGTAACGCCACTTCATACCTGACTCCGCGCTGTCAGCTTGTTGGGTACCATCCAGCGCTCCAGCTGCCGGACAGATCCCGGACTTTCCCTTGCCAGCGCATTCGTTTCAGCCATCACCGTCCAGAAAGGCTGACTCTCCATCGTCCAGCGCTCCATTGGCTCCAGTGACGGGAAACGCTCGCTCCAGCGCCAGAACATCTCTTCCAGGTCGTACTGGCGCAGTTCAGTCCCCGACCAGCGTGCGCTCCAGCTGCTGACCGTTTCAGGCGTATGGAATGCCAGCTCAATCTCCGCCTGCCCCGCCAGCGCCTGGTACGCCTGCTCACGCTGGCACCGTTCTTTGTGACGCTGTCGGGTGTATTTTTCATCCCGCAGGGCGTCCTGACAGCGAACCCGCTCGGTCTGCTGAAAGGCCACCTCCGGAAAGAGGCGCTGACCCGCACCAACGGGAAGCGGCAGCCAGCAACGCGTCCCGCGACTTTCAATCAGCGCATCGATGGCACTGAGCCAGCTGTCCCTGCTGCCCCGCAGCTCCCGCGCCGTCAGCACCGGCGCAAAATGATGGATTTCCCTGATAGTGATGCGCGTGCTGCCCGTGAGCCGCCGGAAAAAGGCGCTGGCATACGGATACATCGTGGACACCGCGCCGCGCGACCGCCGGCGTTCAACCTCCGCGATGGCCTCCATCGCGGCGCGTCGCTCAGGGCTGAAGGGAACCAGTGACAGGTTTGCAGGTATCATGCCGCGCCCTCCGCTGCCAGAATACTGATGATGCTGGCCTGACTGTATCCGTCCGCATCGAGACGCGCCGTCAGGCTGACGGTGTGGCTGACAAGCTCCGGCTGGTAGCCGCTCAGGGTACGAATGACGGAGAACGGGCGACCGCTGGCGGGCACGAACACCACCATCCACGCCGGACTGATGGCACCAGGACTGCACACCGCAATATGGTAATTGCCGTGCGAGGGGGTAAAGCGTATCTGTACGGGGAAGAAGCCGCCGAACTCGCTGCGGTACTCGCCGTTCACATCCCAGTTTTCAGGGCAGGACAGGTCACGCATGACGGCGTGGGTCAGTTCGCGGCGGAAGTCTTCGCCGCTGTCCCGCCAGTCCTCAAACTCATCACAGGACATCGTTTTCAGTACATCGGGGGTCAGAATAGTGCGCATGGGTATCTCCTTATCGCCGCCCCGCAGGGCGGCGCTCCGTTATCAGGCGGCGTGTGCCGTGTTGGTGGTGTCGTTGTCAGGGCTGTCGGTATCTGAAGCCGCGTCGTCTGCACCGGATTCACCCGCTGACTCCGGTCCTTTGAGCCATGCCGGAACCCAGCGGGTGTGCTGCATAAAGTGCTCCGCATGCGCTGCAGCATCGCCCTTCTTCATCTTCTCCGCGTCACCCGCCGCGCCCGTCAGCCCCGCCTCTTTCAGGGAGGCGACAATCTGCGGATGTTTCAGGCTGCCGAAGTAGTTGTCCTTCGTCGGCTGCCACCAGTCGCGCAGGTGGAAGCCGATTGCCGCCTCGACCGCATCGAGGGTACTGCGCGAGGTGTGCCCCATATCGCGGGTCTGCACCCCGTCAACGGAACAGGCCGTGCAGAAGGCCATCAGCGACATCAACACCCCGCCGTCAAGGGCAAAGAAGGTGGTGAAGTCCTTCTCCCACCCTTCCGGCAGCAGGGCTTTCAGCCTTGCCCGTTCGGTCATCAGGATGTTAAACGCTGCGCCATCCTTACCGGACGGGGCGTTCTCCGTCAGGCTGCCGTGAGATACAGTGAGGCTGATACGGAACGGATGCGTCGTGGTCAGGCAGCCCGAGAAGACGCAGGTACACATGCGCCAGACCATCAGCGCCACCGCCTTTTCGGGCTGCTGCATCAGCGCCGCCTGGACTGCCAGCGTACGTTCGGAGGTCATTTTCGTGAGCAGCGGAACACTGATCCCCTCTGCGGCGTCGGGCTGGTGTGAGGTGAATGGCACCGTTACGCTGCTGGTTACGGTTTCTTCAGGCATATCCGCTTTCAGGCGCACACCGCGCTGCACGTACACCTGCCCTTCGTACAGGCTGACCATCACTCCCGCGCCTGACTTCATGTCGTCAGTCCACGCGCTGGCTTCTGCCGCCGCCTGAATGGCGAGGATGTCCGCTTCGATCGCATCTGACTCGTCGCAAACGCTGTCATATGTATCGTACTGCTCCCGCAGCGCACCAAGACGCTGCTGCTGCTCAGGGGTGTACACCGGATCGGGTTCAGCAGGCTGCACGAACTCCTTACCGTCTTCGCCGTGGTACCAGATGCGGGCTGCGCGTCCGCGACTCCATGCCCAGCCCTCCCGCTGCTGAATGTCCTGCGCGATACGCTCCAGCTTTTCCTGCACCAGACGCTCAACCAGCACGCTGTCAGCCGTACCGTCGCCCTCGTCCTGGCTGAACAGATCTTCACGGACGTAACCCCCTGCCGCCTCGTAGGCATCGCGCCCGATAAAACGAAATTTGGCGTTGTCGGTGCGCATCTCGGTTTCGGTAATAGCGCGTTTAATCAGGTGTGCGGGCGCGTTTGACCAGCTGGCCTTCACGTTTTCGAATACCTCGACCTGACGGGCAGGATCGTCCTCGAGACAGAGCGCCTGACACTGCTCAACGGTCAGTTCGTCCTGTGCAAGCTTCTCCATCAGGGAGGGGGCGAGGTTTGCCAGCTTCAGCATGCGCTGCACGTGACGGGAGCCGAAGCCGAGCGCGTCGCCAATCTGCGCGGGGGTTTTGCCCTGCCCTGCCAGCGTACGGAAACCTGCAATCTGCTCGGCGGGATGCATGGCGGCGCGCTGCTCGTTCTCGGCGACGGAGGCAAGGGCGGCAATGTCGTCGGAAACACGCTTCACCATAACGGTATGGTCAGCAGCGAGACGCCCTTCCTGCGCCAGCAGTTGCAGGGCAGTTAATCGGCGGCCACCTGCGGCCACGCCGGATTGTCCGTCCGCGAGGGTGTGAACAATAAGGTTCTGCAGCAGTCCGAGCGTCTCGATGGAGTCGGCCAGACCGCGAACGCTGTCCACGGAATAGGGGATGGAGCGCACGTTCAGCGGGGATTTAACGAGATCGGACAGCGGAACGTACTCGACCGCAGCGGCCTCAAGGGCGATCTTCAGGGCAGCCTCCTGTGCCTTCGTAATTTTTTTGCTGCTCGCTTTTTTGGGTGCTTTTGCTTTAACATCGGTTACTGACATAGTTGATACCTCACTGATTGATGATTGTCCGGCCCTGCGGAGTTACCGCTCCGGCAGGGCACCTTCTTATTTACTGCTGTTTACGAATACCGTAACGTTCGATGTAACGGTTGAGCCATTTCCCGGTATCCGCTTCAAAATTCCACGCGCGCCAGACCATTACGCCGTTCTGACGAACGACCAGACGAAAATGTGTACCCTGATCGTCCTCAATTGCCACGTTGGTGTACTGCGCCGCAACGACCTCAGCCTGTTCGCGGGTAAAGGTGTCGTCGGGTAAAACCGCCAGCGCCTCGCTCATGTTGCCCCTCCTTCTGAACCTGTTTTGCTTTTAAAAAACCATCACCCGTTGAGTTGCCGGGGCCGCGGTTTTGACGTTTTGCGGGGACCTGCTGAACGCCCACGCTGGTTGTTACCTTCACCCGTTTGAGAGCCGTTCGCCGCAGGGGCGTAAACCAGCGCGGGCGATGGCGGATGTCCGGGGCGCGGTTTACCGCGTGCCATTTACCCTGGACAGCTGACAGCGGCTGTGCTTGTCTCAGCCCCGGCGAAAGGACTCAAAAGGGTGAAAAAACCAGGCAAGGAATGAGCAGGAACCCGCCGCAACGACGGAAAGCGCGGGCGCGAAACGGCGTTGCCCCTTACAGCCCGGCGGCCGTTGATTTTCGCCGGGGTGCAGGGAGCGCAGGCCACGGCGCGACAGAGGCGGCGCATCCTGATAAGGATGCTGCAAGCCCTGGTGTTGCGTCATGGGATGGAAGCCCGAAGGGCGGAGACGGTTTACCGGCTCCGTTCACGACAGCCCGCCCGGACGCCCGCAATGAAAACGGGAACGGGCAGAAAACAGAAAACGGGAGGATAAGAATGGATTACATGCGGCTAAAATGATGGCTGACGATCATCCAGCTTGATGCCAGCCGGGAACATCAGGAGCGAAAATGCTTTTCTTTTCTGTACTGCACAACGCTATACCAGGCCGAAGCCAGGAAAGCAAAAACGGTGATCAGCACTCTTAATTCGTCCCCCGGTTCCTTCCCCTTCAGCATCAACATTATGATGATGCCGGCAACGATAATCCATGCAACGCCACCTCAGAGACGCAGTTTATCCGCCGCGACATTAATCAGGATAAAAGCAACGGCCAAGATTCCCCCCCATAGAGCCGGTACAGGCTGAAACGGAATAAACAACAGGTTAATACCGGTTAAAAGAGTCACGGCCGCAAACATCAGAGACATACGCATAAAATTTCCTCCCTGGACACACTGACTATAAGAATCACTTCTGCTGCTCATCTCCGGGTTTATGATATTCGGGCGCATTTGCGCGCGGCAGCTGCTGACTGTTCTGCCGATGAACGTCAAGCCGTTCACGGAAATACTGGCGAAGATGTTCAGGCTGTTCCCGTTCAGCCAGCTCCGGCACCACGGGCCTGTTCATCCTTTCCTGCCAGGCAACGGCAGCGGCGACTTTATCGACCGAGACCTTATCCTGATCTTCTTTTGAGAAAGAGGCGATATTCCACTTCGACATATGCATCACCGGTCTGCTTTACAGGAAGATATCCCTGATAATACGCACATTCCCGGGCAACAGCGACTGACAATGGAGAGGAGAGTGCGCGGCGCCGCAGGCGCGGCGAAGTTTCTCTCCGGCAGGCGCAGCCTGCCCGGTTTTTCGCGCGGGCTGACAGGCGCCCTCCGGCCCGGACGCCTGCCATCATACTTACTGGCCTTTTCCACCCTGTAAGATGAAATGACCGCCGATGTACACGGCACACTGACAGGTCATGTATTCGCAGATTTCATCCATCACCTGCGCGGTGGTCAGTTCCCGCTGACCGGCATCACGTCGGCGGGCATTAATCAGGGCTTTGTACTGTCGCAGGATCTCGCGGGTTTCCGGTGCAAGTTTCATACGTTTTCTCCTTAACCGGCGGGTTTGCCCGCCGGACATTAATCAGTTGCTGAAGACATAGCCGTCATGGAACACATAACCGCTGCTGAACAGGTCACGCGCCCAGGCTTCAAAATCGAAATAGCTGCGCAACGGCTCCGGCACCTCATTTAACAGGCCGTTGTCCTCCACCATCTCCCGCGCATAGTCTTCCTCGCTTTCCGCCTCGCCGCGGTACGCATCATCAAACGCGTCATAGTCACATTCGCCGGTATACTCCGCCCAGGCGATAAAAGCGGCTTCCCTGCCCTCTTCTTCGGCGCGTTTGTAAGCGGCGATAAAATCCCAGTCAATGGAGCATTCAGAGACGAACTGCGACGGGATACCTTCCCAGTCCTGAAACATAAACTCGGCATCCCATTCATCGGCATGCAGCGCCTGACAGGCCTCGTAAAAATCCTCCCTGCCGTCAAATTCCGTCAGATCAAACCATTTGCCGAAAATGCTGCCGCAGTTGTATTTGTGATACGTGCCCACGTAAACAGCGGGTGTGGTGGTTGTAGTGCGCATAAAAAATCCTCCCTAGTCGATGTCGTCTGAGTTCCGGCTTACGCCGTGCCGACACGACAGCCGGGCGAAAAGCGGAGGATGCAAGGGCGTCACCGAAGCCGCAGCGCAGTAAAAAAGCAGGAGCAGGCTGGACGGTTTGACGGCGAAAACTGAGCCGGAAAACGACGGGAAGACGGCGGATAACGTATGAAATAAACTGCGACCGGGTGAAGGTGACGGCGTTTACGCTTCCCTTGCATCAGCCGCGGCCCGGCTACAGTAGAGGCACGGCGTTTGCCGCAGGCCGCACGGGACGTTACTCAACGCGAAGCCGGAACAACGTGGAGGAAGAGCCGTAAAAGCGGAGCCGGCGACATCCTTATCCTTCGTGCCAGATTCAGGGGGCCGCCGCCCCCTGCTGTTCGCTAAACTGGCCGGATTGCTGACAGGGCATTGCGGACAAGACTGATTTCTGCACGCGCTTCTGCCATGACCTCATGTAACAGGGTTAAATCCATCCACCGGCGCGGAGGCTCGCCCGGAATACGCAGCACATCGCACATCTGGCCACATGCCAGGATTTGATCCACTTTGTCGCTGATAACAAAGAACTCGACGCTACTGTAGCGTGCCCCTTTGTTCAGGATGGCATCGAGCACCACCGGCAAATTGTCATCATCGTCCAGCCAGCAGGGCATATCATTTTCCTTCACAACCAGACGGAAGTTTCGGGTCTGGCGATAAAACAGCGTTTCCCCGCGCGTGTTCAGTGCCGCCTTTATCCGGCGCGCATCCTCCCATACCTGCCGGGATACATCCCGCACGGCGCGGGACAGGCAATCCGTTACAGCCTGAATCTCCGGCTCCGTCAGCCATTCCCCGGCCCAGGGGAAAGCTATCTGTGTTCCGTCCTCCGGAAGCTGCGGCGCGTCGGCATAGCGGCTGCCGGATAAAATAATCTGCGCTGGCGTCCCGGATATTTTTGTCATGGCACTTTGCAGATCTGCGGGTACGTCACCGGTACAAAGCAAAGGCAGCAGATGAACAATATTTGCCGCATCCAGACGGACATAAATGCTTATCCAGCCCGGTTTATTGACCGGATCACGCTGATCAACATCGGTATGGTCAGGCCATCCATAATCAGCAATCAAATCGCGCGCACGGCGCATAACAAGGGCGTTTAACGTGGTGGTTTCCTGCATAATGGGTTCCTCTGAACGGGGTCAGTACACGCCGCCCGGGCGGCGTGTTGATTTCATTTTTTCAGTAAGGCGCGAACTTTCGCCGCATCAGCCAGGCGACGGGTAACGCTTTCCGGGACCGGATGATTGCAGTCACGGGCGGTCCATTCTCTGTGCCATAACGCCTGTTCGGCAGTGGTCAGCAGGGTTTCAAGCAGGTCCGCCGGCACCATCACCGCCGGAACGGCCTCTTTCACCTGTTCAATCAGATCCATCACCGCACCGGCAGACACGCCCGACTCAAGCCGTTGTTCCTCCGGAATGGCGTCCATACGCGCCAGTACCGCCCTTGTGTCCTGCTCCGAAACGGCATATTCCATTCCGTCGGCCAGTGCTTCGATATCCGCCGGGGACCAGATAATGAGGTTCAGCGGGGTTTCTGCGGGATACTGCTCACGCAACAAGCGGCAGAGGGTTTCACAGGTTCCGTACATGTTTTTCTCCTTAGTCCTTAAAGCAGGCATCCAGCTCAAGCATTTCGTTGTATGCCGCCATAAACAGGGCATTGATGCGAAAAAGGGTCTGACGGGTCAGGCGTTCGGCCAGCACATCAGAGTCAAAGCGATAGCGGTGCTCCATCCCGTTCAGCGTCGCCCGCAGGTCACACATGCTGTTGGCGACTTCCGCCACTTCTGCGCGGAGTTTTTCGTGTCCTGCATAGTTCATTACGCGGCCTCCGGGAACTCGTCGTTAGCGGCCGGGTACTGCATGGCGCGCCGGACGGCGGCCAGACGCTGCTGTCCGGCCCGGTGATACTGCTCCAGCAGTTCAATACCGATGTAACGACGGCCAGCCTGGAGGGCGGCCACGCAGGTGGAGCCACTGCCGGCAAAGGGGTCGAGCACAATCGCGCCGGGATGTGTGAAGGACTCAATCAACGGTTGCAGGCTGGTTACGGGTTTTTCGGTCGGGTGGTGCCGGTTGCCTGAATATTTCCACGCAATTACGTCATTCAACGGGTTTTGCGGCAGGGGCGGACGGCCTTTTGCAAGGATGTAGGCGCATTCGTGGCGATAGCCCACATATGCGGCCTTCGATGTGTAGGTTTTGGTAAACACCAGGTGGCCGACAACGCTGAATCCCGCATTTTTCCAGGCGGCCATAAAGCGATCGACGCGGTTCCAGCCGTAGAAGCTCACCATCAGCGCGTCTTTTTTCAGCACGCGATACATCTCATGGCAGGCGGGTTGCAGCCATTCATCAGTTTTATCGCCGGCGATGGTACGCCCCTGACGGTCACGAAAACCGACGAGATATGGCGGGTCGGTGAGAATGAAATCGACAGCATTATCCGGAAAGCCGGACATGATATGGACGCAATTACCCTGGATAAATCGGGACATAGTAGTTCTCCTTTCTCAAAGCGGCGCCAGTTACGCCGTGCCGATACGACAGCCGGGCGAAAAGTGGAGAATGCAGGGGCGGTGCCGCAAGCCGCAGCGCAGTGAAAAAGCCCACGCTGGCTGGACGGTTTGACGGCGAAAATTGAGACGGAAAACGACGGGAAGACAGCGGGTAAAGCCTTTGAAATAAACTGCGACCGGGTGAGGACACCGGCAGAGCGAACCCTTGCATTCGAAGCGGCCCGGCTACAGTAGCGGCACGGCGGCCACACGATGGCAGGAACCTGAAAAACGGCCTATTTTCTGAACTGATGAAAACACAGATTTCGCATGCGAAATCTACACCGGAGAAACGATAATGTGCGGTCGGTTTACGCAGTACAACTCCCGCGAGGAGTACCTGGCCTTTCTCGGAGAAGAAGCAGAACGGGACATCCCGTATGATCCGGAGCCCGTCGGCCGCTACAACGTTGCGCCCGGAACCCGTGTATTACTGCTGAGTGAACGCCGCTCGCAGCTGCATCTTGATCCTGTTCACTGGGGTTATGCGCCGGAGTGGTGGAACAAGCCCGCTCTCATCAACGCCAGAAGTGAAACTGCGGCCGGCAGCCGGATGTTCAGGCCACTCTGGGAGCACGGACGGGCCATTGTTTTTGCTGACGGCTGGTTTGAGTGGAAACAGCAAAACGGCGTGAAACAGCCGTTTTTCATTTACCGTAAGGACGGAAATCCGCTCCTGCTCGCTGCCATCGGGAAACCACCTTTTGAGAACGGCAATGACCAGGAAGGATTCCTGATCGTCACGGCCGCTGCGGATGAGGAACTGCTGGACATTCACGACCGGCGACCACTCGTGTACTCACCGGATGCCGCACGTAAATGGCTCAGCGAAAACACAACCGGTAAAGAGGCGGAAGACATTGCCCGTGAGGGCAGTCTTCCCGCCGAAGATTTCACATGGCACCCCGTCAGCCGGGCTGTTGGCAATCCCGGGAACCAGGGCCGGGAACTTATAGAGCCACTGACTTAGCAGACGGTGAGATACCCGGCATCGACTCACAGGGTTATGCACCGTTTCTGTGGATAACCCACTGCCTGTTTTATCTGCCAGAACAATAACCTGGCAGGAACAGGAAAAATTCTCCTTGCAGGACGGGAAATATCTTAAATAACACTGTATGTAAAAGGGTCTTCCCTTGTTGTGGTGGCTGAAGGCATGATAATGGTGTATTTAATCGCCAGAGGTCACCGCCATGGACGAAAAGTCCCTCTACGCTCATATTCTCAACCTGTCCGATCCGTGGCAGGTAAAGTCCCTTTCTCTCGATGAAAATGCCGGTTCTGTTACTGTCACTATTGAGATCGCTGAAAACACCCGGCTAGCCTGTCCGACCTGCGGTAAATCCTGTTCTGTTCACGATCACCGTCATCGTAAATGGCGCCATCTTGATACCTGCCAGTTCACCACTATTGTTGAAGCCGATGTTCCACGAATTATGTGTCCGGAGCATGGCTGCCTGACGTTGCCTGTTCCGTGGGCTGGCCCCGGAAGCCGGTATACGTTGCTATTCGAATCGTTCGTTCTCTCATGGCTGAAAATCAGCACCGTTGATGCTGTCAGGAAGCAACTTAAGCTCAGTTGGAATGCGGTTGACGGCATTATGACCCGGGCAGTTAAGCGAGGTCTTGCCCGGATAAAAAAGCCATTATCCGCCCGTCATATGAATGTGGATGAGGTCGCCTTTAAAAAAGGACATCGTTACATAACGGTGATCTCCGATCGCGATGGTCGGGCGCTGGCCTTAACGGATGATCGCGGCACAGAGAGTCTTGCCGGCTATCTTCGCACGCTCACTGATGGGCAGTTGCTGGCTATCAAAACGCTCTCAATGGACATGAACGCGGGCTATATAAGAGCAGCGCGTATCCACTTACCCAGTGCGGTTGAGAAAATCGCCTTTGACCGCTTCCATGTGGCGAAGCAACTGGGCGAGGTAGTTGATAAAACCCGTCAGAATGAACATCCGCACCTCCCTGTTGAAAGCCGACACCAGGCAAAAGGAACCCGCTTCCTGTGGCAGTACAGCGATAAGTGGATGACCGAATCCCGGCAGGAAAAGCTGATGTGGCTGCGTGCACAGATGAAGCTGACGAGCCAGTGCTGGGCGCTGAAAGAGCTGGCAAAGGATATCTGGAACAGGCCATGGAGCGAGGAAAGACGGAGTGACTGGCAGAGATGGTTGGCGCTGGCGGCTAACAGTGACGTTCCCATGATGAAAAATGCCGCGAAAACGATAGGAAAAAGGCTGTACGGGATCCTGAATGCGATGCGACACAGTGTCTCAAACGGAAATGCGGAGGCACTTAACAGCAAGATCAGGCTGCTGAGGATAAAAGCCAGGGGATACCGAAACCGGGAGCGCTTTAAACTGGGGGTGATGTTCCACTACGGAAAGCTGAATATGGCGTTCTGAGCCTTCCCACCATGATCGGGGAAGACCCATGTAAAAACAGGTATTTTAAGAGGTATGCCATGATCCTTTTTGTCACTCCCGCATCAGAGCCAGCACTGTCCACCGCACCACTTTTCACAGAGCGCTGTCCGGCTGGTTTTCCGTCACCGGCCGCGGACTATACCGAAGACGAACTGGATCTGAACGCCTACTGTATCCGTCGCCCCAGCGCGACCTACTTTGTCCGGGCCATTGGCGATTCGATGAAAGATATGGGCCTGCACTCCGGCGATCTCATGGTTGTCGACAAAGCTGAAAAACCCATGCAGGGGGATATTGTCATCGCGGAAACAGATGGCGAATTCACCGTTAAGCGCCTGCAGCTTAAACCCCGTATCGCCCTGCTGCCGATGAATCCCGCCTACCCCACTCTTTATCCGGAAGAACTGCAGATATTCGGCGTGGTGATGGCATTCATACATAAGACGCGGGGTACGAATTGATGTTCGCTTTGGCTGACGTCAACAGCTTCTACGCCAGCTGTGAGAAAGTATTTCGTCCGGACCTGCGTAACAGGCCCGTTGTGGTGCTCAGTAACAATGATGGCTGCGTCATCGCGCGCAGTGCCGAAGCGAAACGGCTGGGTATTAAAATGGGCGTCCCCTGGTTCCAGCTGAAGACGGCACAATTCCCGGAGCCGGTCATCACGTTCTCGTGCAATTACGAGCTCTATGCGTCTATGTCGAACAGAGTTATGTCTCATCTCGAAGAACTGGCGCCGCGCGTGGAGCAGTACAGCATCGATAAGAGTAAGTTGTATAGTGCGGACGCCTAAGCTATTGAGTTCTATCTATGGACATTGTTAAGCGTCCCAGGGGCGTTGAATGGCGACGCTAGAGCGCATTCATTTCGTGCCCCATTACCTCGTGCGCAGAGAGAACGCCGTCGCATACTCCCCCAGTAGCAGCCGGCCATCCATTGAGGGCTTGCCCCAAATCTTTTGGGCAGACTATGCACCTTGGAGGGAGGCAAACCTGTGGGCAGTGGAGCGAGCAACGACTGGTGACGCTTCTCTTAAGACCGTTGCCAGTAACATGAATGGCCTTCTCAATTACGCTAAATTTCTTGAATCTCGTGATTTGCAGTGGTTCGAGTTTCCCGCTCGCAAAGCTGACCGCTGCCTGGTGCTATACCGAGGGGCGTTGATCAAGATGCGCGATGCCGGCCAGATCGGCCCATCCACGGCGTCTGAGTACATGCGCAATTGCATCATGTTCTATCGGTGGGTAAGGCATAGGGAGCTTCTTTCTCCACACGTCCAGCTGTGGCGGGAAAAACCCTACGTCGTTAAATACTTCGACCGGGTGGGGTTCGAGCGAACGATCAGCGGAACCACCACCGACCTCAGCATCCCGAACCGTAAGCGCCCAGGCCAAACGCTTGAAGATGGGCTGTTGCCAGTCTCGGAGACCGATCGCGATGCAATTCTGGATTTCGCCGCAGAGAACGCCACGCCCGAGCTCTACCTCATGTTGGCCCTTGGATTTTTTACCGGGATGCGGCTCGGCAGCATCTGTGATCTCAAGATTCAGTCTCTGGAGCGCGCCGCCCCCGACCCTTCCGCTGAAGGGCTTCTACGCCTTGCAGTTGGTCCAGGCGCAGCTCCGCCAGTGCACACGAAATTCGGTGTGACTGGCCAGGTCTGGATACCCGAAGCGTTGCGTGATGAATTGCTGGAATATGCCAAAGGCTGGCGGAGGATGGAACGAGAGGCGAAAGCCTCGCCCGAGAATCGTGATTTGCTGTTCTTGACCCGCTTTGGTAACGCCTATGGCAGGCGCGGCACCGATCAGTCATCTGCTGTGAATGTTGAGATGTCCGAGTTTCGAAAACGGGGCGTCAAAGCAGAACTACAGGTGCTCCGTAAATTCCGCTTCCATCAGTCGCGCTGCACCTTCGGTACCGAATTGGCACGTCTGGCGCTATCGGCTTGTGCCGATGTCGCTATTGTAATTGCGACGGTCAGCGACGCGTTGCTCCATGGGCCTAACTCTGAAGCCACCACCTTCAAATACATCCGATTCGTACAGGCACTGCCGATCAAACAAGCCCTCTCAAATAGCTTCATGGCGGCATTTAGCGGGATCGGCGCTGGGGCGCGGCACGATGGATAGTTCCGAATTCGACCTCACTTTCCCGATGCTTGAGTATGGGGCCACTGAAACGCCCTGGGACCTCCGGCCGCTGCTGTTTCGCGGAGGTGCAGCAGCAAAGGTGAAGCATGTGGGCCGCCAGATCGCGCAGGGCGAACTCGGCAGTCCCTTGCCGGAACGTTTCGAGCTGGTGACGCAGCTGCATGAGCACATGACTGACGACCTTGCTGGTGGCGGAAGTCGCTTCTCGGTGCAGAACAAGATCAGTGCATTGCGCCGATTCTTTGCCTGGATCGATTCAGAAAACGTGAATCTCAGTCTCGAGACGGCGGCCGACACGTTCATTCGTTGGACCGATCACTTGCTCCAGCGTCATCGAGTCGAACGCAATTTCAGCGATGGGTCCCTGTACGATCTCACCAGGCTCACGGCGACGATGCTGGACCGAGCATTGGACCGCCAAGCAAGCCTGAGCAAGAGCACACGTATTCGCAAGCCGCGCGGCAAAGGCAAGGTACATACGAGCAAAGCGGACAAGCAGAATCTGCAAAACACCTTCGCATTCGGACACCTTCTAGCTGACGTATGCGAGGCATTGACCTGGAGGGGGACAATGGCCCCCCTCCCAGTTTGTATTTCGTTACGCACCGGCCAAGTGCTGGAACTATGGTCGGGATTGCAGAGCCCCGAGAAAGTAGCGGCCCGCCGTACCAGGCCGCAAAACCAAGCGCAAATCGAAGCATCCCTGGCGGCGCGTGCCGCCCACGATGCAGATCGGACACTGCGGACCCGTTTCCCCATCGTCAATTTACGGATCGAGAGTGAATTGCTGATGTTCATCGCCCAGACCGGTCTGAACCTCCAGCAAGCACATACCCTGCGGGTTGAGCAGTTTCATTACACCAGCCACATAGACGGCTACCAGGTACGTACCTACAAAAATCGACGGGAAGGAGAAGTGCTATTCGAGATCTTTGCCAGTTATCGAGAGTGGTTCGAGCGCTATCTCGAATGGCGTTCCGAATGGTTTCCCAATGAGCCGGATGGTTTGCTCTTTCCGCTTATACGTAGCGGGGGACGAATCCTAGAAGAGGCGACGCAGTTCACGAACGTTACGCGCATCTGCCGCGAGCTTGGCATACCGATAGTGAGACCGCGAAAACTGCGCGGGACGCGCATCAACTGGTTGCTTCGGGAGTCCCAGAATCCCCAACAGGTTGCGGAGTTGGCCCAGCATACGGTGCAAACGCTGATACGCGTATATGCCGACCCCCATCCGCAGATCGCTATGGTGGAAATTACGCGCTTCCATCAGCAAACCGATCCGTCCCTTTCACCTCCTGCTCCTGGTAGATGTGTATCGGCCACACCTGAACCAGTGGGCACGATGCCGAAGAATGGTCCGCGACCCGACTGCATCAATGCTGCCGGTTGCCTGTTCTGTACCCAGCACCGGGATATCGAAAGTGAGGATCATGTGTGGTCTCTCGGTAGCTTGCGCCACCTCAAATCGCTTGAACTGGCACGCTACCGCCCATCCAGTTCGGGTAAGCACCTGACGACAGAGCATCCGGCCCTGCTGGTGATCGATCGGCTGACGGCCAAACTGCGCTTCTTCGAAGAAAGTAGCGAGGTCCGCAGGCTTTGGGTCGAAGAAGCCAGAGCGCGCATAAGTGAAGGTGACTACCACCCGGCCTGGGATGGCTTCATCCGATTGGCAGAACTGCGACAAAGATCAGCATGACGAAAAATATTCTTTCCGAACTTGGCCTCGGCATCGACTCGCCCCTAGCGATTCCTGATGCGCCGAACTACCGTCCGCCGTGCTGGCCACCGCAGCGTGATTGGCCGGTCATCATAGATGCCGCTGGCCAGGTGGTGAGCCGTTGGGGCGATGCCATTTGGCGGCTCGACCCATGGGCGGGAAAACGGCTCACTCTCAATTTCGGCGATGGCCCAGCTAAGAAATATGTCGCCGCGATCGATCCTGCGAACGCCGATTTATTGCGGACCGTAATCGGCTGGTGGCTATACGGCCCCAATGGAGCCCGTGGATACCGAGGCCTGAAAACGCGCTTCGACCAGATGCGTCGGCTGTTCGTCTTGTGCACTCAAGAAGGCATTCTCGCATCCGAACTGAGTCATTTTCCGCGCGTTGCCGACCGTCTCCCGGAGGTGCTCCAGGCTTCCCGGTCCGGTGAGTTCTTGGCATTGCTGCACGAACTGTACGAGCGGCGGGATGCGCTGGGGTTCACCTTGTTGGATCGCGCAGGGTTGGCACGCCTCGCAGCGGCCATGCCCGACCACCAGAAGCTCCAGACCCCCTATATCCCGCCCCGCATTTGGCACTATCAAATCACACGCTTGCGCGAATGCCTGGATGACTTTTTGGCGCATCGAGGCCAAGTCGAGGAGTGCTTCCGCTTCTGTCTGGCTGCCTATCGGCACAACTCTGCCAGTCTCCAAGGACAACGCAGGCCACAATCGTTCTATCCGTTTCAGTGGCCGTCGGATGGATCAAACGGAAAGTGGACTGGGCGGCAGTACTACGGCCCATTCATCGACACCGCGCATCGGTTTGGCATGGTGGAACTATTTCGTCGCTGGCTGGGAGTGAGCGACGACGAAATTCGCATTCAAACTCTGAGTCGCTACCTCAACCTCGTGAGTCGATCTGGACTGTGCTATCTGCTGAACTTCAGCCTCATGCGAGTCGAAGAGGCTTGGAACCTGCGCGCCGATTGCTTGCACATAGAACGTGATCCGCAGTTTGGCGACATCCATGTATTGTGCGGACGAACGACCAAGACGATGTCGGATTCTGAGGCACTTTGGGTGACGTCCCCGTCAGCTCAGGTGGCAGTTGAAGCCATGCGTGTGGTCGCAGACCTCCGCGCAGAATGCGACTCTCCCCCCGGCGAGGCCTCGGTGCCGGATGATCCGGCCAAGCGCTATCTGCTTGATTATTGCCTTGAACCGTGGGGAACGAAGTTCACCAAGATCAACCGCACGATTCGGCCATCGATTCCGAGCTATGCCCATGTGCTTCAGTGGTTCGACAAGCTGTTCGACCGTGAGCAATTGCGCATTACGCCGGAAGATTTCGAATTGGCTCGGTTGGTGACGCCGACGCTGACCGACGAGTTTGCGGTCGGCAAAATCTGGCCGTTGGCCTGGCATCAACTCCGACGAACCGGCGCAGTGAATATGCAGGCATCCGGGCTGGTCAGCGACGCTTCATTGCAGTTTCAGCTAAAGCACGTCGCCAGAGCGATGAGTCTCTACTACGGGCAAAACCATTCCAGGGTACGGCTGGAAGAGAAGGCCCATACCTACTACGTCCGCACCATGTACGAAACTTTGGGTAGGCAGCTGCAACAGCTGACGAGCAACCGATTCGTCAGCCCCCACGGCGAGAAGCGAAAATCTGAGATTGTCCGCCTAATCTCAGCCTCTGATGCTAAGAAAGCGATCAATCTGGCTAAGAAGGGGACGGTCACTCATCGACCGATTTTGCTGGGCATCTGCACGAGCCGTACCCCCTGTCCCTATGGGGGCATCGACAATATCGCTCGCTGCGGAGGGGGCGACTCCCCCGGAGAAACCAAACCATGTGCGGACGTTCTCTATGACCCCGAGCAACTCGACGAAGTCGAAGTGTTGGAGGCGGTATTGGATGAGCGCCTGGCCGCTGCCGAGGTAGACAGTCCGCTAAGGACTTCGTTGGAAGCCCAGAAACGTAGTGTGGAGAATTATCGCCATGTCATCCGGCAAACATGAATCCGCTGACCCGGCTAAGCGAATGAGTGCCGGCGAGCAGTATCGCGCAGCGTTCGAGCGGCTGAAGAGCAACAAGCCCGAACGACTGCCGAAGGGGACGCCCGTAAGTCAGAACAACGTTGCCAAGGAGGCCGGCAGCGACCCCTCTGCACTGAAAAAAGCTCGTTTCCCCCTACTGATCGCTGAGATCCAAAAGTACGTGGAAGGACACGCTGAGCAACGTCCGCCATCAGTGCGCCAAGTCAGCTTATTAGCCCGCAGAAAAAATCGTGGACTTCGAGAACGGATCGAGGAAATCACGCAGCAGCGTGACCACCTAGCCAGCCTACTCAGTGAGGCCGACGCCACCATTCTTGAGCTGTACGACCGTATTGCGGACTTGGAGCGCCAACTGCCGGCCTCCAATGTGCTTCCTCTTGATCCGCGAGGCCACAAAAAACTTTGAAACGGAGAGCTCGCAATATTCGAAAGAAACACAGCCATGCCCGACCAGCCCGGCATGAAACGTCGGGCTAGCCGCCGAAGAGCTTCTTGCGTTGCGCGGTCCGCTCCCGGCGTAGATTCTCGTAGGCAGTTCGGCGTTTAGTCGCGTTTTTGATTAATTCCAGGACCTGGGCGATATCGCCGAGCAACTCCTCACGCGCGGGAAGCGGTAGTTGGCGCTCGCCTGGGGTGTCGTGGGCCTCGGTAGCTTCGCAGGCCCGCGCATACACTGCCAGCAACTGCTCCCACTCCTCTGCGGGGTGGCCAATGACAGCACCAAATGCTTCTACGCTCACCACATCGCTGAACGGCTGGACGGTATTGTTCAAAAAAACCTCGCGTATGGCGCGCTCGACAGTGCCTCGGAGGCTTGAGTATCCCGATGCGATTTGCCGCTCAAGCTCATCATCCGGGTCGCTGCCGACCGGAACGTTCAGTGCTTTCGCACGACTTTCGAGATCGGCCAGGCGGGCCTTGGTGTCCATCGTCGTCCACGTCAGCCCCTCGCTCACTAGTCCCGGCGACTCGTCCCAACCGATGGTCTTGTAGCTGGCCGAGCGATCAGCGCGCTGAAGCGCCATCGCGAGCTCGGTCAGGAACACCGCATCATGGGTGAACACCAGCACTTGGCGGGTCTCAGCCAGCGCTACCAAACGCCGAGCTATGGCCCGACGATATACGTGATCCAGCGACGTAGACGGATCGTCGAAAATAACGGTCGAAGTATGTGGCAGGGATTCGAGCTCGGCGAGGAACATAGCCATCCCCAACGCGCGCTGCTCGCCCTCTGACAGCACCTTGGAGGCTTTCGCCGTGATTTCCTGCAGGCGCAGCGTGACCTTGGTCACCCCCAGCTCTGTGCGCCCGCTCAGGTCGGGTTGCACCCGTCGCTTATAGCCCAGGGCTTTCAACTCAGCATTCATAGAAGCGGCCAGAGCCTCGGTCACATGCGTCGCCGCCAGGGACGTCAGTTTGCGTGACACTGCCGCTGGGTTGAGGGCGGCATGGCAGCGGCTCAATGTGGCATGGACCTGACTGTCCTGAACAAAGCGCTCCACCGCGCCAAGCTGGTTGGCGAGGCGTTGTCGGGCTTCTAGCTCTGCCAGTTCTTGGGTCAGCGCCAAGCGTAGAGCGGGATCGGCAGAGGTCCGCAGGGTATTGGCGTCGACTCGGAGCGAAGCAGCTTTGGCGGCGAAGAGACTATCGAGGTTTGCTTCGATAGGAAGCGGTTCTGACTCGGGGGACCAGTTTCCAGTTTGCAGGGCTTGGCTAACCCAAGTATGCCGGGCGGTCCAGACCGATGCCGCTGCGGTGATGGCAGCGTGTAGGTCGGGCAGTCGCTCCTCCACGTCAGCCCGTGTTGGCACATCCAGAACGTTTAGATCGACAGCCTGCACCTTCCCTAGAGCGTTCATGCGCGCAAGCGTGGCGGCTTGCGCATCCGCCGTGGCGCTGTCGGCGACAAATGCCGCGAAACGCCGCATGCGCTCCGAGGCATCCGTTGAATAAGGTTGCTGGCAGAGTACGCAGTAAGCGTCCGGTTCCAGGTGCGGGAAGGGATGTTCAGGGTATGCCGTCTGCTGAGAGAAAGCCTCAGCGGCTCGGTACATCGTTTGCCAGAGTTCAGCTCCTGTGCCTTCCAGCAGCGTGGCGGTGGGTGAGGACGTTACCGGCAACTCCATGGCGTTCAGTGTGTCTCGATCCTGAAGACGCGCTTGCGCCAGTTGCATGGCGAGATGCGCGTTTTTTTCCGTTGTAATCAGTTCCTTTGCCCGTGCTATGGCACGATCATTCACCCAGCGCTGGACTTCCTCGGCTCGACGCTGCGCCTGGTCCAAGCGTGTCGCCAAACGTTCCAAGGCCAGCGCCTGCGGCACAGGATCGCTTTCCAGTAATGTCCGCTTCAGAAACTCCAGTCGCCGGAGTTCATCGTCACCGACCGTCCCTAATCGAGCAAGCACGGCGCGGTCCGAGTCCCCACCTAATTTGGCGATGTAGCGGCCGACTTCGGTGTCACCCTTCAGCGGTTCGAATTGCCGGGTATCCAGAGCCAAGGCATTGCGTTCGGTCCCAATCCGTGCCTGTAAATCACGCTGAAGTAGGACCAGGCGCGTCAGATGAGTGAGTCCGTAGGGCTGAAATGCAGGGGTCCCTTCCGCGTCGATGTAGTCATTGGCACAGGCCGCGTCGTAGACCGAGACCGAACTCAAATGCAAATGGGCCGGCCCGTTCTGGACCCAACGTGCGGTTTCCGGAGTGCCATCCACCAAAATGGCGAAATCTGCTGATGGCAGTCTAGCTGGGGTTGCCGCCCCAAAAGCGTCGGGCAGGACCTCCACCCGATGCCGAGCGTTGCAGGCATTCTTGAAGACGCGGGCGTAGCCGGATTTGCCGGCGCCGTTATGACCAAAGAAAATGGTCATGCCCTCCGGTGCGAGGTCAAAGGCACGACCGGACGGGAAGCCGTTTACCTGGTCTAGCCCCGAGACACCCACCAACCGCACGGTTGCGCCACTTCCGGCGCCTGGTACGTCGTCCAGCGTGAATGGCCGTGCTCCCCCCGTGGTTGCGTCTTCCCGTTCTTGCTCGCGAACCATTCGCAGAATGGTCTCGATGTCATCTTGGGTTAGTTCGGCCCGGGCAAATATCCGGCGCAGTGCTTCCTGCTGCCAGGGTCTGAGTCCGCCGGCCCACCCAATAATCTCGTCCAACAATGGCATATCCGTCTCCTTTCCAGATCCGCCGATTAAAGGCCGCGCCCAGTTGGATGGCAAGTGGCCAGCGCCTTCGAGGTGCTTCGCCGTGTTCCGTTTGCCTGCCTTCCTGACCGCCACCCTAGTGGCTTGTCCGGTCGTGACGCTACACGGGCAGAATTTCTGCATGCTGGCCAGTATCAAGCCGCTCTAAAGTCCGCTACCGGAAAGCGCTGTTTAGCGGTGAGAGACGGGGAAAGTGCGGAAGCTACTACCGACGCAAGCGATGTGGTGAGCAGTCCTCAGGTATGTGCGAAATTGCACTCCTCTTGACCACCAATTTGGGTTGGCGTTGACCACGGATTGCGTTCAACTTGACCAGGGCGTGTCACTGTCACGACCGTCAGAGAACGGCCAAAAACGGACACCGCCAACCCGTTGGAAAAAAAACTGAGCGTTGCTTTCCGTTAAGTTTGGTAGTTGCAAGCCCCGTTCAGGAAGAATTGCTCGATCAACGCCGCCATACCTGCGCGTGCGATACGGCCGCGGCGCTCGGCGTCTACCAGGCCGAAGATCAAGGAGGAGAAGATTTCGGTAAGCGCCGGGGCACCGATATCGATACGGAATACGCCCAGTTTTTGCCCGCGGAGAAAGAACTCGTCCAGCGTTTCCGAGTAAGGCAGCCATCGGCAGCCGCCTGCATCTAAATCAAACGTGTCCGGGCGCCACTGGAATGAGAGGAATACCAACAACTCCCTGTGAATCAAATGGCCTTCGATCAGACGATGCAATGCGTCCAAGGGCGCCGCCTCAAGATCGGCATCGGCAATGACCCTATAAATAACCACCGAACCATGATTCAGAAGCATCTCGATCAGGTTGTCGCGGGTGCCGCAAAACCTGTTGAGCGTCGCCTTGCTGACCCCCGCTGCCTGGGCTATTTCTTTGAACGTGGCTCGCGGGTGGTCAACGATGGCGATCGCCAGGGCCTTCAGCAATTTCTCATCGGCAGCAGTTAAGGCAATGCTGATCAAGGTCCACCGTTGTCGCTTCTCAAACGTTATCCGCAGATGAAGCAGCAGACCCTGGCAATGGCCGCAGATCAAAACAACGGATTCGAGCAGTCGCGCAAGCCCACCCGACGTGAAGAGTTCTTGCGGACCATGGAGACAATAGTGCCTTGGGCCGCCCTGTGCCAGGTGATAGAGCCGCACTACCCCAAGGCCGGCAACGGCCGCCCGCCCATTGGCCTAGAGCGCATGCTGCGCATCCATTTCCTGCAGCACTGGTTCAACCTGGCCGATCTGGCGTGCGAGGAGGCTCTGTATGACAGTGCCAGTCTGCGCCGCTTTGCGGGCATTGACCTGGGTCGTGAACGGGTGCCCGATGCCACCACGCTGCTGAAGTTTCGCAAACTGCTCCATGAGCACAAACTGGGCGAAGCCCTGTTTGCCAAGGTAGGCCAGCAATTGCAGGAGCGCGGCTTGAAGGTCAATACCGGCACCATCGTGGATGCCACCATCATCGCCGCGCCCAGTTCTACCAAGAACGCCGACAAGGCGCGCGACCCCGACATGCACCAGACCCGCAAAGGCCAGCAATGGTATTTCGGCATGAAGCTGCACATTGGGGTGGACAGCCAAAGCGGGCTGGCGCACAGCGCCGTGGTGACGGCGGCCAACGTGCACGACAAACACCCACTGCCCGATCTGCTGCATGGCAATGAGCGACGCGTGTACGGCGACTCGGCCTATGCCAGCCAGAAAACACTGATAGCGAGCAAAGCCCCCAGGGCCAAGGACTTCACCAACCAGCGCACCCGCCGTGCGGGCGAGGTGGACGAAGTTCAGCGGGCCAAGAACCGCAACAAGTCACGGGTGCGCGCTCGGGTCGAGCATGTCTTTGCGGTGGTAAAGCGCCTGTGGGGATTCACCAAGGTGCGCTATCGCGGGCTGCAAAAGAACGCCACGCGTGCGTTCACGGCCTTGGCGCTGGCCAACATCTACCTTGCCCGAGGGCGCCTGCAGGGACAGGTGCGCCCGTAAGGGTCCGAAAGGGGCTCAAAGGCTCCCGAAACAGGCCCTGTGGGGCAAAGCACAGTATCTTTGCGGGCCATTTGGCATTCAAATGGCTGTGCGATGGATATGACGTTACTTGTTCAGCATTGCCTTAAATCCATCGGTCACTCTTTATCTATCGCGGGCAGATGCGGGTATTTTGCCTAGAACACTCATTTTTCTCAAAGAGGATACTAGCTTTGTTCACACCAAAATCAAATGAGTCAATATTGACTTATTTGATTTTTGCGTGGATCATGCGCGGCTTCGACTACGTACTGGCTTCGCGCTTGGGTGAGATATGAACAAATTCCGCGAATGGATCACTTTTTCCGTGATCTCCTATTTGATCGCCGTGACCCTGGTTGGCTGCGACAAGCCCGAAGAGCAACGGGAAGAGGCGCCAGCGCGTGAAGTCGATGTGCTCAGCGTGAAGACCGAGCCCTTCACAGTGTTCGCCGAGCTACCAGGGCGCATCGAGCCGGTGCGTGTCGCCGAGGTGCGCGCGCGGGTGGCGGGGATCGTGCTCAAGCGCACCTTCGAGGAAGGGGCCGACGTGAAGGCCGGTGACGTGCTGTTCCAGATCGACCCTGCGCCGTTCAAGGCGGCCCTGTCGCGGGCGGAAGGTGAACTGGCTCGCGCCGAGGCGCAGCTGTTCCAGGCTCAGGCGATGGTTCGCCGTTACGAACCACTGGTGAAGATCGACGCCGTCAGCCAGCAGGATTTCGACAACGCCATGGCCGCTCTGCAGAGCGCCCAGGCCGACAAGCGCTCGGCCCAGGCCAATGTCGAAACTGCCCGCCTGGACCTGGGTTATGCCGAGGTTCGCGCCCCCATCGCCGGGCGTATCGGTCGCGCCCAGGTCACCGAAGGGGCTCTGGTAGGCCAGGGCGAAGCCACGCTGCTGGCACGTATCCAGCAACTCGATCCGGTGTACGCCGACTTCACCCAGCCTGCTGCCGATGCCCTGCGCCTGCGCGCGGCAATCGCCGAGGGCAAGGTTGCCGGTGCGAGCGACCAGCCGCTGTCGCTGCGTGTCGACGGTACCGATATCGAGCGCAAGGGCACGCTGCTGTTCACCGATATCTCGGTGGATCGCAGCACCGGGCAGATCGCCCTGCGAGGCCAGTTCGACAACCCCGAGGGCGTGCTGCTGCCGGGTATGTACGTGCGTGTGCGCACACCGCAAGGGCTCGACCAGAACGCCATCCTGGTGCCGCAACGTGC
Organism: Enterobacter sp. JH25; assembly: GCF_021725435.1. Lineage (NCBI taxonomy): Bacteria > Pseudomonadati > Pseudomonadota > Gammaproteobacteria > Enterobacterales > Enterobacteriaceae > Enterobacter > Enterobacter sp. JH25. The sequence goes on along the minus strand of NZ_CP091321.1, from coordinate 30,252 downwards.
CGTGCAGCGTTCGGCTGACGGCCAGGCCAGCGTGATGCTGCTGGGGGAGGGCGATACCGTCGAGGCGCGCCAGGTCACCACCGGTGCCATGCAGGGCTCGCGCTGGCAAATCAGCGAGGGCCTGCAGGTCGGCGACAAGGTGATCACCAGCTCGCTGGCGGCTATCCGTCCGGGCGCCAAGGTCATCCCCCGCGAGCAAGATGCCGCCGAAGCCGCTCCACAGTCCCAGGTGCAGTAAGCCGGAGAACCTCTCATGTCCCTGTTTTTCATCCGGCGCCCCAATTTCGCCTGGGTAGTCGCCCTGTTCATCTCGCTGGGTGGCCTGCTGGCCATCCCGTTCCTGCCGGTGGCGCAGTACCCCAACGTGGCGCCGCCGCAGATCACCGTGACCGCCACCTATCCCGGCGCTTCGGCGCAGGTGCTCACCGACTCGGTGACCAGCGTCATCGAGGAAGAACTCAACGGCGCCAAGAACCTGCTGTACTTCGAGTCCACCAGCAACGCCAACGGCATCGCCGAGATCACCGTCACCTTCCAGCCAGGGACCGACCCCGAACTGGCCCAGGTTGACGTGCAGAACCGTCTGAAGAAGGCCGAGGCACGCATGCCGCAGGCCGTGCTGACGCTCGGCATCCAGACCGAGCAGGCCACCGCCGGCTTCCTGCTGATCTATGCGCTGAGCTACACCGATGGCGACAAGGACGCCAACGTCACGGCGCTGGCCGATTACGCCGCGCGCAACATCAACAACGAAATCCGTCGCGTGAACGGCGTCGGCAAGCTGCAGTTCTTCGCCTCCGAGGCGGCCATGCGCGTGTGGATCGATCCGCAGAAGCTGGTCGGCTACGGCCTATCCATCGATGACGTGAACAACGCCATCCGCGCGCAGAACGTGCAGGTGCCGGCCGGTGCCTTCGGCAGCACGCCGGGTTCCAGCGAGCAGGAGCTGACGGCGACCCTGGCGGTCAAGGGTACCCTGGACAACCCGCAGGAATTCGCCGCCATCGTGCTGCGTGCCAACCAGGACGGCTCGCGCCTGACCCTGGGCGACGTGGCGCGCATCGAGGTCGGCAGCCAGGACTACAACTTCGGCTCGCGCCAGGACGGCAAGCCCGCCGTTGCCGCCGCCGTGCAGCTGTCGCCCGGTGCCAACGCGATCCAGACCGCCGAGGCGGTCAAGCAGCGTCTGACCGAGCTGTCGGCCAACTTCCCGGACAACGTCGAGTTCTCCGTGCCGTACGACACCTCGCGCTTCGTCGACGTGGCGATCGACAAGGTCATCATGACCCTCATCGAGGCCATGGTGCTGGTGTTCCTGGTGATGTTCCTGTTCCTGCAGAACGTGCGCTACACCCTGATCCCGTCCATCGTCGTGCCGGTGTGTCTGCTCGGTACGCTGACCTTCATGTACCTGCTTGGCTTCTCGGTGAACATGATGACCATGTTCGGCATGGTGCTGGCCATCGGCATCCTGGTGGACGACGCCATCGTGGTGGTGGAGAACGTCGAGCGGATCATGGCCGAGGAAGGCCTGGCGCCGGTGCCGGCGACCATCAAGGCGATGGGGCAGGTGTCCGGGGCGATCATCGGTATCACCCTGGTGCTGTCGGCGGTGTTCCTGCCGCTGGCCTTCATGGCCGGCTCGGTGGGGGTGATCTACCAGCAGTTCTCGCTGTCGCTGGCGGTGTCGATCCTGTTCTCGGGCTTCCTCGCGCTGACCTTCACCCCGGCGCTGTGCGCCACGCTGCTCAAACCGATCCCCGAAGGCCATCACGAGAAGACCGGTTTCTTCGGCTGGTTCAACCGCAAGTTCACCGCCCTGACCGGCCGCTACACCAAACTCAACGGCAAGCTGGTGCCGCGCGCCGGGCGGGTGATGTTCATCTACCTGGGCGTGGTGGTGCTGATGGGTTTCTTCTACCTGCGCCTGCCGGAATCCTTCGTGCCGGTGGAAGACCAGGGCTACATGATCGTCGACATCCAGTTGCCGCCAGGCGCCACCCGTGAGCGCACCTCGGCCACGGGTGAGGAGCTGGAAGAGTTTCTGATGGCCCGCGAGGCCGTGCAGACGTCCTTCCTGGTCCTCGGCTTCAGCTTCTCCGGCATGGGTGAGAACGCGGCCATTGCCTTCCCGCTGCTCAAGGACTGGTCCGAGCGAGATTCTTCGCAGTCGCCGGAAGCCGAGTCGGCTGCGGTCAACCAGCACTTCGCCAACCTCGATGACGGCGCGATCATGGCGGTGCCGCCACCGCCGGTCGAAGGCCTGGGCAACTCGGGTGGTTTCGCCCTGCGCCTGCAGGACCGCGCCGGCCTTGGCCGCGATGCCCTGTTGGCAGCGCGCGATGAAGTGCTGGGCAAGGTCAACGGCAATCCGAAGTTCCTCTACGCCATGATGGAAGGTCTGGCCGAGGCGCCGCAGCTGCGCCTGGTGATCGACCGTGAGCAGGCGCGCACGCTGGGAGTCAGCTTCGAAGCGATCAGCAGCGCGCTGTCCACTGCGTTCGGCTCGTCGGTGATCAACGACTTCGCCAACGCCGGCCGCCAGCAGCGCGTGGTGGTACAGGCCGAACAGGCCGAGCGCATGACACCGGAAAGCGTCCTGCGCCTGCATGTGCCCAACGACAGCGGCAGCCTGGTACCGCTGAGTGCTTTCGTCACCACGAGCTGGGAAGAAGGCCCGGTGCAGGTCGCGCGTTACAACGGTTACCCGTCGATCCGCATTGCCGGTGACGCCGCGCCCGGCGTGAGCACTGGCGAGGCGATGCTCGAACTGGAGCGCATCGCTGCCGAGCTGCCCGAAGGTATCGGTTACGAGTGGACCGGGCTGTCGTATCAGGAGCGGGTCGCCAGCGGGCAGGCGACGATGCTGTTCGCCCTGGCCATCACCGTGGTGTTCCTGCTGCTGGTGGCGCTCTACGAGAGCTGGGCGATCCCGCTGACGGTGATGCTGATCGTGCCGGTCGGCGCACTCGGCGCGGTACTGGCGGTGACTGCTATCGGCCTGCCCAACGACGTGTACTTCAAGGTCGGCCTGATCACCGTGATCGGCCTGGCGGCGAAGAACGCCATTCTCATCGTCGAGTTCGCCAAGGACCTGTGGGAAGACGGCTACTCGCTGCGCGATGCTGCTGTCGAAGCCGCGCGCCTGCGTTTCCGCCCGATCATCATGACCTCCATGGCGTTCATGCTCGGCGTGGTGCCGCTGGCCATCGCCACTGGCGCCGGCGCTGCGAGCCAGCGCGCACTGGGCACCGGGGTGCTGGGCGGGATGCTCAGCGCGACCATGCTCGGGGTGATCTTCGTGCCGATCTTCTTCGTCTGGGTGCTGTCGCTGCTGCGCACCAAACCTCAGCAAACCGACAACCATCCCCTGCATAAAGCGGAGTAATGCGATGACCTCTCACTTCATGCTCCGTCGCGCTCTGCTGCCCCTGGCCATCGCCGCCCTGGCGGGTTGTTCGCTGGCCCCGACCTACGAGCGCCCGCAGGCACCGGTCGCGTCGCACTGGCAAGCCGCCGACGCGGAGGGCACCCGTGCCCAGGCGCTGGACTGGCAGACCTTCATCGTCGATGCCGACTTGCGCCGCGCGGTGGATACGGCGCTGAGCAACAACCGCAGCCTGCGCCAGGCGCTGCTGGATATCGAAGCTGCGCGTGCCCAGTACCGCATCCAGCGTGCTGATCGCCTGCCTTCGATCAACGCCAATGCCAGCGGCAACCGCCAGCGCCTGCCTGCCGATCTGTCGCAGACCGGGCGCTCGGAAGTGACCAGCAACTATCAGGTCGGCCTCGGCCTCGCGGAGTACGAAGTCGACCTGTTCGGCCGCGTGCGCAACCTCTCCGAGGCCGCGCTGGAGACCTACCTGGCGACCGAGGAGGCGACCCGTGCCACGCAGATCAGCCTGGTTGCCGAGGTCATCCAGGCCTACCTGACCCGCGATGGTGCGCTACGCCGCATGGCCCTGGTCGAACAAACCCTGGACAGCCGCATGGCCTCGCTGGAGCTGGTCAGCCAGCGCCGTGCAGCGGGGGCCGCCACCGCCCTGGATTACCAGGAAGCGGTCGGCCTTGCCGAACAGGCTAGGGCCGAGCGCGAGAGCACCGAACGCCAGTTACGCCAGGCGGACAACGCCCTGGTCCTGTTGCTCGGCACGCCAGATGCCGCTCGCCTGCTGCCCGCGACGCCCCGCGACGACCTGATGGTGCTGCAGGACATCGCCCCCGGCACCAGCTCGGAACTGATCGAACGGCGCCCGGACATTCTCGCCAGCGAGCACCGCCTCAAGGCGCGCAATGCCGATATCGGTGCAGCTCGCGCCGCGTTCTTTCCCCGGATCAGCCTGACCGGTTCGGTGGGCAGCTCCAGTGCCGAGTTGTCCGGATTGTTCGATGGCGGCTCGCGGGCCTGGAGCTTTGCCCCGACGCTGTCGCTGCCGATCTTCGCCGGTGGCCGCAACCGCGCCAACCTGGACCTCGCCGAAGTGCGCCAGGACGCGGCGGTGGCCGACTACGAAGGCACCATCCAGACCGCCTTCCGCGAAGTGGCCGATGCCCTGGCCGCCACCGACACCCTGCGCCGCGAGGAGGCTGCCCGCCAGGCTCTGGCCGGTTCCAGCGAGGCTGCGATGGCCCTGGCTAAGGCGCGTTACGAGGGCGGCGTGGACGACTACCTGCGTTATCTTGACGCCCAGCGCAGCACCTTTAGCAACCAGACCACACTAATTCAAATCAGCACGGAACGGCAGATTGCGCTGGTTGACCTGTTCAGGTCTCTGGGCGGTGGCTGGGGCCAAACTGAACCGATGGCCGGGATCGGCGCTGAGTGAGCAAAGCCAGGAGTCCTGCATCCGAAGACCGGACTCTGGCTCCATCACCGGTGAGCTACTGGTCATCGACGGGGCAATCGTCTGATCGAGAATAAGACTGTCTGACGACTGGCAGGCCTATGGATTATTGGTGGCAGCAGCTAACGGCTCTATAAAGAGCTGCAAAAAATCACTGTAACGCATGATTGACTGACTGCTTCTGGCCGGTTTCTGCCTGTTGCGTCTCTGCTGCCCACTGGCCAAGTCGGATGCACGCGGTGGTCAGTACCAATGCAATTGACTGGTCAAATGGGTGCAATTGCGCAGGTATGGACTTCAAGCCCCAATTTCCTGGAAAAGAGGTTCTTTCTATGGACATCCGACATCAGAGATTGAGTAGCGGAATGTCTGAGCTGAAGTCATGTCCATGGCTGTTCTTCTTTCCTTTACATCGACGAGATGTTTCTGGATATCCGCGGTATAGACAGCTGCATCAATTATGAGGACTTCGGCCGGCAGCTGCGCGAGCACGTGCGCTCCGGTACGGGGCTGACAATCGGCGTCGGGATGGGGCCGACCAAAACGCTGGCTAAAAGCGCACAATGGGCGTCTAAGGAATGGCGGCAGTTTGGGGGCGTGCTTGCTCTGACTTCAGGCAATCCAAAGCGAACGGATAAACTGCTCTCACGACAGCCGGTGGAAGAAATCTGGGGAGTAGGTCGCAGGATCTCAAAAACGCTTAATACGATGGGCATCACTACGGCACTGCAGCTGGCGCGCGCGAACCCTGTATTTATCAGGAAGAATTTCAGCGTTGTGCTGGAGAGAACCGTCCGTGAACTCAACGGAGAAAGCTGTATTTCGCTTGAAGAAGCGCCGCCGCCAAAACAGCAGATTGTCTGCAGCCGGTCCTTTGGGGAGCGTGTCACGACGTATGAAGCCATGCGCCAGGCAGTTTGTCAGTATGCTGAGCGTGCAGCTGAAAAACTGCGCGGCGAGCGACAGTTCTGCAGGCACATTGCTGTATTTGTGAAGACGTCACCGTTCGCGGTGAACGAACCGTATTACGGGAATGTGGCCAGTGAGAAGTTGATGACTCCCACGCAGGATACCAGGGACATCATAGCCGCAGCGGTGAAAGCACTGGATCGGATCTGGGTGAATGGCCATCGATATGCAAAAGCGGGTTGCATGCTCAATGATTTCACTCCTACCGGGGTTTCGCAGTTGAACCTGTTCGATGATACTCAGCCCCGAAGCAACAGTAATCAGCTGATGAAAGTCATGGACGGTATTAACCATTCCGGTCTGGGGAAAGTATGGTTTGCGGGACGAGGTATCGCACCTGAGTGGCAAATGAAACGGGAGATGCTTTCACCGGCCTATACAACTCGCTGGTCTGAACTGCCAGTAGCGAAATTATGAGTCACGAAAAGGTTGAAAAACTTGGTGATTTCAGTGTGAAAGAATTTAAAATTTTCCTTTACAATCATAATAATAACATTGAAATCGGCATGGTGAAAAACATAAAAAAAGGATGCTCTCCGGCATCCTTTTCCCTTACTCACTTGACTCAGGAAGTCTTTTCAGAATACGTTTTATTGCATCATCAATCTCCGACTGTGCCTCAGCGGAAATGCGGGAAAACTCATAAACAACCAGTCGCTTCTTTGAATCAGTTTTCTTTCTGGCAAACTGATTGCGATCTGAAAATTCTCTCAGCTTCTCAGTTTGAACCGTTCTGGTAGGGCGGGTTGTCAACGATTTGCTCTCAACCCTGATAGCCGCCAGAATTTTGCTTTTATCAATTGCCGGATAATCTGGCATGGTCTTCAACCGATGTTGAACTTTTTCCATCAGTTCTGTTACGGATGTTTGCTTGTTGTTTGCTTCTTCAGCCAGTTTTAGCAAAAACTGATAATCCGACAAAGAAATATCATTTATCACCGGGAATACTGCAACCATTTCATCTGGCACTGCTGCGGCCTGAAACGCGCGAGTCACTTTCGCCGGAGAGAGATTCTCTTTCAACGCAATCTCTTCTTTCGTCATGCTAGTTCCATAGGTGACTTCAAGTCGTTTCCCCAACTCTCGAAGGCTATGTTCTCTAGCTGTCTGGATATCTTGCGCTAACTGCCGTGCATCGGCGAGTGATATATCATCTTTAGTTACTAGGATTTCGAATTTAACGTTATTAAATATGCAGGCGGCACGGCGTCGGGTCCCATCTAATATCTCAATTCGTCCATTAACCTCCCGTCCAATAGCCGGGAAGAATTGCTGCAGCTTTATCGTCCGGGAAATATCACTAACGGACTCACGCGTAAGCATAGCCTGATCTCGTCCATTGACCGATGCATCAACGAACGTCTTTGATTCAATCTCTCCGCTTAATACAACCGTTTTGACAAATTTGGCCTGCTTGCCGGATTTAAGAGTAAACGTTTTGACATCTCCGTCACCTTCAAGCATACGGGCAAACTCTGAATTGCTATTACCGAGAACTCGCCCACGAGCTAAAACCTTTTTCATTTAGACTCTCCCCGGATGTATTCAATGCGGTCAAAAACTGCTTTCGTAAACCGTTCTGCTTCAGTACGTGCCTTTTTCAACGCTTCAGCACTACCAGGGTATGAAACAGGGTTAGCACTAATAATAGTGTCAAAAGATTCACCACATCGTTCGAATCCATCCAAACGTGGCAGTGACGAGTCCAGAATATTACTTGCATACACTTCGCGGGCCAGGCTATGCGAAGTTTCGTGATCACGCTTATTAGTCATTTTTGACATGAAACCGATACTCGCGCTCAGGCGTGGTTCCACACCTTCGTCTTCAAGACGCTCCAGCATTTCAGGCAAACGTGTCAGATATTTAAGGGTTGAATGGAAATCAACCTGTGCCGGTGGAGTAGGGGTCAGAAGCAAATCACTCGCTGCCAGACCATTCAGAAGGAACGGATCAAGATGGGGGCCAGTATCTATGAAGACAAAATCATAGTCACCAGCGATACGGTCAATAATTGTTTTCCTGAGGACTTCAGAAGGTTTAAGTCCTGGTAAATGTTCTGCTACTAAAGACTCCCACTGGCTCGCCACAAAGCCGTCATCAATAGAAGCAGGGATGACATCAACACCAGGAATAATGGTGGGGCGAATAACTGCTTCTCGCAATGTTTCAACATCGAGATCATTCAGCATTGCCTGAGCAGCTGTTTCAAGGACTGTACCAATGCTATGGGTGTGATCCAGGAACATAGTACTGGAGGCCTGTGGGTCGAGGTCTATTACAAGGATGCGAAGATCATGCCGCAGCAGGTCCTGATGTACACGCAACGCATGTGCAAGAGTAACTGTACTGACTGTTTTTGATACACCACCTTTAAGGTTTACAACGAAAATAACGTAGGGTTCTTTATGGATATCGCGATATTTAGGTATCTGTCGGTGGGCGTAGATATCGATAACATTCTTTATCGTCAGAGCATATTGTTCGACGTTACCAATCTGCTTTTTATTAAATATATAGCCGTCTTCTTCCATTTCTTTCATGGCCAGTTCTACGATACGCCGGCTCAGCTTTGGTAGTTTTGCGACAGCGTTACGAGTATATGTCTGATGATAATCTGTCAGATTAAATTCTTTCCTTTGTTCCTCAATATCCCTACTCATAGCCTGAAGTAAAGCGCTTGCTCTAAGAGCTATGGTACCCACACTACCGTAATCGCGTTTCATTTTTGTCCCCTAAAGATGGAATCCTTGCACATTGATGGCGTAGAAGCTCACGCCATTGTACACAATAAATAATAACGTACAACATATAATGATACGACATTAAATTATTGTACGTTAATACCTACCTATCACGTAGCTCAAAAAGACAACTGAAGCTGTACTCAAAGAAAAAACCGTGAGTCTGTTCAGAGCTTGCATCTGAGCAGGCGAGGGGTTGGACAAGCTCCGTGGGCGCGTCAGCCTGTCACATTGGGGTATGCTCTATATATACCACCCGAAAAAATACCGGCGAATATTATTGTTACCACATAAGTGATACCATCATAAGCAAGACCACTTAAAAGTTACCAGAAGGACAAAATATGTTCGTTTTTGGTTACCTCCGGGCATCCACTTCAGAGCAGAATGCCAGCCGGGCAAAAAATGCACTGAAGGCATTTGCAAACCAAAATGGCCACCGTATTGCTGGCTGGTATATCGACAATGTCTCCGGTACGACAATGAACCGTCCTGAACTGATCAGGCTTCTTGGTGATGCGGAACCTGGTGATGTGATTCTCATTGAACAGGTCGACAGGCTTACTCGACTGGATGATGCAGGCTGGGAGACACTCAGAAAGCAAATCACCGACAATCAGCTGGCCATCGTCAGTCTTGATTTACCAACCAGCCATCTGGCGCTATCCAGCACAGTAAGTGATGACTTCACCCGAAGCATGCTGAAGGCCGTAAATGGCATGATGCTGGATATGCTCGCCGCTATTGCCAGAAAAGACTACGAAGACCGTCGACGTCGCCAGGCAGAGGGAATCTGTAAAGCGAAAACTGAAGGAAAATACCGGGGCAGGGTGGCCGATGCACAGAAACATGAACTGATACGTACTCTGCGTCTGGCCCACGGAAAATCACTGCGTGAAACAGCCCGCCTGGCTGGCGTATCAAAGATGACAGTAATCAGGGTCTGTAACGGCAATCATAAGCAGGATACTGATTGACGATACTTATTCACGTTAGGTTCAGAACGGCTTTGTTGAATAAATCGAACTTTTGCTGAGTTGAAGGATCAGATCACGCATCCTCCCGACAACACAGACCATTCCGTGGCAAAGCAAAAGTTCAGAATCACCAACTGGTCCACCTACAACAAAGCTCTCATCAACCGTGGCTCCCTCACTTTCTGGCTGGATGATGAGGCGATTCAGGCCTGGTATGAGTCGGCAACGCCTTCATCACGAGGAAGGCCCCAGCGCTATTCTGATCTCGCCATCACCACCGTTCTGGTGATTAAACGCGTATTCCGGCTGACCCTGCGGGCTGCGCAGGGTTTTATTGATTCCATTTTTGCCCTGATGAACGTTCCGTTGCGCTGCCCGGATTACACCAGTGTCAGTAAGCGGGCAAAGTCGGTTAATGTCAGTTTCAAAACGTCCACCCGGGGTGAAATCGCACACCTGGTGATTGATTCCACCGGGCTGAAGGTCTTTGGTGAAGGCGAATGGAAAGTCAGAAAGCACGGCAAAGAGCGCCGTCGTATCTGGCGAAAGTTGCATCTTGCTGTTGACAGCAACACACATGAAGTTGTCTGTGCAGACCTGTCGCTGAATAACGTCACGGACTCAGAAGCCTTCCCGGGCCTTATCCGGCAGACTCACAGAAAAATCAGGGCAGCCGCGGCAGACGGGGCTTACGATACCCGGCTCTGTCACGATGAACTGCGCCGCAAAAAAATCAGCGCGCTTATTCCTCCCCGAAAAGGAGCAGGTTACTGGCCCGGTGAGTACGCAGACCGCAACCGTGCCGTTGCTAATCAGCGGCTGAGCGGAAGCAATGCACGGTGGAAATGGACAACGGAATATAACCGTCGCTCGATAGCGGAAACGGCAATGTACAGAATGAAGCAGTTGTTGGGAGATTCACTGACGCTGCGTGACTACGATGGTCAGGTAGCGGAAGCTATGGCCATGGTGCGTGCGTTGAACAGGATGACAAAGGCTGGGATGCCAGAAAGCGTGCGTATTGCCTGAAAATCCAGCCAGCTACAGGGTCGTTCGCACGAAATCTTATTTATTCAACAAAGCCGCTTGAAATACCAAAAAAATCTTGGAATCAAGATATAGTTAATAGCTCCGCCATGCTTGATGTATCGCTACACGATTGGACATCTGCATTAGCATATTGGGACAACCCACCATCCTGTTCTGAAAGAGAATTCATAAACTATATTCGATGCTTTGCTGAGCTAGAATGGATTCCAGCTTTAACTTATAATCTGAACATACTTCAAGAAAAACATAGTATACAACAGGAGCGAATTTTAATCGCAACTGCATGGCGTGATAGGTAATGGTGCCAACTTACTGATTTAGTGTACGATGGTGTTTTTGAGGTGCTCCCGTGGCTTCCATCTCCATCAGCTGTCCCTCCTGCTCAGCTACTGAAGGCGTGGTGCGTAACGGTAAAAGTACTGCCGGACATCAGCGCTATCTCTGCTCTCACTGCCGTAAAACATGGCAGCTACAGTTCACTTACACCGCCTCTCAGCCCGGTACACACCAGAAAATCATTGATATGGCCATGAATGGTGTTGGATGCCGGGCAACCGCCCGCATTATGGGCGTTGGCCTCAACACGATTTTACGTCACTTAAAAAACTCAGGCCGCAGTCGGTAACCTCGCGCATACAGCCGGGCAGTGATGTGATTGTCTGCGCTGAAATGGACGAACAGTGGGGCTACGTCGGTGCTAAATCACGTCAGCGCTGGCTGTTTTACGCGTATGACAGGATACGGAGGACGGTTGTGGCGCACGTCTTCGGTGAACGCACTCTGGCCACACTGGAGCGTCTTCTGAGCCTGCTGTCGGCCTTTGAGGTCGTGGTATGGATGACGGATGGCTGGCCGCTGTATGAATCCCGCCTGAAGGGAAAGCTGCACGTAATCAGCAAGCGTTACACTCAGCGAATTGAGCGGCATAACCTGAATCTGAGACAACATCTGGCAAGGCTGGGACGGAAGTCACTGTCGTTCTCAAAATCGGTGGAGCTGCATGACAAGGTCATCGGGCATTATCTGAACATAAAACACTATCAGTAAGTTGGAGTCATTACCCGGTATTTATATCACTTTCGTGCCGTGGAGTCATGTATACAGAGAAAGTAAAATTTAATATTCGGATTATATCTGGCAAAGCATATATAATTTGAAAATTAAAGGCCATGGATTAATAGTTTTATTTACACCTTACTATATAACCAATAGATTTATCTTGATAAAATATCATTACCCTAAATATTCGATATCTTGCCTTTCATGCATAGCTGTATTTCATTTGATTCTGAGCAAATTCCATGACTCTCTGGACACAATCAGGCGGTATCCTGTCCCGCAGTAAACAGATAAGTGCCTGCCTGGGTGAACCACTGGCTCGTTTTACCAATCCCGATACAACACAGCCAGGAGACGTCCTGGTCGGCTGGGGCCAAAAAGCCAATACCCGCCAAATAAAACAGAAAGCCCATGATCTTGGCCTGCCGTACTGGCAGCTGGAAGATGGCTTTATCGGTTATATTGGTCACCCCGCCAGAGGGGGCAAGGCCGTCTCCCTGGTCGCCGATCCTGTGGGCATTTACTACGACGCTCGCCAGCCCAGCCGCCTTGAGCAGCTGATCGCCACCCCGTGCGATACCGCGCTGCTGGCGCGGGCTGAAGCGCTGGCCGGCGAACTGCTGCGTCTTGGCATCACCAAATACAATTGCTATGCCGCGGGCAGCGCTCTACCCGACGCGCTGGCCGCCCGCCTGCACAGCGACGCCCGTCCTAAGGTGCTGCTGATCGACCAGGTGGCGGGGGATCTCTCCATTCCCGGCGCGCTCGCCAGCGAGGCAGATTTTGTTGAAATGGTTGCCGCTGCGCGGCGTAACCACCCCGGCGCCCGCCTGCTGCTGCGTACCCATCCGGATACCCGGCTGGGCAAGAAGCGCGGCGTGCTGGCGCAGATGCAGCTGGATGACGTGGAAAGGGTCATCGATCACTGCCATCCCCATGCCCTGCTGAATGAGGTGGAAGCGGTCTATACCGTCTCCTCGCAGATGGGGTTTGAAGCCCTGCTGCTGGGCAAAGCGGTCTGGTGCTTCGGCATGCCGTTTTACGCCGGCTGGGGATTGACCCATGACAGCAAATCCTGCCCGCGTCGCCAGGCGCAGGTCAGCCTGCCGCAGCTGGTGGCAGCGGCGCTGATCCTCTATCCCCGCTATCTGGATCCGGTGCTGGGCCAGCGCTGCGAAGTGGAGCAGGTGCTTGAGGTCATTGCGGATCAGCTGAATCCTGCCCCACGCTATCGCCGTCTGTATATGGTGGGCTTCTCGCTGTGGAAACGCGCCTTTATGCGCGCCTTCTGTCAGCCGCTGGCTGAGGAGCTGCGCTTTGTGTGCACCCCGCCCAAACGGCTGGCCGCTGACGAGCAGGTGCTGGTGTGGGGCAGTCGTTATCCCGAACTGGCAAACGCAATTCGGGTGGAGGATGGTTTTATCCGCTCCCGGGGGCTGGGCTCGAACCTGTGCCGCCCTTCCTCGCTCTCCATCGACCCGGTGGGGATCTACTTCGACAGCCGCCGTCCGAGCGGGCTGGAGCAGTTGCTCAACCAGCAGCAGCTCAGCGAACAGGCGCTGGAACGCGGCGCCGCGCTGGTGGACATGCTCCGCCAGCATGGGGTCAGCAAGTATAACGTCGGCACCGTGCAGCCGTTCACCCCGCCGGCCGACGGGCGAGCGCTGGTGCTGGTGGTGGGCCAGGTCGATGGCGATGCCTCGATCCTCACCGGCAGCCCGGTCATTCGCAGCAATGAACAGCTGCTGTGGGCCGTGCGTGCCGCCCGGCCAGAAGCGCATATCCTGTTTAAACCGCATCCGGACGTGGTGGCGGGAAACCGGGCCGGTGCCATCTCGGCCGAATGCCTGGCGCGCTGCGTTGACAGCCAGGTGCTGGATCTCGGTCTCACCAGTCTCTATCCCCATGTGGATGAGCTGCATACCATGACCTCCCTCAGCGGGTTCGAAGCGCTGGTGCAGGGAGTGAAGGTCACTACATGGGGCCAGCCGTTCTACAGCGGCTGGGGGCTGACCGAAGATATCCACCCGGCGGAGCGCCGTCAGCGCACCCTGCCCCTGGCGGCACTGGTTTACCTGACGCTGGTCGCCTATCCGCGCTATATCGACTGGCAGAGCGGCCTGTGGATGAGCCCGGAACAACTGATCCGCCAGCTGGCAGCGCAGGGAAACTCCTCATCGCAGAAGGCCAGCCGCTGGCAACGCTGGCAGATCAAGCTGAGCTATCTGGCACAAACATTTCGTTAGCACACTATTTATCCCGATTTATTAAAGAAAAACGGTCATCAAGCCGTTAACTCACCTGTCTCATCAACGGAACCGATCTGGGAAAAAAAATGGAAGAGCAAGCTATCCGCCATCTGCTGAATGGCCGCCGATATCTTTTATTACAAGGACCGATGGGCCCCTGCTTTTCACGTCTGGCAAGCTGGTTGCAGAGCAGCAAGCGTGAAGTGAAGCAGGTCTGCTTTAATGCCGGGGACTCATGGTACGCCGCGAAAGAGACCGCGCTGCACTACACCGGCTCAGTAAAAAATTTTGCCTTCTGGCTGCGCGAGTTACATAAAACCTACCCCTTCGACACCATCGTCTGTTTTGGTGACTGTCGCCCGATGCATATCGAAGCGAAGAAGTGGGCGCGCAGCAAATCCATCGATTTTCTGGCGTTTGAAGAGGGCTATTTCCGTCCCTTCTACATCACCCTGGAAAAAGGGGGCGTGAATGCCTTCTCCTCGATGCCCATTGATGCGAAGTATTATCGCGAGCAGCCGCTGCCGGAGCTGAAAACCCCAACGCCGTGGAAACCGAGTTCCTTTAACCGTGCCGCCCATGCCATGCTCTACTATGCGGCGGGCTGGTTTGGCCGCCATCGCTACCGGGGCTACCGCCACCACAAGTCGTTCTCCCCGTGGTATGAGATGCGCTGCTGGTTCCGCGCCGGTCGCCGTAAGCTGTGGTATCGCTGGCAGCAGCGCCACATGCTGAGCCATATCACTGAAAAACTGGATAACCAGTACTACCTGGCAATTTTGCAGGTCTACAACGACAGCCAGATTATTCATCACAGCCCGTATAAAGACGTGCGTGACTATATTGAAACCGTGATCCGCTCCTTTGCCCGCCATGCGTCGAAAGAGCACTATCTGGTGTTCAAGCATCACCCGATGGATCGTGGTCACCGTTTTTACGGCATCCTGATTAACAAGCTGACCGAAAAGTATGACGTCAGCGGCCGGGTGCTCTATGTCCACGATCTCTCCCTGCCCGCCCTACTGACCCACACCCGGGGCGTGATCACCGTGAACAGCACCGCCGGCCTGTCGGCGCTGATCCATAACAAGCCGCTCAAGGTGATGGGCAAAGCGCTGTACGACATCGAAGGGTTAACCTGGCAGGGGCCGCTGAACCAGTTCTGGCAGGCGGATTTTGCTCCAGATGCAAAACTGTTCCAGCGTTTTCGTACCCACCTGCTCTATCAAACGCAGATCAACGCCGTCTTTTACGGCAAGTCCGACTGGCTGAACATCCCGACAGAAATTCCCCTGACGACACCGCTTGCCGATTCCGAGCTCGAACGCTAATTCATCTCCACGCCGGGGAAATTGCCCCGGCGGATCCGATCTCTACCGCGCTTTTATCCCGCCGCTGTAAAAATCCCTAATGTTTATCCCAATTCTGGCCGTTATAACCTAAGACAAATTTTTATGCCGAATTCTGTACTGACATATTTTGTCAGCCGCACCGGCATAATGTTCACAGCAATGGGGCTTTGTTGAATAAATAAGATTTCGTGCGAACGACCCTGTAGCTGGCTGGATTTTCAGGCAATACGCACGCTTTCTGGGGTCGTCTCAGAATTCGGAAAATAAAGCACGCTAAGGCGTAGTCACCCCGTGACTCCCCCGCGCCGATGCAGCGAGCTTCGTTCCGTCTTGCAGTGACGCAATCAGCGGGCAGGAAACGTTCCCTTTCCGCGCATGGCAGGCGCACACCAGTTCAGACAGCACGGCCTCCATGCGTGCCAAGTCGGCCATCTTCTCGCGCACATCCTTGAGCTTGTGCTCGGCCAGGCCGCTGGCGGTAATGACTCCAACTTATTGATAGTGTTTTATGTTCAGATAATGCCCGATGACTTTGTCATGCAGCTCCACCGATTTTGAGAACGACAGCGACTTCCGTCCCAGCCGTGCCAGGTGCTGCCTCAGATTCAGGTTATGCCGCTCAATTCGCTGCGTATATCGCTTGCTGATTACGTGCAGCTTTCCCTTCAGGCGGGATTCATACAGCGGCCAGCCATCCGTCATCCATATCACCACGTCAAAGGGTGACAGCAGGCTCATAAGACGCCCCAGCGTCGCCATAGTGCGTTCACCGAATACGTGCGCAACAACCGTCTTCCGGAGCCTGTCATACGCGTAAAACAGCCAGCGCTGGCGCGATTTAGCCCCGACGTATCCCCACTGTTCGTCCATTTCCGCGCAGACGATGACGTCACTGCCCGGCTGTATGCGCGAGGTTACCGACTGCGGCCTGAGTTTTTTAAATGGCGGAAAATCGTGTTGAGGCCAACGCCCATAATGCGGGCGGTTGCCCGGCATCCAACGCCATTCATGGCCATATCAATGATTTTCTGGTGCGTACCGGGTTGAGAAGCGGTGTAAGTGAACTGCAGTTGCCATGTTTTACGGCAATGAGAACAGAGATAGCGCTGATGTCCGGCAGTGCTTTTGCCGTTACGCACCACCCCGTCAGTAGCTGAACAGGAGGGACAGCTGATAGAAACAGAAGCCACTGGAGCACCTCAAAAACACCATCATACACTAAATCAGTAAGTTGGCAGCATCACCAACTGTCTGATGTTATGTATTCATCAGTGTGCAAATATCATACCAGCTTATGGTTCAGATAGCCACGTTGCTTAATTGTTGTGCAATGTAACAAATGTGAGGTATGTGTAGGTAATCGTTATTTTTAGGACTTAATGCACCGGTATTCTGGGCTTCAAATTCATCGGGGTAATGGCAAGTTAATGAAAAAAAGACCATTTCTCACGGGGGAAAAATGGTCGAATAATAGTATCCTGGTTCTGTGTACGTCAGGGTTCCAGTAGGATAGCGTCTATTGTCATGAACAAAACGACAAATAAGGGGGTAAATATGCCTCATTTTTGTTAAGGAATTTTCTATATGAACTGTTACTCAGTTTCTGTCCGTGAAATGGTCAGTATCAGGTATCAGACAATCATATCCTTTTATCTCACTGAGATTCCGGGCTGGACTTGATATCATCTAAACCTTTTCGGATTTCCACGTTTGGAAAATACAAGCCTTTCAAGAATTATACTGGTCTGTTAAGGAAGGTGCGAATAAGCGGGGAAATTCTTCTCGGCTGACTCAGTCATTTCATTTCTTCATGTTTGAGCCGATTTTTTCTCCCGTAAATGCCTTGAATCAGCCTATTTAGACCGTTTCTTCGCCATTTAAGGCGTTATCCCCAGTTTTTAGTGAGATCTCTCCCACTGACGTATCATTTGGTCGGCACTGTTGCAAATAGTCGGTGGTGATAAACTTATCATCCCCTTTTGCTGATGGAGCTGCACATGAACCCATTCAAAGGCCGGCATTTTCAGCGTGACATCATTCTGTGGGCCGTACGCTGGTACTGCAAATACGGCATCAGTTACCGTGAGCTGCAGGAGATGCTGGCTGAACGCGGAGTGAATGTCGATCACTCCACGATTTACCGCTGGGTTCAGCGTTATGCGCCTGAAATGGAAAAACGGCTGCGCTGGTACTGGCGTAACCCTTCCGATCTTTGCCCGTGGCACATGGATGAAACCTACGTGAAGGTCAATGGCCGCTGGGCGTATCTGTACCGGGCCGTCGACAGCCGGGGCCGCACTGTCGATTTTTATCTCTCCTCCCGTCGTAACAGCAAAGCTGCATACCGGTTTCTGGGTAAAATCCTCAACAACGTGAAGAAGTGGCAGATCCCGCGATTCATCAACACGGATAAAGCGCCCGCCTATGGTCGCGCGCTTGCTCTGCTCAAACGCGAAGGCCGGTGCCCGTCTGACGTTGAACACCGACAGATTAAGTACCGGAACAACGTGATTGAATGCGATCATGGCAAACTGAAACGGATAATCGGCGCCACGCTGGGATTTAAATCCATGAAGACGGCTTACGCCACCATCAAAGGTATTGAGGTGATGCGTGCACTACGCAAAGGCCAGGCCTCAGCATTTTATTATGGTGATCCCCTGGGCGAAATGCGCCTGGTAAGCAGAGTTTTTGAAATGTAAGGCCTTTGAATAAGACAAAAGGCTGCCTCATCGCTAACTTTGCAACAGTGCCAAATTTAACGCATCAAGCGCGACAGGCTTCCCGATGAAATACCCTTGCGCCTCGTCACAGTGATATTGTTTAAGCCTTTTCAACTGCTCCGCCGTTTCCACGCCTTCAGCGGTGACAGCCAGCGAATAGGCTTTGCCAAGGCCGATAATATTCTCAACGATGATTTTGGCGTTTTCCGATTCCTCCATGGCGAACACAAAAGATTTATCCAGCTTTATTCCGTCGAACGGGAAGCGTTTCAGATAGCTTAATGCCGAGTAGCCGGTTCCAAAGTCATCAATCAAAAAGCGTACGCCGATATCCTTCAGCTGCTTCATGGTTTCCAGCGTGATATCCGGATTGGAAATCGTCACGTTTTCGGTAATTTCTAACTCCAGCCGGGACGGTTTAAGCCCCGATTTTTGCAGCGCAGCCTTTACCCGTTTCGCCAGGCCACGGGTATTAAACTCCACCGCCGAAATATTGACCGAAATAACCAAATCGGGCGAGAGATGCACCATATCTTTACAGGCTTTCTCCAGCACCACATCACTCATGGCAACGATCAGGCCCGTCTCTTCCGCAAGCGGGATGAACTGATCCGGCATCAGTAAACCGAGACGCGGATGCTGCCAGCGAACCAGTGCTTCGACAGCAGCGATACGCGAGGTTTCAATGTCGTAACGGGGCTGATAAACCAGCTGAAACTGGTCTGTGCATAACGCTTCACGAAACTCTTTTTCCATTTCCCGGCGCTGAATTAAGTACTCGCCCATGTTGGGTTCGTAAAACACCCAGTTATTGCGACCGGTATTTTTCGCTTTATACAATGCGATATCGGATAACCGAATCAGATCGCTGGCGTTCATTGCATCCTGAGGCGCCAGTGCAATCCCCATACTCACGCTGATATACACTTCATTGCCGTTAACGATAAAAGGCCGGCTTATTTCACTGGCAATGCGCTGGCAGAGCGTCTCTATGTCTTTACGCACATAAATATCCGGCAGAATAAGGATAAACTCATCTCCGCCCTGCCGGGCAACCAGATCGATTTTACGGGTACAGGACCGCAACCGGCTGGCGACTTCATTGAGTAACGCATCGCCCGCATTGTGGCCGAATAAATCATTTACCGGTTTGAATTTATCCAGGTCGAGGCTGATCATGGCCAGGGGATGATCCGGATCGGGTAAAGAACGCAGCTCACCTTCCAGAAACTCTTTCATTCTGACCCGGTTTGGCAGGCCGGTTAATTCATCATGCCGCGATAAATACTCGGCACGCTCCTGCGCCTCCACTTCCAGAGTGACATCGGTCACCGTACCGCGAAAGCCCATAGAACCATCATCCATAATGGCGCGCTTCGCCACCACATTGCAGTAACGCTGATGGCCCTGATCTGAGAAATAGCGGGCCTTTTTGAGCGTGTAATTACTGCTCGTCTGCGGATTCAGCAGCCAGTGATGAAAAAGGATTTTGTCGCTGTGGATGAAATCCAACATGTTCCGCCCAAGCCAGTCGTCAGAATGATGACCGGTAACGCCGGAAAAACGGTCGGATAACCACGTTAGCCGTGCCTCGCTGTCCGCTTCCCAAATCCAGTCGGTGGTGGCTTCAATGACGTCGCGAAAGCGTCGTTCACTTGCCGTAAGCGCTTGTCGGCTTTGCTCAAGCAGGGAAACATTTTCGTCATTAATTTGCGCTTTGATTAACGCACCACGCCGCATCAACCAGGTAAATGCAATGGTCGATAACATCAGAATGATGATTAACGGCAGCTCCCGGTTCATCAGCGCTCTGCCCGGATCGTCGCTTCGCCACTCAATCAGAACATCGCCATTATCAATGGGTAAAATAAGCTGAGCTTCCCGGTAGTCGGCTTTCAGGTGTGGCTCCATTCTGCCGAACGTATGCGCATTATGAATGCCGTATTCGTTGCCCATTTTCTCCAGTTTAACGGGCGTTAACACGTCGGCGAAAATCAGTACCGAGGCATCTTCCGCCACCGGCGTGATGCTTTCATCGTCTCCCGACGTGATCCGGGCCGCCGCCAGTAAGGTGAGTTGCCCGTTGGTCATCATAAGGCGTGAGACGGCTTTACCCTGGCTTTGTGAGAGGTCGTTAAAAAGTTCTTTGGTGATGTTCCGGTTGAGCCATTTCTCGAAAGGCTGGCTGACAAGATTTCCTTCAATGACGCTATAACGCGTCTCCCCGGCGGGAGACAAAACAAATACGCCTTCATACTGGTAATTCGTGTAAAGCGATTCACCAAGGTTCTGGCTGTCCCATGCCCATTTAACATTCACCTGCTTGTGCAAATTATTATACGCTTCGCCCCAGTCGGCATTATCCATTAAATTTGTGCGTATCTTTTCCTGCCGGTTAGTGAGGGCTTTTTGCAAAAGTAAACTGCTGCGCGCGTCTGCTTTATTATTAAGATTATCCGCGATATATAAAAGACTCACTATTGCCGCCAGAAAGAGACTGCTCAGCAACGCCGCGGTAATAATAAAATTTTTCTTTACTATGCCACTGGTTTCTCCTGAAAAACTACTTACTTTGTTGAAGCGCTGCCAGTTCATTTTCCCCATCTCTTAACGGGTGAGAGTCCATTGGCCTGAAATAGGCACAGCCCGCAGAGGCAGTATCGGCAGAAACGGATTTTTATTTAGTGCCAGCTTTCTGTTTTGCTAAGGAAGGTGCGAATAAGCAGGTCATTTCTTCCCAAGCTGACTCGCTGGTGATGCTGCCAACTTACTGATTTAGTGTATGATGGTGTTTTTGAGGTGCTCCAGTGGCTTCTGTTTCTATCAGCTGTCCCTCCTGTTCAGCTACTGACGGGGTGGTGCGTAACGGCAAAAGCACTGCCGGACATCAGCGCTATCTCTGCTCTCACTGCCGTAAAACATGGCAACTGCAGTTCACTTACACCGCTTCTCAACCCGGTACGCACCAGAAAATCATTGATATGGCCATGAATGGCGTTGGATGCCGGGCAACCGCCCGCATTATGGGCGTTGGCCTCAACACGATTTTCCGCCATTTAAAAAACTCAGGCCGCAGTCGGTAACCTCGCGCATACAGCCGGGCAGTGACGTCATCGTCTGCGCGGAAATGGACGAACAGTGGGGATACGTCGGGGCTAAATCGCGCCAGCGCTGGCTGTTTTACGCGTATGACAGGCTCCGGAAGACGGTTGTTGCGCACGTATTCGGTGAACGCACTATGGCGACGCTGGGGCGTCTTATGAGCCTGCTGTCACCCTTTGACGTGGTGATATGGATGACGGATGGCTGGCCGCTGTATGAATCCCGCCTGAAGGGAAAGCTGCACGTAATCAGCAAGCGATATACGCAGCGAATTGAGCGGCATAACCTGAATCTGAGGCAGCACCTGGCACGGCTGGGACGGAAGTCGCTGTCGTTCTCAAAATCGGTGGAGCTGCATGACAAAGTCATCGGGCATTATCTGAACATAAAACACTATCAATAAGTTGGAGTCATTACCAGGCAGCTATTACTGTGGTCGCCATGTTCAGTCCTTTAATTTTTTAATGCAAAAGGCACAGGGCTCTGTCGTACATCTGAACACTCCAGCTCCCTGGAAGGGTCGGGACAGTTTATTCTTAGTTGCACAAGTTCTCTACCGTCTCGCTTTCTACAAAGGCTTATAATTAACATGGAAAATAAGAATCTCGCTTCTTTATTGTCATTTATGTAAAAGTTTCTATTATTGATGCTAATTATGCAATAATGCGATTGGGTTCAAAATCTATCATTAGTATTGCATTTTCAGCACAAATCATTCTTCATTTCTCCTGAGATCCGAAAAAAGTAAGTTTCGGATCCTCCGGAAACGCACCGGCGCGCGGCGGCACAGAAACACAAGATGTGCCACGCCATCAGCTGAATCTTCTGCCACATGTTGTGTTTTCACCCTGCCCCGTGACCCGGCGCGCAGCAGCGGAAAACAGCGCTTCGCTTATTCCCTGACCGTGGTACACTTCCGGAAAGTCTTAAATACTCCAGAAATCGGATCACCAGAAAACTGCCATCCGGTAATTCAGGGGTGTTTTTATAAGTTGAGTTGTAATTGCATCTGGTGAAAGTTGCTATGTGTAAAATATGATTAGGTTACTAGTGGCTGGCTAACAGTATTCGTTATAAGGGGCGAAATCCGGCATCAATAAGATGCGCATCAAAATGCATATGCGAGGTATGTCTATAACAGCAGTGTACAGTTAACTCAGTCACTGTAAGCCGGTTTACAGTATTCACAGAGCGGAGCAGATTTTTGCTTCAGCAGAATGTATACTTTATGGCATACCTGAAGTATGTAAAAAAGAGGTGCATTGTGAAGCAGCGTATTACAGTGACAGTGGACAGCGACAGCTATCAGTTGCTCAAGGCATACGACGTAAATATCTCCGGTCTGGTCAGTACGACCATGCAGAACGAAGCCCGCCGTCTGCGCGCCGAACGCTGGCAGGAAGAAAACCGGGAAGGTATGGCTGAGGTGGCCAGCTTTATCGAGGCTAACGGATCGTTTGCTGACGAAAACAGGGATTGGTGATATGCAGTTTAAGGTTTACGCCTATAAAAGAGAAAGCCGCTACCGTCTGTTCGTCGACGTGCAGAGTGACATTATTGACACCCCGGGACGCCGGATGGTGATCCCGCTGGTCAGCGCCCGCCTGCTGTCCGACAAAGTCTCGCGTGAGCTTTATCCGGTGGTGTCAGTCGGAGGTGACCCTTATCGTCTGATGACCACGGATATGGCCAGTGTGCCGGCCACTGTCATCGGGGAAGAAGTGGCCGATCTCAGCCACCTGGAGAATGACATCCAGAACGCCATCAACCTGATGTTCCGGGGGATCTGACATGCGGATCAGCGAACAGGTGCTGCTCAGTGTCCTGAGACAGGGGGGCTGTATCCGCAGTTTCTGGCGCCGCTCTGCCAGACTGGCCGGCACGCCCGGCCCGGTGGTACCGGATGGTCTGGTCCTGGAAACGCCTGGCGAGCGTGGCGACACCCCGCTCAGCCATGTGGATTTTGCGGTGGTGGCGAAAAGCCTGGCCTGCAGTGACGAATGGTCGCAGGTGGTCGGGGGAACCGAGTTCGGCGGGGCCGTCTGGCGGATGGCTCCGGATACTGATGGCCCGGTGCAGGGCAACGGAGAACGGGATGAACAGTAACCTGCCGGTACAGCGACCGGCATTGCATTCGCCGGTTCAGCCCGTTCATCTGCCGGTGGCCATTGATTATCCGGCCGCGCTGGTCCTGCGTCAGATGGCGCTGGTGCAGGATGAACTGCCGAAATACCTGCTGGCCCCGGAAGTGAGTGCCCTGCTCCACTATGTGCCGGACCTGCACCGTAAAATGCTGCTGGCGACGTTGTGGAACACCGGGGCACGCATCAACGAAGCCCTGGCCCTGACAAGGGGGGATTTTTCGCTCGCGCCGCCTTATCCGTTTGTGCAACTGGCCACCCTGAAACAGCGCACGGAGAAAGCAGCCAGAACGGCAGGCCGTGCCCCTGCAGGCAGTCAGGCGCATCGCCTGGTACCGCTTTCTGATCAGCAGTATGTCAGCCAGCTGGAGATGATGGTTGCCACGCTGAAGATCCCGCTTGAGCGGAAGAATAAACGCACCGGCAGAACGGAGAAGGCCCGCATCTGGGAGATCACCGACCGGACGGTCCGGACCTGGCTGAATGAAGCGGTTGAAATCGCTGCGGTCGACGGCGTGATGTTCTCCGTGCCGGTGACACCGCATACGTTCCGTCACAGCTACGCCATGCATATGCTGTACGCCGGTATCCCGCTGAAGGTGCTGCAGAGCCTGATGGGCCACAAGTCAGTCAGTTCGACAGAGGTGTACACGAAGGTGTTTGCACTGGACGTGGCGGCGCGGCACCGGGTGCAGTTTCAGATGCCGGAGACGGATGCGGTGGCCATGCTGAAAGGGTCAGTGTGAGTCCTTTGATAACGGCCTGACGCGCCCGGTGGGCTTGCCCAACCCGTCGTCTGCTCAAAAACAAGTTTTGAGCAGACATCAGGTTGCAAAGGTAAAGCGATGTGGCTCACCAGCGGTGACTGTGACCGGAATGCCCATCCCCTCACCATTCCTGGTCAGGGCGTGAAAATTCTGACTGGTGTCTGATTTTTACTGACGCTAAACCACTGCCCATATGCCCCAGGTAATCAGGAAGCCTGTGAAGCCGAGGATCGTGGTTAATACGGTCCAGGTTTTCAGTCCATCTGCCACACTTAATCCCAGGTATCGGGTCACGATCCAGAAACCAGAGTCGTTGATATGTGATGCCCCAAGTCCGCCAAAGCAGGCAGCCAGTGTAACCAGCACGCACTGGATCGGATTTAGCCCCACAACAGCTTCAGAAAGTAGCCCACCGGTAGTAAGAATAGCCACTGTCGCTGAGCCCTGTGATGCCCTGAGAGCCAGTGAAATGATAAAGGCGGCAGGCAACAGAGGCAGGTCCATCATATGGAGCATACTGGCAAGGGCCTTACCCACGCCGGACTCCACCAGAACCTTACCAAATACGCCCCCCGCCCCCGTCACCAGGATGACAACTGCTGCAGTGGGTAGCGCCGACCCCATAATGTCGCTGGTATGTTGTAAACCCCAGCCCCGACGTAAAGCCAGCAACCAGAATGCCAGTATCAGCGCAATCATCAGCGCCACCATCGGGGAGCCAAGCAGTTGTAGCGTGCCCAACAGCGGATGCGATGCCGGCATTAACGTGGCAGACACGGTTCCGGCCATAATAATGGCAATTGGAATGACAATCAGAGCGGTAACCAGCGCCACACCTGGGGGGCTCATTTTGTCACTGATTTTCGTGGTTTCCCCGGAACTGGCCGCGGGAGTCAGTTGCATCTGTTCCAGCACGTCAACGGACAGCGCGTACTGACGTTTATTGATCATTCTGGCTGCAATGTAGCCGACAATACCGACCAGAATGGAAATGGCGATACCGAGAATGGTCAGCCAGCCAATATCTGCATGGAGTAACCCTGCGGCGGCTACCGGGCCTGGATGAGGAGGTACCGCCACGTGAACGGTCAGCATAATCCCGGCGACCGGCAAACCAAATTTAAGTGGGGACAGCCTGGCTACTTTGGCAAAACCGTAAATAATCGGTGCCAGAATAATAAACCCGACATCAAAGAACACGGGAATACCCAGGAAAAATGCGGCCAGGGTGAGTGCAGCAATGGTGCGTTTACTTCCCAGTTTTTGGCTGAAATAGTTGGCCAGAGATTCAGCACCGCCAGAATGCTCTATCATCCGCCCTAACATTGCGCCAAGGCCGATAATAATCGTGACGGAGCCGAGAACACCTCCCATTCCGGCGATCATGACTTTGCTGACGTCACCCGCCGGGATCCCCGCGGCTAGTGCAACGACCAGACTGACGAGCAACAGTGCAATGAAAGGCTGAACTTTTGCCTTAATGACCAGCAGTAACAGCATGATTACGCCGGCTAAGGAAGGTGCGAATAAGCGGGGACATTCTTCTCGGCTGACTCAGTCATTTCATTTCTTCATGTTTGAGCCGATTTTTTCTCCCGTAAATGCCTTGAATCAGCCTATTTAGACCGTTTCTTCGCCATTTAAGGCGTTATCCACAGTTTTTAGTGAGATCTCTCCCACTGACGTATCATTTGGTCCGCCCGAAACAGGTTGGCCAGCGTGAATAACATCGCCAGTTGGTTATCGTTTTTCAGCAACCCCTTGTATCTGGCTTTCACGAAGCCGAACTGTCGCTTGATGATGCGAAATGGGTGCTCCACCCTGGCACGGATGCTGGCTTTCATGTATTCGATGTTGATGGCCGTTTTGTTCTTGCGTGGATGCTGCTTCAAGGTTTTTACCCTGCCGGGACGCTCGGCGATCAGCCAGTCCACATCCACCTCGGCCAGCTCCTCGCGCTGTGGCGCTCCTTGGTAGCCGGCATCGGCTGAGACAAATTGCTCCTCTCCATGAAGCAGATTACCCAGCTGATTGAGGTCATGCTCGTTGGCCGCGGTGGTGACCAGGCTGTGGGTCAGGCCACTCTTGGCATCGACACCAATGTGGGCCTTCATGCCAAAGTGCCACTGATTGCCTTTCTTGGTCTGATGCATCTCCGGATCGCGTTGCTGCTCTTTGTTCTTGGTCGAGCTGGGTGCCTCAATGATGGTGGCATCGACCAAGGTGCCTTGAGTCATCATGACGCCTGCTTCGGCCAGCCAGCGATTGATGGTCTTGAACAATTGGCGGGCCAGTTGATGCTGCTCCAGCAGGTGGCGGAAATTCATGATGGTGGTGCGGTCCGGCAAGGCGCTATCCAGGGATAACCGGGCAAACAGACGCATGGAGGAGATTTCGTACAGAGCATTGACCTGCCCCCACGATTAGATACAACACTCAGTTAGTAACGTCGGAATCTTCATTCTCAGAATGACCCTTTCTCCAGCCCGCTGCAAATTCAGACGGTGTCTGATAATTCAGCGTGGAGTGCGGGCGGCATTCGTTATAATCCTGCCGCCAGTCATTAATAATTTTCCTGGCATGAACGATATCGCTGAACCAGTGCTCATTCAAACATTCATCGCGAAATCGTCCGTTAAAGCTCTCAATAAATCTGTTCTGCGTTGGCTTGCCCGGCTGGATTAAGCGCAACTCAACACCATGCTCAAAGGCCCATTGATCCAGTGCACGGCAAGTGAACTCCGGCCCCTGGTCAGTTCTTATCGTCGCCGGATAGCCTCGAAACAGTGCAATGCTGTCCAGAATACGCGTGACCTGAACGCCTGAAATCCCAAAGGCAACAGTGACCGTCAGGCATTCCTTTGTGAAATCATCGACGCAGGTAAGACACTTGATCCTGCGACCGGTGGAAAGTGCGTCCATGACGAAATCCATCGACCAGGTCAGATTGGGCGCCGCCGGACGGAGCAGCGGCAGACGTTCTGTTGCCAGCCCTTTACGACGTCTTCTGCGTTTTACGCCCAGGCCACTGAGGTGATAAAGCCGGTACACGCGCTTATGATTAACATGAAGCCCTTCACGGCGCAGCAACTGCCAAATACGACGGTAGCCAAAACGCCTGCGCTCCAGTGCCAGCTCAGTGATGCGCCCTGATAAATGCGCATCAGCAGCCGGACGGTGAGCCTCATAGCGGCAGGTCGACAGGGATAAACCTGTAAGCCTGCAGGCACGACGTTGCGACAGACCGGTCGCATCACACATCAACATCACGGCTTCCCGCTTCTGGTCTGTCGTCAGTACTTTCGCCCAAGAGCCACCTGAAGCGCCTCTTTATCCAGCATGGCTTCGGCAAGCAGCTTCTTGAGTCTGGCGTTCTCTTCCTCAAGCGACTTCAGGCGCTTAACTTCAGGCACCTCCATACCGCCATACTTCTTACGCCAGATGTAAAACGTGGCATCGGAAATGGCATGCTTGCGGCAGAGTTCACGGGCGGGTACCCCAGCTTCGGCTTCGCGGAGAATACTGATGATCTGTTCGTCGGAAAAACGCTTCTTCATGGGGATGTCCTCATGTGGCTTATGAAGACATTACTAACATCGGGGTGTACTAATCAACGGGGAGCAGGTCATTCCACCATGTTTTGCCATGGCAGAATCTGCTCCATGCGGGACAAGAAAATCTCTTTTCTGGTCTGACGGCGCTTACTGCTGAATTCACTGTCGGCGAAGGTAAGTTGATGACTCATAATGAACCCTGTTCCATGGCTCCAGATGACAAACATGATCTCATATCAGGGACTTGTTCGCACCTTCCCTAAATCAATAAGTTGGCAGCATTACCTATTATCCGTATATTAAGTCAGCATCAGAATGCCGGCCGTCATATCAACTGGCAATAGTCAGTTACCACATTGCGCTACGTGAAAACTGACAGGGTTACAGGGGTGTACCAAGGTCAGAATTCACGTAGCGCATCCTCTTCTTCTCTGCTCCATTCTCATTATGGTCCGATCATGTATGTCCTGGCATTACCCCATTTCTCCCAAAAACCGTAAAACAGCCCTCAGGCCGCGTCATGACTGGCTTTAACGTGGATCTATGTTGAAAAAGGATCCTTTACGCATTTGGTTTTACCCGCAATAATGCGGGATAAGACAATAAAAGGATCCGCGCGCTGCGATTTATTGTCATGGCAGGATCGGCCGGTCAGGTGCAAAATACCTGTATCCATAAAAAGTGCGTGCGCTACGTGAAAAATAGCCGATGAACAACGTCATTCCCCTGCAGAATTCACCAGAACGCGTTTCGTTGTTGCCGATCGCCCCGGGCGTTGATTTTGCGACCGCCGTGGCATTACGACGCATGGCCACCTCCACCGGTGCCACCCCGGCTTATCTGCTGGCTCCGGAAGTGAGTGCCCTCCTCTGGTATATGCCCGACCAGCGCCATCACATGCTGTTCGCCACCATGTGGAACACCGGTATCCGTATCGGAGAAGCCCGGACGCTGACCCCGGAGTCATTTGATCTCGATGGTCTGCGACCCTTTGTGCGGGTACTGTCTGAAAAAGTACGGGCCCGACGCGGGCCCCACCGAAAGATGAGGTCCGCCTGGTCCCGCTGACCGATATAAGCTATGTCAGGCAGATGGCGAGCTGGATGGTCACCACCCGTCCCCGCCGGCGTGAACCGCTGTGGGCCGTCACCGATGAAACCATGCGTAACTGGCTGAAGCAGGCCGTTAAGCGGGCCGAAGCTGACGGGGTCCATTTTTCAATTCCGGTAACGCCCCATACCTTCCGGCACAGCTATATCATGCATATGCTCTATCACCGCCAGCCCCGGAAAGTGATTCAGGCGCTGGCCGGCCACAAGGATCCGCGCTCGATGGAGGTATATACCAGAGTGTTTGCGCTGGATATGGCGGCCACACTAGCCGTGCCGTTCACCGGTGACGGGCATGATGCCGCGCAGATCCTCCGGACACTTCCCCCTCTGACGTGACAACGTCACTCGCCACAGTTTATATAAGCTGTAGTGAGTGAAATAAGCTGTAGCAGGCAACATAAGCTGGAGTAAGCAGATTGTGATATGTGGAAGCCTGATGCAATAAGTCCGCAGGGCTGCGGCAACTGCAGAAAAACAATGGTGGAAGTTTGTTGCTCAGGAAGCACGGGCCTCAGACATGAGCCGCACTCATCACCGCTTATATAAGCTGTAGTGAGCAGGACACTCACCAGAGGCAGCAATATAAGCTGTAGCAAGTAAACAGAGAGGTGTTACTCACTACAGCTTATGTTCAGCGGGATTTGAAGAGTTTTTCCAGGTCATCGAGCGTGATGCCAAGTTTCTCTAAAAGCGCCAATTTCTCAGCCATCTCCGGACTCACATCACCCGGTGCGGCTGGCAGTTGAGGGTTCTCAGCACTCTCATCATGCGGTGGTTTTAACTTGGGCCGCCGGTAATGAATGCAGAAGAGTTTAGTGCGTCCCCGCTGGATCTCCGTGTAATCCAGATAGCCAATCTCCCGGAGCTGCTCCATGGCACGCCTCACCGTCTGGTTCTGCGAGAACACAGGGGATTTCAGGTTCAGGCGGGCCCGCAGACGCGCCAGAGATATCGGTGCCGGATCCCGGGGCAGACTCTCTATAAAGGTATAAAGGGCCTGGGCGGACTCCCGGCGTTTCAGGGCATTGATGGCCTTGAGCTGCAGTAACACTTTCCGGTCAAACTGGTAGAGTTCAAAGAGGCGCGGATCGGCCTGCAACTGGACGATATCCTTCTCCGTATCATAGTAGGCCGACTGCACCAGGTGTGTGATGTACTCTTTGGTGTGACTTTCGGTCGTGCGGGAAAACGAGATCACGGTACCCGCGATACGTTTTAGCGAGGGGCTGATACGCTCCCGGAGCTTGCGTGATGACTGACTGGAGGGGATCCCACAGAGTTTGGCGAACTCAACAAACGGCAGTTCAACCTTATCGCCGATAACCTTATGGCGTGCAAAGGAATGGATCACCCCTACCCAGGTCTTGAAGTCATTATCCATATCCAGGCGGGGACCGGTGATCTCCACCTTATCAAACCCTTCGGCTCTGGCGAGAGATAGACGCGTCAGTTCTTCCGTCGCATCAGTACGCGAAAGCGTGTTCTTTTTACTGTTTTTCAGTGATTTGAGAGTAGGGACAAACACTCCGAGCCGCATCAGTGCCACTGGCTGCACTGTATTACTGGCATTAGGAGTGAGATTTACGACTTCACCGGAGGATTTATCCAC
>NZ_CP091320.1:0-275976 GCF_021725435.1 Enterobacter sp. JH25 | reverse complement strand
TAACTTAACTCGTCGGTGATAAGATTTTCATTTGGCAAACTGTTTATAACATATTCTTGCAAATGCTTTTTACGCATTTACCTAAATGCCATAAGCATTCCAGTAAATGCCTTCCTTATTCATTCAAATGCTTTTCGCATGCATCCGAATGCCGGATCCTTTCATAAAGTTACTATAATCAATGAGTTAAAGATGCCGTGATCTTTACTTGAACTCTATTGATCTTTAGTGATCTAAAGAATTGATCTAACCTGTTGAAAACAATGATAAGTCCATATAAAACAAGGAATAGCGCTCCTTTATCAATATCTACAGATCGCAAACGGAAATGAAAGTGGGTTTACTATCATTGTTTTATTCAAGACAGTTTTTATTTTAATTTTATTAAGCAAATTTTTTGAGTTTACCTTTTAGATGTATCAGCCCTATTTGGCAAATTTGAGGTTCATGTATCATGTAGTAAACAGGAGGAAGATATGAACAACAGCAAACATACAGTCATTGAAGTGGATACTAATCTAGTTGAAATTGAAAAGGGATTTAATCCCCGAGAGGCGGTAATCGGAGATTTGTGTTACGAACAAGAACCTGTCAAATCGATGATTGTGTCAATCAAACAAGCCTTTAAGGAAGGAAGGCAGGTTGATATGATCAAGGTCGTAAAAAGAAAAGGTAAATATTTAGTTCGTCAAGGTCATACTCGTTTTCATGGCTTAAAATTAGCAATTTCTGAAGGTGCTAATATTCCAAAATTATCTGTTATCTTAATCGATTATAAAAACGAAATTGAAGAATACCTTGAGAACCTCGATGGTAACAGAAGCAATGGGCTAAATCCGGTTGGGCAAGCTCATGCATTAGCTCATGCTGTTAGTCTCGGGTATTCGGTTGAAGAACTAGCAATGCGATATCAACGATCAACTACCGCAATTCGTAATATGCTAAAAATCCTTGATATGCCATTAGAGCTTCAACGTTTGATTAGCCTAAATCTAATCAAAAAAACGCTCGCCATTGAAATAATGTTAAAATATTCCAACGATCACAAAATGGTTTTAAAACATATAGAAGGTTTCTTACCTGGCGTTAAGAATATTGAGACTACAACGAGCAAAATTGTAGGCATACCTGAACACAATGCAGCTGGAGCAGGACCAGACACCTTAAATAAAGGCGGACCAGAAAAGAAAAATTCGGCAGTCACACGTAAGACTTTGGGTATTAAGCGCCTCTCGCATAAGAAAACAGAACGGCTAAAATCTGAATTTCTTGAGCTTGTGGAAAGTACACATACGGAATCTATAACGAATACTCAAACAGAACTAAAATTTGGTAGAGATAGTGCACACTTGTTCAAAAATGTTGATAGTAAAAATGTAATATTTTCTGATGATGGTGTTCAAATAATCTTGAATGATGAAAAGCTAAATATTTTATTGTCTTTACTTAACGACGAAAATACAGCAATCATTCTTTCTAAACCAAAATTAGAAGAGCTTCTGGAAATTCGAGATCTCCTTAAGGAATAAAAAACCGAGGATTAGTTGAGTGATTAAACCTATAAAGCTGACTCTTATCGATAATTATAATGATTTGCTTCTAACTCATGAAGTCCTTAAACGCAACATGGAAGAGTTAGAACACGGTAAACGTTTTGACCAATTTCCTGAAGGGCATGACCACTATGAAAAAACTGTGAAAGAAGCTGTAGCAATCGTAGAGGCACGTTTGGAGGTGTTTCGAAAATGAAATCTCTTTTCTTTACTCTTGATGGTCATATGGTACCAGCCTCAGTGAATGTATCCCTTAACGGAGATGGAAATTATTATGCACCTATCGAAAGAGAATGTAACGAATGTGCGGGCACAGGCCACAAAGGGGCTGATGTATGTGAAAAGTGTCATGGGGTGCAAACAGTTGGACCCATTATTGAAAAATTAGTGGTACTAGAGCCAATTACCTTTCTCGATAACATTCCGGAACTGCGTGTTAACCCAACACTCGAAGCATGGAAATCCAGAAACCACGTACTTATTGAGAAAGCAAAAAAGGCTAACACTAAGTTTTCTAATAGTATATTGGCGCAACTAGACAATAACCGTTTTTTGACAGAACGCCAGCTGGATTGTTTCTTTACAACCTTTGATGTGATGTTGTCTGAAACTCCGGAAAATGAACAAGAAATTTTAAAACATAGCTACAATATCGGCCAGGTCATAAGCATTGAACTAACATTTACTGAAGTCAGGGCCGCGTACGCAAAAAGTAAAGGGAGTTATTTTTTTACATTTACTGGTAAAGTTAGAAATGACGGGATCGCTTTAACGGCCGATAAACAGGATCACATTTTATTGGGTGAACGTTATCATTTGACTGGAAAAGTCAGAAAATTCTATGATTTTGATTCGAAAAATTATGCTGCAATAACAGTTTTTAAGTTAAGTAAACTCCAAGACAGTTAAATGTTTTACTGCTTAAATATAGAGCCAAGACTTAAACTGTCGTTAGGACTCACTCACGTAATATTGTTGCTTACGCAATGGGTTTTATCCCTCATAAAGATCTGCGAGTATAAATCTTTTACATTTAAATTCCCCTCTATCACAACCTTTTCAATAGTAAAAAAATGATAATCTTATTAATTATAATTTTTAATTTTTTGTATACCAATACCATACAGTTAAGGCTAAAAGGTGATGATGGAGATGGACTTTAAAATGCACAATGATCTGGGTCTCGGTTTCATTTGTAAAAATGCAAGAACATCGTCAAAGCCAACGTTAAGAAAAGTTACTTTTCCGGTAAGCGCATATGAAACGTCTAAGCTTTCTTTAACCGGTTTTCAATGCCCCACAGCCTGCCGATTTCCTTTTTTTGTGCTATGCATGATAATCCATAACCATCTTTCGTCTGCATGCCCTATCAACCAAAATGAATGTTCAAATCATATATCGCAATTTTCTATCGACATTAAAGTACAAGATTGGCTTAGCCGTTCAAGAGTAGCGTTTATTGATTTCCATAATCTAAGAAATACAGATAAAACCACATTAATAACAGTGGAACATCTTGAAGCTTTACTTACTGTTATGTCAACTACTCTTGTCGCTTACGCTCCATATTCAAAAAAGAGACTTAACTTTAGCTTTCTAAATTCATTTACTTTGTCTAAAACTTCTCAAAGTTACACATTAACTTTCCCGGTAGTTCTCAGTCCGCTTTTAGATGCTCTTGGCGGTTTCATTCAGGAATGCATAACCGAAAAATTGTTAAAACGACGAAATTCGAATTTCATGGTTTACGAGTATCTTAAACGTTCAGGCCAGAGCTCTCATAAAGTGGAGGACATTAATAACGACTTACAGCTTAAAACTCTAAATATAAGACTTATGAGCGTCCTTACTGGGCTTTCTCAGCAAGGACTCATTTCATTTATTTGCGAAGGAAAGAGGGGCGACCGGAGAATAGAAGAGCTTCAGTTTATACCTTATGTTCAACGAACTCACCCTGAGGTATTAACTTTTCAGGAATGGATTAGCCCCGTTGATTAGAATTAACTCTATTTCAGCACGGCCAGTATTTCTGTTTCCGTTTTCCGTGTATTTGGCTTACTTCCTACGGATCGGTAAGCGCTGAGTCTGTGTATGACGAATCCACGCTCTTCATAGAGGCCCAAAGTGAATGGTGTCAGGCTATTTGATATCGCAACAGCAGCGCCTTTTCTGTGAGCGTCAACGAGCATATTTGCTAACAGCACGTGGTCGCTTTGGCTGAACGGTTTACCATCGTAACTGACAAAACTAGTTTTGCTTGTTTTGTCATATGGCGGATCACAATAAATCTGATCTCCTTCGCCGGTTGCGGCCAGAGTCTCCTCAAAACCAGCGGTGATCAGTTCAATACCTGAAAGACGAAATGAAAGGTAGTCTATTTTATTGAAGTCAAGCTTCAGTTCTGTATGTTTCCCCCAGGGCACTGAATAGATTCTTTCTGAGTTATAGCGGCACATACCGTTATAGCCCAGGCGATTCAGGGAGTAAAACAAAGCCGCTCTTTGAAGCGGTTGACCAGAAATACAGGTTTTGTTGAAACGGTCCCTCATCTCATAGTAGTCCTTTTCGACAAAGGTTTTATCCGCTAGGTTTTGGACCTGATTTATAAAGTTAGTTTTCTGTCTTTGAATAGTCCTGTATAGGTTGATCAAGTCTGGATTGCTATCTGCAAGCAATGCATTTTGTGCAAACATGTTCAGAAAAACGGCACCACCGCCTATAAAGGGTTCTACCCACCGGCAACTATGATCGTGTGGGTAGTGATGGCTGATGAAAGGCATCAGTTTCGTTTTTCCACCAGCCCATTTGATTATCGGCATGTGTCTGAGATGTCGAGTCAAAGTGTCTATACCTGAGAGAGAAATTTAGGTGCTGGTATCGTACCTAACCACGGGCTTTAACTAATAACTTAGGGAGCAAAAAAAAGTTGTTTAAGACGCACAGTTTTGACTTTCAGCATTGCGGATTTATAAGATTTTTCCTCACTGATACCTGAACTTTATGTTTTGGATTTATGTCTTTGTTTATGAAGCGATTTTGATGCCATCACAAGAAATGGGGAGCCCTCTTTTTTTGTGAAAAATCAGAATAGGCTCAAAAAGTACCTTTTTTGCGAAAAATTATGGATTTTTTTTTCGGTAGTATCCCCGCTACGCAGAAAGTAAGCAGAAAAATGTAACGGAGCCCCTATGAGTGTTTTACTGACAGAACCTACACAGCAAGCTAATGACAAGGTCTTTAAAACGGCCCATGTTGCCTTTTCAGTAGTTACTGGCACAGGTCGTTACGTCACTGGGCTTAAACAGTTCCGTGATGCAAACCCTGAACTTTGTACTGAAGTAAGTGACCAGAAAGCATGGGCTATCCACCCTTCAGTAATTCAGGTCACGCCAGGCTTCAACTCCCGCGAAATGGGAATGGGTGACGATTACTATAAGCTCCCTGAGGTTGAAGAACACATCTACAACATCAAGAATGCCTACATTCGAGGTGACTATGTAGACCCTATCCGAGTACGTGTCATTGATGGGGTACCTTTTGTTCGCCAGGGGCACTGCCGTTTAAAAGCCGCAATGATGGCATGTGATGAAGATCATGACATCACAATCCTTTGCGTTGAGATTAAAGAAGATGAAATTGGCTGTGAGCTCGCGACCATTGATGGTAACCGTGGTCTTGCGCTTTCTCCTGTTGCGCTTGGCGAGTCCTATCGTCGCCTACATTCTCTTGCTGGCTGGTCACTCGAACGAATTGCTCAACGTGAAAATAAAAGCCCGACGACCATCAGTTCTCTTATCCGCCTGACAACCTGTTCTGTTGTTATCAAGAAATGGATTCATGCTGACGCTATTTCGTATGTTAACGTGCTTTCACTGATCGATGAGCTCGGTGAAACAGAAGCAATTTCACGTATCAAGAAGATGATCGCGGAACTTGAGCAGGCCGATGCGAATGGCATCACGGTGAAAAAAACCCAACATGGTCAGGTACGAGTCAGACCTTCAGACTTCAAGCCAGCACGGATTCCGCCGGTTATTGCCACAAAAGCCGTAGAAGGCGTCAAACTCATCACCACCAGCTTATTACAGAAACTGGGGGATATTGAATTGCCGGAGATGACAGATTCAAGTGCTGACGAAGAAATCAACATTACGTTGAACCGCAGTACTCTGGAGATGCTGAGAAATCTTTCAAAAGAGATCACAGAATCAGAGAACAAGCAGCTTCGCCGTGCGGAGAATCGTCAGGCAAAACTTAATGGTGAGAAGCCAAAATACCCACGTAAAAAAAATGCTAAGAAGGCAGGGGAAGAGACCGATCAGGATACTGACCCACAGCCGGACGCAGAATAATTTACTTTTGGCAAAGTGTTGGTTTTGTCAGAGTCATTAAGGATTCAGGCTTTTTGCCCGCCTTTTTTAAACCTCCATGTATCGTTCTTGCCCCGTTTATGCGGGGCTTTTTTTTTGCTTCTTTCTATGAGTTGACATCTTTAAGTTTTATTCAGAGACATAAAAAACTTTTTCGTGTCACTGAACCTATTAGGTTACAGAGCGACGTTGCTATCCTGGTAAAAGTTTTTTCTAAAGGACCGGTAAAATGTCATCTCTTGATTCTGAAGCTAAACCCGATAATGCAGGTCACAGCGTACTGGCTTTAACAACCTCTCATAGCCTGGTGGTTAGCTCTTCTGAAACATTTCTTCCAGATATGCGCAAAGAGCTCGGCATTATCGCGGATCTTGTTGAGTCCTATAATGATGAACTCTGCTTGTTGAAACACATGGCTGTCCAGTTCAAAACCCACAATCACCAGAAACTTTATTCTTATCTCTCAGGCTACAACCACAGTATCTCTGAAGCGGATGCCTTGTTCGCGGAAAACGCTCTGAGATCTGAATACTGGAAACGCGTTATGGCACTCACTGATGTTTTGCCTATCATGTCGGATGCCAAACGTAACGAATGGGATAAGCAGTTTACGGCCGACCGCTATATTATGCCGCCTCAGGTGATCCCTGATTTCACAGCTGACGCTGTAGTAGGCACAGTCGTTGCTTTGCTTAATGACCGCAATCAATTTATTAAAGAAAGGGTTTACGACGTCTTCCAGTCTCTGAGCCGCAGTCATAAGACAAACAAAGCTTTTGGGTTCTCCACCCGCATGATCACTACCGGAGTTTGCGAGCCGTCTAAATACCCCTGGCAGAAATTAAGGGTGGATTTTAAAGAGTCTGGCATTTCACCACTGAGCGAGCTCCGCGTTATATGCGCATTCTTCCGTGGCGAACAGGTGAAGGCGATCCATAACACCAAATCATTGGTTGAGGCGTTGGTCGAACATGAGGGGTTCAGAAAATGGATCTGCATCGATGGCAACAGTATTCGTTTCAGGGTTTACAAAAATGGATCAATGCATATTGACGTCCACCCTGATATCGCCGAGCGGCTTAACAATATTTTATCAGCTATCGTACCGCTGGCATTACCTGCCGACCGCATGGCTCATAGCAAGAAATCTTTGGAGGCATTCCCTGTACTTAAGCAGTGCATCGACTTTGATACCCGGATGCAGCTTTCTGAACTAATGTTTAAAAATGACGGGGACAATAAATGGAGTTGCTGGACATCTTTAGGGTCTCTCGCCGAACGCAAATCTTCGAGTGTTGCCGCTGACACCCTTCGGTTCTTAGGGGCAACAGTAACAAAATACGATGTGACATTTTCCTATGATCCGTGTGAGGTTATTCGTTACATCGGCCAGATAGGGGAGATGCCTGATATTGTATCGCATCAGTTTTACCCTTCATCTTGCCGAATCAGCGAATATGTATATTCCCTGCTCGGTGCAGGGGAAGGGGATACCCTCCTGGAGCCTAATATTGGCCATGCGGATTTGCTTAAATCATTCCCTGCCGGTGTGATCGTTACTGGCATCGAGCTTGATACTTTGAATTGCCTTATCTCCCGGGCTAAGGGATACGATACGACAGAAGCTGACTTCCTCACATGGTCTAAGTCTAATCAACAGAAGAAGTTTGATTATGTCGTGATGAACCCACCTTTTGCCGATAACCGGGCCAGGCTGCATCTCCAGGCAGCTGCATCTCATCTCGCAGCCGGGGGATCTCTAGCAGCCGTTCTTCCATTATCTCTTCAGGGGCTCGATAACCTTCTGGGGGAAGAATTCCGGACGGAATGGATGGACGTTTTTGAGAACGAGTTTGAAAACACGACCGTTTCGGTTCGCATCCTGTACGCCGAACGTATTCAACAAGAGGAAGTCCTATGAGCAACCAACCCACCAGCCTGCCAGAAGAAGATATTGAGTTTGTTATGGATACCTTTCAGAGGAGCATGGGTAAATCCAAACCTGTCAGGGATACTCAAATAGAGGGCGAGAAACCGCAAAGTAAAGAGTCCGCAAACTCAACTGAAAACCCCGGTTATGAAGAATTCTTTTAATTACGCTCATGATATCCTGGTGCAGTTATTTAGAATGATATTTGAGGGATGGGGGACATTGTGATTAAAAGGCGTAACATTCGACGATCAGTTTATGGATTGCTTATTGTTCTTATCGCCGGAAATGTGTGGTTAGGCCTTAGAGCTGATAAAATTCATAAAGTGCGTTATCAGGATTTCTGGTCACCGGCAACTGTGATTAAAGTAACTGTAATGCCTTCAACGAATGAAATCCAGCTCAGTGGTAAAATCCCTAAATCGGTAAGAGTTTCAAACAATTATGTTGAGTACTCGTTACCGGGCACACTCTCGGACAAGACCATTTACCGAAGCGTGTTAGAAGATGAGATGCTCACTTTGCTTAATGCTGGAGGTCAACTTGAAGTTAAATACACTCTGGACAAGCAGACAAATCGAACTAAGGTATGCACTAAGTGCTTACGGGTGATTAAAGATATTAACCATCAATATTCAGCCACTGAGGTAAAGCATGGGCAGTCCTAAATTTGAAATTGCTGAGCAAATTAAAATGTGGATCGTTGTTTATCTAGTTTGCTTTTTAGCACTTTACTGTGTGTTAAGCGCTCTACATGCGCTTTATGATCCGCTAAATTTACCTGCCCTGACGTGGCCTATCAGCTGGTTCGTGGTGCCTGAAATGACAAGTTTTGGCAGTGCATTATTAGCTTTTGTCCTAACGCCAGGCCTTTGCTCTATAATTGCTGTTTTATTCGGTAAGTCTACCTTTAAAAAAGCTAAAACAAAAATATAGAGTTAATTAGATTGGTGGCTCAGGTTTATAAAACCTCTCACTAGAGAGGTTTATTTATTATTTTTGACTGAGATTAACAGCGTTTTCCATAAATGTATCAATAACAACCGTAAGAGACTGGCTGGTACCATGGCTATACTCAGGCCAAGGTAAAAAAGGATATGAAGAATACGCCATCAACATGATACTGGTTGGGCAACGCCAGTCCGTTGGAACACCTTTACTGTAATGGACAATCATAGCCGGGCGACTACAATCAATATCTCCAGCGTTTTTATCGAGTACGAAAGTAGCCAGAACGCCGGTGTCCTTCTGGGATACGAAAACAAGGCTGTCAGTAAAAATAAAGGCCATTAAGGAAGAGGCCAGGAAAGCGCCAGTAAATAAGGACTTCTTCTCTTTCCAAACGCGTCGAGCATATAACCCCATTAGCGCTACCGCTGAAACCATTCCGGACCACTGAGCACCCAAAGAAAAATCTGTTACTGTTTTAGATGTCATACTTTCATTAATAGTAATCATTGCGACAATGAATGGTGATGCAATTCCAAGTGTTGCTAGGACTATCAGCGATATTTCAGACCGGTTTTCTTTAGCGGATCCTTTACTTATTGCAGACATTGCTCTGAACATAACGAATGTACTGTTGAGCATCAGAAAACAGCATAAGAGCATGTATAACATTGGGTTTCCTCAACCTAGAAGTGATGGTTACCCTGTTATTTTACATAAATTTGACTCAACAGATGCTTTTAAAATCTCGCTTCCTTGAATTTAAAAACATATCAGCACAATTGGCAAACATAAAGGAGCAGCGTCTATCAAAAGTTACTTTTATGATTGGTTGAATACTCATTTTGAAGGCTAAAATCCAAAAAAGTGGGTACAAAAAGTTACTTTTGCGTCATCCAGATGCACTGCCGCCATTTTGCATTCTGTACGTTGGTTGCTTTCTCACTTGATGTCTCTTTTAACAGGCAAATTATCACTTTATCCGACCGGACCTTGTAGGCTGAATCCGTAGAATAAGGCTATAACCTATTC
The DNA here is from genome assembly GCF_021725435.1 of Enterobacter sp. JH25. Lineage (NCBI taxonomy): Bacteria > Pseudomonadati > Pseudomonadota > Gammaproteobacteria > Enterobacterales > Enterobacteriaceae > Enterobacter > Enterobacter sp. JH25. The sequence continues at coordinate 266,143 of NZ_CP091320.1, read as the reverse complement.
CCGGAGCATCATATGCGTAAAACTCTAATTGGCTGCATGGTTGCAACTGCCCTTGCTACTGTATCTTCGGCACATGCTCAGGTATTTAGCTACTCATTTACAGATACCAATAAGGCTGTTCGGAATATTAAGCCTGCAACACAAACATATCTTAATCCCGCTGGTGTTTTGACTCTGAACTTGATATCGGGTCTTGATCGGTACGAGCGAGTGACGGTCACACGAGACAGCGATAAAAAGGTTATGTATTCCTCCGTCTCGACCAAAACGAGCGTTGCAGATCGTATCGTTGCTGCCGATGGAACAGAATACTATGGAAAGGATATGGTTCTACCGGCGCTCGGAGAAGGGACCTTTACTGTAGTCAATGAAACTCTGGATATTCGCCAGACTGTAGTGAGCACATCTACTTATCATTTCATCGTTGATACAACTCCTCCACGCTATAAGAGTATTTATCCGAGTCAAAACGCAGGTTACGACATGGTACTTTCTGGGCCACTTTGGGAGTTGGGCCGAGGCGGTAGTGGCCAGTTTTCTATATTTGCAGACGGTATTGAGGATGCTAGTGGAATTGCCAAGATCCGTCTTGTCATTAAACGAAGTAATGGTTCTGTGGTCTCCGACAATAACCTGAGTTATGACACAGCCAATAAACGTGCGTTCTATCCGTGGATTAAAGATATGAACACCCAGGCTGGCATGCCCTCAAGTGATCTTGATGAAGAATTCACCTTCAATTTCATCGTTACGGACCTGGCAGGAAATACGCTTAACATTCCTCCCCAGCGGTTTTTATATGACGATCAAATGGGAGAATTTACGCCATTTGCAGTTCATGACTCACGTGTAAGCACCAGTGTTGTACCCGGCATTTCTTCGGGATACGTCCCGTTTAAACGAGGCCTTACAGTGCTGGAAAACCCCTACAAGTTGGTTATACGTATCCCAAGAACTAACTGGAAGCCATATCGAAATGGTGGCATGAGCATTACCAATAACTATGGCGGAGTACAGGTCCTTTCCGAAGATGCCACCTATGTCTACGTGGAAGTTAAGCTGCCACAGGGTGCCTTAGATGGAAACTACTATAGACCTGTGAATACATATCAATGGTCTGGAGGAGATCTTGGTCAGTATGCCAGCTGGCTCAACTGGGATCCTGCCTCTGTAAAGAGTCCGGCTTGGGGAAGTTCACCCATAGAACGACAAAAGGCTGATGGAACATGGTTCAACAGCGTAAACTGGAACCTGTTCAAGGCATCTGATATGCCTATAAAACTTACTAATATCCGGTTCAATGTACAGGCTAGGCCATATGATCAAAAAATCACTGGCGGAGCAACATGCAGTATTCCAGCTGGCTCAACAACCTGTACCGTCTCTTTGCCCCAGGATATTATAAATGGCACTACCGGCTATCTTCATAGTGGCTATGAAGTAAGGTCAACCACCGAAGCAACCTTCTTTGCCCCTATATGGGAGAATATAGCCTGGCATACACTGGGTCCCTCCGTCACTGGATTTGATTACATTGAAACCACCAACATTCTCCAGGTTTACGTGAATCAACCTGGAGATGGTTCATATTTCGACCATGTTTATGTAAATCGAGTTTGGTTGTCAGATAAAAACCGTAACAACGCAGAAATAAGCGTAACCGGCAAACAAACAGGTAGAAATATGGCGTCTGGGAACTACACGTATGAGTTCAACATGAAAGAGGTACCAGAAGGCAGTTATAACGTGGTAATTAATGCCCAAGATACATTCAACAATACCGGTAACCTCCCTTATCAAACTGTTGTCGTTGATAATACAGCACCATCTGTAAGTATTAGCTACGAAGGAAAACCGATCAGCAAAAACGTAACAGTATATGGGCTGGAGAACGTCCGTATACAGCTCACCGATGCTCTAACTAAACCATCCTTAAGCCGTATGACTCTTCGCGGTGGCCCTGTTTCTGATGCGGTGGAATTGTCTTGGGTGAATCTGGGAAACAACCTGTATGCACCTAATTATCCCAAGATCTTTCCGTCTCTTAATGAAGGCGAAACATACACTCTCACAGTTCAGGCCAAAGATGAGATGAACAACGTTAAAGAAAGCTCAGTCGAATTTAACTACCTTCCAAACAATCTCGTCAGGCTAGAGAATCTGAAAACCTTAGCTGTCAATGCTTCTCTCAAAACATCTGACAATACTCCTCTGGCTGTTCTGTATGCCAGCCAGCTGCGTAAAAAGGATGGTTCAATCGCTACAGGGCTTCAGGACGCAGTGCTTACTGTCCGTAAGGACGCTGCATTCGGCGTGACTGTAAATGGTGTTTCTGCGATGCCAGGTGAAAGCAAAGAGCTTCAACTGGATTTGGGGCTCGGGGACAGCCGTAGCTTTCCTATTTTCCCTGCTGTATCCGGCCTTACAGGCAGATCTGAGTTCATGATTAACATTGAAGAATTAAAATAAAGCAGGGCTGTTTTGCTGAAGCACAACGGCCGTCTTCTGATGCGCCGTAGCCCATGTTGTTGCAAATCAGTCCGACGTTCATTGCGTAAGTAACGCTTACTGCGGACCATGGTAGTGATTAGACTCACTACCATGGTCATTTCACCACATATCTTCTCTGCATTGCTCTTGTTGGGCAGACTAGTAACTCGTCACTAAATTGCAGCTTTTGTCTTGCTAAGTCGCTGGTATAACTGCACTACGAAATCGTCAAAAGATTTTATCCCTCATGTAGATCCAATAAATGATCCCAAAGGTGCCAGAGAGTACAAAGAAGATCCCGGTACGCTGTAGGCCGCATGGTTACTGGGCTGGAGCATTGTCACTGACAACAGTAGCGACATAAGTGACAACGGGAGTGACTTAAAAGACAATGGTAGAGACTATTTCGACGTTGGTAATGATTTTAAGTGACAATGGTAGTGAGGTTAGACTTAAACTTCCACTGTAAGGTAAGGTGACTCGCATTATTTAAATAAATTATTACTTTCAATTACTTGCGACACGAGTCTGCATGTATGCTTCTATTTCTCAAAAATTTATCCACCGAAAATGCCTGTGGCTGTGATTTAGCTTTGACGACAGTTTTTATCAGGGAGGCAAGTTGAGACCTGTATAAGAACTAAGCATTTATTTATCCCCATTTTCCACAAGGTAGTTCCAATAATTAGTACCTTAGTGTTCCTGATAGATCAAAAGAGATCCCCGCTGCCTCCAGGCCAGACGGCACAAGGCCTGAGACGTGATCAGTGACAACAGTAGTGATTATTTTGACATTGGTAGTGATTATTATAACGTTGGTAATGAGTTTTTTGACATCAGTAGTGATCAGAGCGACAATAGTAGTGACTTTTCATTAGATCTTTTTAACTTGATCTGATCCGTTGTTGATAAGAGTTGCAGGTCATTGTATGCAAAGAGTTTTTGCCAAGTTTTAATGAGTGGAGTCGTTTTTTTAGGTAGAACTTATGCACAGATATGGATCATCACAATGATCCATCCAGTGACATAGAGTTCGCTGGGGCTTACTATTCACCAATCTGTTTACACATTCAGTGATAACTTATTATGACTAAAGAGAAAGATACTGAGCAGCAGGACCTGGTCACCAGGGCTTTCTCTGTTAGAGAGAAAGAATCAGGTAAAGACATCATTTTGCGTCCTAACAGCAACCGTACGGTGCAGTCTATTGCTTTGATGCGGCTCGGGCTGTTCGTCCCATCACCAAAGAGTGTGGGGCGTCAAAATCGGGAATATAAAACGGTTGGCTTTGACGCAACGAAAGAGTTACAGACGCTCTCTTTAATGGAGAGCGAGGGGTTCACCAATATTTCAATTGTCGGTGAGCGTCTTGATATGTCAGTAGATTTTAAGACGTGGATGGGCATCATTCGAACCTATGCCAATCATCCGATTAACAATGACACGATAAGCTTAAAATTCACTGAATTCCTCAAGCTATGTACGCCTGAAAATTATCGCTCATCTACAGCGTCCAGAAAACGTATAGACGCCTCCTTACGCAGGTTAGCATCCGTTACCTTGTCGTTCACCAGTAATAACTCGTCCAAAGTCTATACAACGCATCTGGTACAGTCTGCCCTGTTAGACCCGGAATCAGATCAGGTTGTCCTTCAGGTTGATCCTAAGATTTTCGAGCTCTATCAATACGATCATAAGGTTTTGATGCAGCTGAAGGCAATTAAGGAGTTGGCCAAGAAGGAAAGCGCCCAGGCTCTCTATACGTTCATAGAGTCATTACCGCCAAATCCTATACCGATATCCCTTACTCGGCTGAAAAATCGTCTGAACCTCAAAACACGAGCAAATAGTCAGAATGCTACCGTGAGAAAGGCTCTTGAAGAGTTGGCATCGATAGGATACCTCCAGTACACCGAAATTAAGAAAGACGGAAAAGTATACTTCCAGATTCATAAGCGGGATCCCGATCTGAATTTGAACAATACTCAGCCTCCTTTAGAAGTGGTTGAAGATGAAGAAGAGAACTCAGGGTCTTCTGTTTTAGAAGGTGAGTTATGCCCACCAGCTGACCCGATAGACGGCGATGATGTTCTTACCGTCCATGATTTAACCGCTGAAGAACTGCGCTATATTCGTAGTCTTCGAAGCCAGAAAAAGAACAGCAACGCCAGCTAAAGTTAACCCGGCGGTTCAGGCTCCGGGTGCTAAATTACTTCTTCGATTTTCGTTAGTCCCAGCCCGCTCTTTCACGTCAACGGTAATGAGTCAAAAGTCATTACCGTTGTCATTGTTCTCTACCACCCTATGTAGATCGAGATTGCGAATTCAACGCTTTCTCCTGAGTCACCTGTTAACACCCGGTTTCTACGCTTTACTTCATTGGCCAGTACATCCAACGGAAAATATCGTAACGGGGTGACAATGGCAGTGAGTTGACCCACTCACTACCATCGACATTCAAATCCCGGCTTCTCTGGTAGCTATAGTGACAATGGTAATGATGTGTACCTTACTGGCATTGTCATTGTCCTCCGAGTGTGCGTTCAGCTTTGGGAGGACACCGGAACTTAATGCGGCGAGTCACGGCCATTGTGAATCTCGATTGGATTGGCGAATACGGCTTCCGGTTGGGCCAGATGTCAATGGTTATGCTTCATCCAGCTCATTACTGTAGTCATTGCCGTTCAGCTGAGCTGATGCTCCTCTCATTCTATGTGGCGACAACGGTAGTGAGCCCAGAAAGTGACTACCGTTGTCATGGCCGTCCAGTAGAGCGGGTCAACCTCTTAAATCACAGGGTGACAACGGTATTGAGCCCAGAAAGTCACTACCGTTGTCATGGACGTCTGGTTAAGCGGATCTACCTCTCAATTCACAGGGTGACAATGGTAGTGAGCCCAGCAAGTCACTACCGTTGTCATAGTCGTCCCGTTGAGCAGATCAACCTCTTAACTTACAGGATGACAACGGTAGTGAGCCTATTAAGTCATTACCGTTGTCATTGCCATCCAGAAGAGCGGATGATCCTCTCAATTCATACGGCGACAATGGCACTGAGCCCAGCAAGTCACTTCCGTTGTCATAGCCTTCCAGAAGAGCAGATGAGCCTCTTAATTAACAGGGTGACAACGGTAGTGAGCTCATTAAGTCATTACTATTGTCATGGCCGTACAGCTGAGCTGATCATCCTCTCAATTCACACGCCGACAATGGTAGTGAGCTATTAAAGTCACTACCATTGTCATAGACGTCCAGTTAAGTGGACCATCCTCTCAATACACACGGTGACAACGGTAGTGAGCCATTAGAATCACTACCGTTGTCATTGCTTTTCAGGTGCACTGATAAGGCTCTCAATAGACACGACGACAATGGCAGTGAGCAATTAGAGTCACTTCCGTTGTCATTGCTTTCAGCTGAGCTGATAAGGTACGTCATTTACACGATGACAATGGCAGTGAGCCAATCGAGTCACTACCGTTGTTAATGCCGACCAACCGAGGGAAGGGTCCGCTCAAAGAACTGAGTGACAACAGTAGTGAGATCATCCAATCACTACCATTGTCAGCTTAAACCTGTAGGACGAAGAGGCTTGTCCGATAAAATGACGACAATGGAAATGAGCCTATCCATCACTACCACTGTCATTAAAGTCCAGCGGTTCAACGTTAATCAGTAGCTCCGGATGACAATGGTTGTGAGTCAGGCAATTCCCAAGCATTAAGTGACAGCAGCGTAACACCTCTAAGCTCACTCCTGTTGTCAGGGGTTAGGGTATTGAGTCTCTACCGTCGTCAGTGTTTCTGAGACACCAGTATTGCAGATCACTACAATTGTCACTTAAGTATCGACGGGGGAATAGATGCAAGTGACTGGCTAACCAGTACCAGTTTAGATTCAAAACGATCCCATCTTTGTGGATGCACTTGAGTAAGCTCGTATGACGATATGTCAGAGAAGTGACAACGGGAGTGAGTTGCCGGACTCACTACCGTTGTCATCCCCGGTTGAAGGAAGAGGATCCCCGGGGCTGTATATTTACCGGGTATCCTTACTCAAGGGTTTCGACACTCACTCCCATTGTCGTAATCAACGAGTGTGCATTGTCTTTTAAAAGCATCGCTGGAAACGTACGATTAAAGTAACTTTTCTTTCGGTTCTTCCTTGCGAATCTCTGAAGACGTACTGGCTGATCGGAGTCAAGGAGGGCAGTAAAATTGAAGCCGTCAGTTTTACTGTCGGCTCCGGGTAGTTACTTCAACTCGTCGATCTGAATCATGAATTCTGAGGTGCCAACTTTCCCATTTTCGGAAGGATAAACGGGTAACAGAAGATTATCCCCCTGGCCCATATCTATTTGCACCTCAACTGACTCACCTGGAGCCGCCTGTGCCCCGTTAAATTTAATACCGAAGGCTGCATCCTTCCGCACAGTCAGCGTTGCGTTCTGGACCCCTTTAGCAATTTCTCCATTTGTCTTACGCAGAACGTTAGTGGACAGGTACGCAAGGGGTACGCCATCTGTCGTTTTGAGAGGCGAACTGACCGATAATGTGCGTAGATTATGTAACTGCACAAGGTTATTCGGTAGATAACTGAACTTCTGAGTATAGGTTTTGGTATTCGACTGACTATCGGCAACTGTTACGCTAATTGAATAATTTTCAGATGGTTCGAAATTTGGGAACAGCCTCGGATACTCAGGCATGTATGTATCTTTGCCTGCCGGTGACCACGTAAGCTCAACGTTATCAGCTGTGGGGCCACCTACGAGCTGAAGACGGGTTATCCTCGGGGTTGTCAGATTATCTGCCAGAGCGATCCTGAGGTTCTCCAGGCCGTACACTACCGTATCGTCTTTTACCGGCTTTCCGTCGAATGTTATGGCCACTGTCGGAGGAGTGTTATCCAGAGCAATTTCTCCGAAAGTTTTATTGGTCTGGTTCTGGAAGAAGTCCCTGATGTTGACCTCAACGTTGTATTTTCCTTCAGACTGACGGGATAAATCATAAGCAATCGTGTAGTTACCTGAGATACGAGATTTGATTACGCCTGTGGGTGACATCCGGGTACCGGTGTTCTTATCGGAAAGATAAAATTCCCTCAATGAGACCGAGTCGAACCAGTTACCATCGCCTTCAAGTGACGCCAGTACATCCAGCTGCTTGTTAGTCTCGTCATATGATATCGAGTTTATTACCGGCAGTTGTTTATTGTTCCAGCGTGTCATAATCCATTGCTCAGACCGCAAAATGGGATTGCTGATGCTGCGAACGAAGTAAAGGATCCTATTGTAGCCCTGGGTACCCAAGGCCATATCAAACGTCTCAGGCGCTTCACACGAGGTTTTTCCTGCCGGAATGGTGCAGGTCGCCTTACCGCCGATCTCTTGTGCAAAGGGCCGGGCTTCAACGTTAAAACGAAGTCGGGAAATTTTAATTGGCAGTCGTGATGAAGCCACACTCTCAAAATCCTTCCACTTAACCCAGTTCCCCTTATCATCGAGGAAATCTACCCAGGTACCCGCAAATGCAGGCGTTTGGTTTGCAGATGGGTTTAGAACGAGGCTGTATGACGGATAATACCCTCCCCACTGGCCAAAGTTCGCCATACGAGCCATATCCCCATTAATTGAGCCATAGGGAAGAGTCATTTCAACATAAGCATAAGTGCTGTCTACAGCTATCTCTTTGGGGGCGGAATATTGATTGATGAACTGAAGCCCACCTTCTGAATAAGCACGGTAGTTAGATTTTGGGATCCGGTAGACTAATCGAATAGGGTTTTCGTTAACGACCATACCGGCTTTGTAAGCCGGATAATTAGAAACCCCGGGTACGACGCTGGAAGACGTATTTGGATCATGAACGGCCCACAGTGTCATCTCACCCAGCGTGTTGTCGTAGCGAAATTTTTGAGTTGGCAGCGTTCGGCTATTACCTGCGTTATCGAAGATAACAACTTTTGCAGTAAAGTCTTCATCCAGGTTGCTGTCTGGTATTCCGGTTCCCTTAACTGAATTCTTAGAGTAAGTGTGGTACATCTTTTGGCCGGATACGTCATACTGCATCTGTGTAGTGCTGTAGAGGCTACCGTCCTGCCTGTAAATATATATTAGGCCCTTATCAATACCATTTGCATCACTTACGCCCGAAGAGGTGAAGTCATACTGCCCCGTTGCCTCTAATCCAAGCTTCCACACGTCACCAGCGGTAGAGCCAGAACCAGTATTAGCGGTAAGAGCATTTGCCGCTGGAGGGGTGACATCAATTAGCCAGTTATAGTTATAGGTCGCTACAGGCTTCTGATTGAGATCTAACACGTTTATCTGAACGACAAATTTGCCTTCACCCAAAGCAGGCAAAGTTACTTTTTTGCCGTAGAACTCACTACCGTCAGCAGCTGTTAGTCGGTCTGATACACCCGTCCGTGTAGTCGTAGTATTAAGAATGACAGTTCCAGTGTCTTTCGTGACTTTGACATTAACGAAACGATCAAGACCTGAAATAAGTGTCAAAGTTACCGGTGATGCCGGATTAAGCATAAGACGAGAAGACGGGGCGTGGATCTCAATACCGTTCGTGTCTTTAAAGGCCGATTCATATATCTGAGCTGGGGCCTGAACAGACATACCGAGTCCGGCTACAGCAGTAATAAAAGCGAGATGTTTCATTCTTATTCCCCTTTAGGTTTGGTGTTATTTTAAGCTTTTCCTAAAGGTCACTATGTTCGTAAAAGTATAAAAAACTTCTCCATATGGTGCTCGAAATTACAAATCTATAATTTGCCTTTCGACAAACCTTATTGTGCGTTCAGGACGGAAATCTTTCTTTTTGGAATTACATCTGACATTTCTGTGGTGTCCAAACTGGCAACGATTGCAAAACTTATAACATTAGCCTGAAACTATCGGCATCCACATATCGCATTAAGTGATGCTTTTACTTTGTGTAAAAAAGAATCAGGATAAATTAGGTATGTCAGATATAAATGCGTTAACGGACGGCATATATGAATCAAAACCTGGCGGCATTACGCCACCAGTCGAGAGGGGAGTGAACCTCAGTCAGTACGTCTACCTTCGTTCCGCAAGGCGCTTCTTGTTGTGAATTACAAACTGCCCTGGCGAGAACTGCATCATTTCACCCCTAGCAACACACGTGCCTCTTCAACGGTTTGCCAAGAAGGCATTGCTACGCCAGATTGAGTGCCGTTGCCCCTGCGCTCACCTGTGTCACATTCTACATAAAGACGCATCAGCATCGCTTCTGTTTCAGCGGCCCGGCTATTATCCATTACCAGTTCTGCTGCGCGTCGTAGCTGTTCTGGAATGTCATTCCACATTCCCGCACCACTTCTGTCTTTGTTAGTGAGCAAGTCTTCAATAGCAGATGAAGCCATGTTAAGCAGGTCAGCCGAAACTAAAGGCATCGGCGGGGCGGTATAGAGGATTCGACGTCTTCCGCGTCTGTCTGGATCGTATTTATCATAAAAAGCTTTGTTCACATCTTCCCAGTGCCACTGAAGTTGCCCGGTTGCGTCATGGTGGCAAAACTCGCACTGATAAACAGGCGCAATCGACATAACTGCCTTTCCAATACGTGCCAGTACAGCAACTTCGTCAGCTCTGAGACTCATTGCTTCGCTTGGGTTACTACCCTCGGCAAATTCCAAAATTTGTTCAATACGTTCTGGTGTGAAAGTGGTCATAGGCTTTGAAAACATATTTTTCCAGTTGTGCTTACCATATCATCAGGCATTAGGAGCGTTAGCGAATAATTAACAGGTCAGGACCAAAACTAAATCCTTCCCCCATACGGTCTTCATGACGGGAGACATATGCCTTACCGTATTTCTCCAGATCCTGTAAGCGATCTTTTGCCAGATTCCACGAGTATTCCTGGCCCCACACGGGTCCGTCACGCCCGTCAAAGCGGTCAGGTTTACAATTTGCTTTCAGAAGAGCGTAGACATGCTCCACCGTGGGTAGCTGCAAAGCACTATTAGCCTGAGAAACGGCAGTATGCGTCATTTCTGTTCACTCTTTATTGATTTAGTCAGTTAAGCCGGTCAGGTAACTTTAACCGGCTACTCGTATTAAGATTTCTTTCCGGTTGCTTGTCAGTTAGCGGCGAAGATCAATTTCAAGGCGGGCTGTTTTGACCTTTGTTCCGGACTCCCTAAATGTATCATCCGGAAGAGGCGAAATTTGTCCGCCAAGTTGTTTGACTCGCTCCCTGAGCGCTTTTGTCAGTGTGTCTTCCCGGAACAATACCCCAGCTGACAGAATGGCCTGTAAGCGACCTCGCTTAGCGAGCATTGCGATGGCATGCATGACATGTTTAACGTCAGAGCGTTTAAGGAATGGTGGATTCATAACGATAACATCAAAAGTTTCATCGGGCTGGTACCCAAGAAAGTCGGTATGCACCAGCTCGACTCCTGTGCTAAGGACACTATCGTTCTTCACTGCAAGGAATCGCTCATCGTTCAATTCGATCCCGGTAATCAATGCATCCGGAGCCGCCAGTTTTAAGGCTTTCAGAATGCGGCCATCACCAAACTCTGGCTCCAGTACACGCTCCCCGGCAGCTGGTTCAGCGCGTAGAACCATATCTGTGACTAAATTCTCAGGTGTAGGGAAGAAATTGAACAGATCTCGTGGGATGTCAACCGAACCTGTCAGAATGATTTGCTCGATACGCTCAGCTGCATCCGCCGTAAAAATATGTGCCTGCTCTTTTCGGTTCCATTTGCCACCGGCGGCTTCGAGCACTTTGTTTGTCTTAACATAAATGCTGCGGTCGAGCTGGTCGGCCAGGAAAAGAAAGTTCCCTTCAGCACGGCAGCGAGATAAGACGTTCAGAACTTCAGTTGAGATTTGCATTAAAACTCCATTAAGAGGATTTACCCGCCTGGCGGCAGCGGGTTGGTTACTTAAACGGGACAATTCAGATTTGGCCTTGGTTAGTCGGCAGACAACAGCAGGGATGGGCTGTTATAAGAGAAGCGGTCAACGGGAGCCTTATCAAATCGCTGACCGCTTGCATCAGGGGTCAGAACGAGTCCGTTATGGGCGCAATGAATGTGGAGCAACATATCCCCGCCGGTGTTGATGTGTAAGGCAGGCACACCCTGATCGATTTCGAACATGACACCAAAACAGGGGTTACCTTCCTTGTTAACAACTTCACAGTGGATGTTATGTTGGCCGGTAACGCTGACCTGATAGGCCTGACTGTCCTCTTCTGGCAGTGTTTCCTCCTCCAGGCGCCAGTCCTGAAGTGTGAGGCTAATTTCAGGGGTGTCATGCTCTTTCTGAAGAGCCTGGATACCTTTACGGAACAGCTGCATCATTTCAGGAGTAAGGCAGTCTTCCTCAGCTCCAAAATGTTCTTTCCAGCCTTCAGGATCTGCATACATCCAGACGTTTTTAGCGAGCGAAGGTAAGGAAGCATCAGGCTCTACAAGGAGGTGAGGGATGTTCTCTTTGATTCCGAGATAACGTACCGGCTGGCCATTAAGCGGTAACCCATCCGACACTGTAACTTCTGTTCCTGGCAAGACGACGCTGTTTACCAGACCTCCACAATGTTCGGCCACCACGCGGCCTAAATCTGCCATAAACATCCGATGCTTTTCTGGTGAGTCCAGCTCACCAAGGAGTTCAGGTTTAAGCAGTAAACCGGTAATAATCTCAGTCAGTTCACGAGGAGATACTAATTTATACATTTTGTTTTCCTTTTCTGTGTTGGCTTTATATTACCAATCCAGATGCACGAGCTAATAACCTCCAGACAACTTTTTCAAAAATTATTTACTTAAAGCAGGGTGCTAATATGCGCAAGAAATGAATTTAGGAAGGACGGCTTCAAATTTAACTTTTTGGTTTTTTATTTTAGACGGACTTTAAAATAGCATCGTTGATAAAATAATAAACATGGTTTGTTTTTTTGTTTGTATTGACAATCAAATGGGTATAAATTAATTTACTTACATGGCGTATATTTAACGCCACCGCCCCGGCGGCACCGGGCATAAAAGGAAAACCATTTTGAAACCGATGCTCAAAAAAGATTTTTTTTCAGCTATTGAAAACCTTCTCAAAGCTGGCTTTCAACCTCGCTTTTACACTGTTAACAGTGGCCGAATCGGTCTCATTACATTCACTGATAAAAATGGAACAAAACAGGTCGAACAGGTTTATTCCTGCACTTCTTTAGCCGCCAATACTTTTGGAAAGCGCTTCACCACTTGGTTAGAAGAAATTTTTCAAAAGCATAATGAAGAAAAAGTAGCTGATTCCGGGTTCGAGGTTGGTAGCCGTGTCTGGGATAAATTGATGTATACGTTGCGCACCATTTCAGAAATTCGTGCCGGGGGGGTGCTGGTGCTGGATAACGGTGCACAGCGTACACTGGATGAAGTGCAAAAAACGGCACCTGAAACAAACCAGGTGGAGCCAAAGGAAATCTCTTCACTTCAGGAGCTGCTGAACGCTTCCAAAAATCTGGAGCCGACTTCGCCTGAGCTAATTGCGGCTCTTAATGAGGCTCTGTCAACCGCCATAAAACGGTGAATGCAACGGCAGTCTGGCACATCAGGCCTTGTCAGAGATTAGGCCTGAAAAGCACTTACGTACCGATATAACACCTAATTCCCCTCTAAGGAGATTGCCCTAAATGGCGATGAATAAAAAAGAACAAGCCGCGTATGATGAGCTGGTGGCACAGGCCAGAATAAACCGCGCTTTACGCTGGTCTGACTATGGCGTTGAACGCGATATGCCCGTACCAGAGGTCTCGGGGGAATACCAAAACGGCTGGAGCTTCAACACCGCCACTGGCACTGTTTATCCGACATGGAGCGGAACTACGGTTCACGGCACACGGGAAGAGGGAGAGGTTGTCGATGCAACCTCCCGCCGCATGCGAGGCATGAATGGTAGCCAGAACGGCATACCACAATACAGCACCAAAGAACGCGCCCTGAAGGCATTACGCTGTTCGCTTGAAATCAAGTTTGCCATGCAGCTGGATGCCATAGATAAAGCTATCGCAAAAGAAATAGAGCTGTCCACCGCTCGCCGGGAGAGCGATACATCAGATGCCTAGCGGTAAACCATCAATTCAGGCCCGTGATCAGAGGGGCCTTAACGCCCTGAAAGAGGCGGTTCCAGCGACGGCACAACTACAGATGCGGGTTACCCCTGAACGTAAACTGCGTTACGTCAATCAGGCAAAGGCCGAAGGTCTGGGTCTAACAGACTGGGTCCAAAAGCATATGGATAACGTGTGTGATCTGGCAGGCCAGCCTGAAATAACCATGTACAAAGATGATGGAGAAACAAGTGGCCAAAAATAACAACAGTCTCAAACAGCATGTCTTCAATATGCTGTCGGCTGGCAGCGAACTTAAAGAAGTGAAGCGTTTTCTCACCAGCAAGCGAGTTAAAGCCCGCCTGGCAGTGTCAATGATCCACGAGCAGGCGATTGCTGTGCAGAACACTGAATACCAGAATTATCCGGCTTATAGCTAACTGGTAACAACAATTACAGAGAGATACTTAAAATGAGCGTAAACCCAGAATACACCAGGGTTCAGCATGTCCAGATTATTCGCGAGCGAGATGGGCAGAAGGAAGTTGTTCGAGTCTATGATGAAGATGGCGACGTGGTTCTGTGTTTACCTGCCTACATTCAAGATGAGGAAATAAATCTTATTCTGCGCCGGTTGAATGACGTATATTCAGTCGGATATCGTGTAGGTGATGCAGCCCGCCGCCGCGCCATCAAAAAAGCGCTGGGGGATGATGAGGAGTAAGGCCATTTTTACTGGCAAGATATCTGTATACCGGAGTCTTTAGAGTACGTTCTAATGGCTCCGGATTATTAATACTGTTTTACTCATGCAATAAAAAGCAAACCAAAATTCTTTCGCTAATTCATTTTTAAATGCTCAAATCATTAAATGTAAGGAGCGTTATTTATCAATAGGTATGGCGTTCTTAATGGCTATTAAGCTAGTTCTGCTTTCGCTTGCTTCTGGAAATTAGGGAAACCTAATTTTACCCTATCAAAAAGTAACTTTTCTGGTTTTGTTGCATTCACGTAAACAAAAAAGTCCCGCCGGGCAGAAAAGAAAAACATCAAAAATAGCTATTTTCCCGAAAAGATCACGAACACTGAAAAAGTATCATGGGGAACCTGATCAGGAGACAACCCATGAAAATCAAACTAGCCCTGCTTATTGCATTTGCAGGTTTCAGCGCAGGAGCTTCCGCTGAAATCGCAGAATTCAGCTTTAAAGATACCCTGAACGTTAAAAAGACCGTATCGCCTGCATCCGTATGGATTAATCCGGTAACGAGCTTTGACGTTGCCGTTATTTCCGGTCTGGACCGTTATATTACGCTCAGTCTGCTGAAAAGTGACGGGAGCCTCATCTGGAGCACGAAAAGCAGCCTGGTTACCGTTGATGACCGTACCACATCTTCGACAGGCTTTGATTATTACGGCAAGACTCTGACCGTACCAGCGATGGGAGAAGATAGCTTCACCCTCAGAGAGGTGATTACCGACTTGCAAGGGAAGGAGGTCTCCCGGCAGGATTACCCGCTTGCAATTGACCGAACGCCTCCGGCAACGGGTACCATAAGTTATACGAGAAATGGGTGGAACTTTGGCAGCGAAGCGATCTTCACTTCAGTACCAGCCGGTATGCAGTACGCCAGCGTCCAGGCACTGGTCTTTAATGGACTGAGTGATAAAGGTTCCGGGCTTGCTAATGCTGAATATTTCATAACCGATGCCGCTGGAGTGGAGCGTAAAAAGCCAGCGGAAATTAATACAGTGGAAGGTAGCGTAACCGTTCAAGTCGCCGACGCAAGCAGCAATGCCCTGGCACCGGAAAACCGCTCTGAATATAAAGTGGGGATCTACCTTTATGACAAAGCGGGAAACAGGAGCGAACTAAGCCGCCGAAGCGTAATTGATCGGGTTAAGCCTGACGATATCATCCAGGTGCAGGACGCCACTACCGGATCATGGGTCTCCTATCAGTCTGGCATGACCGTCTTCCAGAACCCTATTTCCGTACGGGTATTAAGGAAGAAAAGTGACTTTACTGCTGTTAACGGTTCCAAATATGGCTGGGCGGACTCGAATTTCCAGACGTCCGATAGCACTTATAATATCTATACTTTCAAATACATATATCCAAATGTGGGGGATACTTATCATGAATTTCAGACTCTGGCGGGAGGAGTAAGACGAATTCATCATAACTCCCTCAACTTCACTCCAGCCCCGGCGATGGAAATAGCCCCGAAGATAGTGGCTAAAGAGATGTACCGGAGTGATACCAGTGAGTGGTTAACTCAGGCCTCAATCAGCGTTAAAACCGCCACCATTAGCCGCATAAAGGTAACCGCAGAACCCCGACCATACGTGCAAAAGTTCAGAACGGTAAAAAATGCAGCCTGGTTCTGCACTATTCCTGTCGGACAAAGTTCATGCGAGATGACGGTTAACTTCAACTACACCAGTGACAAAGGATTTGAGTATCTGCATCTTTACTCGGGAAAAGATGGTGACAGCATATTCGATGCGCTTGCTGGTAATTTTACGGTTATCTGGGATAACAACCCACCGGTGGTTAATGTCGCTCAGGTAAACAAGGCCTCCAAGACAATCACTATGACGGCCACCGATAATGATCGCGTCAACGCCTGGAACATCAGCTACTGGGATACCAAAGTTTTCGAAGCCACCCTTAAAAATGCCCGGGGGGAAACTTTCACCCTGAAGCCTGTGACTGTCAGTGAAAGCGATTATAAAACCAAAAACGCCACTTTCTCATACGCTGGTCTACCGGACGGGGATTATACGGTTGTTAGCGTGTCTGCCACGGATCTTGTTGGAAACACAGGAACCAAAACGCTTAATGCACCGCTGAAAATTGACTCAACGCTTCCGGTTATTGCGTTCAGCTTTAATGGCGCAGACGCAGAAGGAAAACTGGTTAAAGGGCTTGAGAACCTACGCATAAGCGTTACTGATGCCTCTGGGGATGCTTCCCTGATATCGCTTCAGCTCGCTGGTGGACCTAACTCTGAAAAGGTCACCCTTGCATTCACGCCGCTATCCAAGGATGTCTTTATTCCTGAATACCCCAGAATCTTCCCCAATACTGACGAATCGGGACAGATGTATCATCTGGAGGCTCTGGCTATTGACGAATCAGGTAACCGGACCACTAAAACGCTTAATTTTACCTACCAGCCAGCTAACCTGATTATGCTGGATAATCTCAAGACGCTGGCCACAGCCGTAGCACTGAAAGCAACGGACAACACGCCGCTGGCCATCATCCGAACCAGTGTGTTGCGTCGTCAGGACGGTTCTATCATTACCGGACAGTTAAACGGAACCCTGACTGTTCAGAAAAACGCCCAGTTCGGCGTTACGGTTGCCGGAGTTACGGTCCAGCCTGGTGAAACTAAATCGCTGTCACTGGATCTTGGTAATGGTGAAGAGCGCACATATCCCGTTACTCCCGCTGTAAGTGGTCAATCTGGCACGGCCACATTTACTATAGAATTCCCTCAAACATAAACCCTACACAAGGGTACGGTAGTATGCCGTACCCTGTTACGCCATCCTCAATGTAAAATGTAGAGTTGAGCATGACTTAATTATTACTTTCTCATTAAGTGTCTCTTAAACTGCAAACGGGAAAGTAATATTCCCGAGACGGGAAGGACTCCTTCCTTTTGGTTATAATCTATGATGCTAAACTGTGTAATTACACCGGAACAATGTCCTCGTTTAAATCGCTGGCACCAGTACATGATTTATCCATGAATGCTTTTTGATGCAATTTTACTTCAGAATGCTCTTAATTTTTTAAACAAATTATATTTGAATCCTTCGTGTATAAATTTGCAGCCCCTCTCTCAATGTTTTTTTAAAATATTTACTCTCAGGTTATTAGCCAGTAGATTCATTCTGTCATGATTACTCCAGAACTAACCGGAGGAATCACATTATGACCAAATATTATGATCGCAGTGGAATTGAAATCTCCAGCGCAAAAATCCGCTGTGTTGATTCTGTAAAAGGTACTGCGGAATATACTTTTCGTATTGTTTGCGATAAATGCAATGGGCGGGGAGAGCGTAAGCATTTTTATAGAAGTCGCTGTATGGCTTGTAAAGCCACGGGTTACAGCCTCGAAACGACCCGTACTGCTTACACGCTGAATGCGCTGTACCGCATTAATGCGCAAGCTGCCCGCAAAGTGTCAGCATCCCTGCAAGACGAGCGTTTAAGGACTGAAAGCGCCCACAGTTCTGCGTTCACAGCATGGTGCAGGTCTCATCAAAAAATGGTTGATGCAATCACCCAACAATCCAGTAGTAATAATTTTCTGGAAAGCCTTAAGTCTTCTTTAACCCACCAGCGTCAGTTAAGTGATAAGCAGCTGGCAGTTGCCGCCCGCATTTTAGGTATTCATTAATTCAAAGCCCTTTTAATTTAATTTTAAGGTCAATTATTACGGAGGAACTATGATCCATTCATTTAAAGACAGACGGCTTGAAAAGTTCTTCCGTAATGGAAAAACAACGGCAGGTATTCCTTCTGAAATTATTAACGCGATTCTGTGTCGACTTGAAACGCTGGATAATGTCCAGAGTGAGCGGGAGTTATTATCCAACAGCTTGCGTTATGAACGCTTAAGAATGACGTCAAACCGTTATTCCTCCATTCGAGTAAACTCTAAGTATCGATTATTCTTTGAATGGAATGATGGCGCACATAATGTTCATTTGTCTGCACATGACTATAAATCGCTCATCCATTAAGGTTAAAAATGAAGCTATTTTCAATTTCATCCCGGGATACAAGCATGGACGCGATGTTTTATATCCAGGCCAGTACTAAACAACAGGCAAGTTACATATTTAGTACCCTTTCCCCGAAGCCTACTGCGAACTGCCAGCTTACAGATTTGCAGAATGAGACGGTCGTCCCTTCCATAAGCCCTATTTCGCTTTCACTTAACCCCTGGTCGATCAATTCCCAGTCCCGAACCCGGGAACTGCGTATGGCCACGCATGGTCTTAACCTGATCTGTGCAGTCACGGATGAGCATACCCGTCAGATAGTTGACTTTTGCGATAACCTTGGACAGCAGCTTAAGGATCCGGACGACAAAAGCGCCTGGGTTAAGCTCATTAATTCTGAATGCGCTTTGCTTAATTCTCCGCGTCTCTATCCCGTTCTGCTTGAGCCGGATACACCGGCACAATTTGAAATCTTTGTGCCAGCTCCGGAAGATGGAGAACACGACACGGTCATAGCCAGCGTTGTTAAAGAATGTTTCGGAGATGAATGCCGGTACAGAGTAACGGACAAAGCTTTTGCAATGTCGGAAAAGCCAGTCATCAGGCTGGAAGCTCATTTCAATGACAAACGCGAAAAGGTTTTAGAACTGACCTTTTCCTGTTTCAATCTTTCACTCTCAGCGTCCGTGCATGAAAACCAGCTACGTCAGATTTTGTTACTTTGCGAAGACTTTGGCGTAAGGCTTCAGGGTAGAGCAGGGGCATCCTGCCACGTTAATATGCGCAGTGCTTACCGTCGTCTTGCTCATGTTGGCACCGGCTCTCGCCCAGGTGATGACAGTGATGTGCGGGTCTATACCTCGTTAAAAGAAGAAAAAGATGTTAAGAGGCTGCTTGATAAGTCAACCAGGGGAAGTGAGCTTGTACCGGCGAGGCACGGGCAGCAGTTTAACGGGGTCTTAGTGAATGCCACACCCGCATCGGCCACTACTGGTTTCATTTACCTTTCGCATGATTTTCCGGAAGGCCAGTTTATGATGACAGCCGAGGTGTTGCATGTTGGAATTACACCAGGCGGTATTTACTACATTGAAACACTGGACGGTTACCGGTTTATCGTGACAGCGTTTGAGAAGGGATTAATGAACGGTTTGAGGGAGTTTATAGCTGCAAATGAGGAATATTTTAAGTATTACCGCTGGTCTTAGTATCTGAGCTGAAACCGGTAGGCCAGGGAAGGCAACCGGGAAAATGCAATTTAACCTGATCCTATACCTACGACTATCTTTATCCACTTATAATAGCCTCACCAAATTATAATGCCCGATCACCGCATTTGCTTAAACCTCACATATTCTTCTTATGCTTCCCCTGATAATCTACGACCGAAAGACAAAGGAAAGTGAATACGAAATAAGATTTATGAGCACATAAAAGTTACTTTTCCTTGGTGGCACATCACAAACATTGTGGGTTTCATAATCCTTTTTGTTATTTAAAAAGGATGTGTTCAATTCTAATTAAAGGTGGTATTTTTTTTGAAAGTTTGCTGGGAGGTTATTAGCTGGGGGGATGGGTAACAGTATAATAAGTACAGATGAAAAGGAGGTTTTATGAAAGCGTTAGACGTGGTTTCAACTCAACTCAACTTTATTAATCTGTTGGATCAGGCAGGATATGCTCTTTCAGAAATTATTGTAAAACGCTTCAGTGCTGCACCAGCCTTTAACGAAGGGCACTGGTTGTTCATTGCAGAGCAGGATAACCGCTACATTGAAGTGGTCTGTATTCTCTCTTTAGCTTCAGAAAGCGGAGAGCAGCATATTGATGTTTTTATTAATATGTTCGAAGACCCGATTGATGATGTTATTTCACGAAACATTGAAACCAAAACCTTTGCGACGCTTTATAAATACATTGAACGTATACCTTTTACTCCGGGTGTAAAGAAAGAATTCTTGAGCAGTATTGAGAACATCAATTTTAGTTAATCAAAAACCACAACTTTTTGCCACCAAGTTATTAGGTAATGCTATCAACCTGATATAATTACCTTAACATGAATATGAGCGGAGCCGGGTTATGTCTAATAATACTGAAGTCATTAGCTGTGATTTATTTTCAACTCTATCTTCACTTAATTTTAGCACCGAGGATATTACAGGTTTGACTCCGGCCAACTTTCGAAAGGGAGCTTTCTTACATGCAAAAATTTCTGCTAGCCAGGCCACGCGAGCGACTGATATTTCCATTCAATTACTCACGGATCGTGTTTCAGGTGAAATGAACTACGTAATAGTAATTGGCAGGCACGAAGGACTCCTGCAAAGCGAAGCAATTGACCCAAACGCTGATAAGCAATACCGGGAAAACCGTTATTCTCGCCATTTTATCTCAGTAACCGATGCCAATACCAAAGCCCTGAAAAAAACCTGCAAGGTAATGAAAACATATATCAAAGAGCAGGCATTTAAGCCTAACACCTGGGGGCACAGTTTCATTAAGGGTTGATTTATTCTTGCCCCGGTGAGCCGGGGCAACGCTAAATTAACCTCAAACTGTGCTGGAGGCACAAATGTCTGAAAAACACTTTATCGTTAAAATCCAGAACCGAAACGGCGACCATGAGAATAGCTATGTTCGGTTACTCGTCAGCGATTGTGAGAAAAATGCTTGCCAGACGGCACTCATTTCAGAGTGCCATGGCGAGCTTGAACAGCTGAGTTTTGAAGACGGTGGGGTTTACGACTACAACGGCGAAAATCACTACAGTGTCAGGAGCTGCGTGGAGGTTGCTCCAGAAGACGTTGCAACTTTGCAACGCTTCCTTTAACACCTGCGACATTTGATTAAATATCGGGCGTCCGCTACAGGATGCCCGTGATTTAAACGATTCCTCAAAGATCGCTGTCACTCCTGATAACTGTATTAAGAGCAGGTTTGTGATAGGTTCAGCGTAACAACATTACTGGAATTTTGGTTGCCTTGATGAAGAGCTGCTTTTCTGATTTACCCGTTAAAGACGGCACGTCCGGAACCTGGAAACTGGACACATTCGAAATTACCGCAGATAAGGCGATGAGCCTCGCCCTTCGTGCCGAGTATACAGGTAATACAGACGAGTTTATCCCGCCCGGTAGATATCGGCGTTTGTCCAACGGCTGGGATGTGGTGATGTCCAATACCCCGATGGAGATCAGAACCTGCCAGGATTTTTTAGAGCGAGCCACCGGGCGCGTGCTCATTAATGGTCTTGGTCTGGGGATGGTGCTTCACGCCATTCTTCAAAAAGAAGATGTAACCCATGTAACAGTAATTGAAAAAGAACAGGACGTTATTAACCTCGTTGCGGCCTCGTTTGCAAACGATCCTCGCGTTGAAATTATCCATGCTGATGCAATGATGTATTGCCCACCAGCAGGCGTCACGTACAACGCATGCTGGCACGACATATGGCCAGACTTCGCAACAGCTAACCTCTCACAGATGGATAAGCTGGAAATTAAGTACCGGGACATCTGTGAATGGCAGGGCTCGTGGGGCAGGGAGGAGTGTGAGCAAAAGCACATTGAGTTTCAAAATCTTGGGGCTGATTGAGTACAACTTTTGAAGGTGTCTCCGCTAAAGAAGACTGGGTCTCTTTGCGCATGCCCAGCTGTGCTGCATGACCTGACAAAGCCTATAAATAAACAGATCGGTTTGATTTAGTAATCCCCCTTCCAACCATCAGGCCGATATTTAAACTGCATCTCCATTAAGGATGGCTGATGAGCACGATTTCTACGGATTTAATTGCACGGATCTACGCAGCCTCCGAATTGCCGTTGAGCAACGACGAGCTTTATCGCGAAGTGCAGCGTGAAACTGGCATGTCGGATGCCGAATTGCACGAACTGAAAGAATTTGGGTCAGATAAAACCAGAACCAGCGGCGTCAAACACAAAGTACGCTGGTTTCAGCAGACTCTTCGGCAGGCCGGAGTCATCGAACGCGTTCCAGAAAAACGGGGCGTCTGGAGATACTCCTCTAAGACGAAAACAAACCTACACGAGTCATGGGAAAAGCTCTGTGTTGTCGGTTTCTCAACTTCTCTTGGGGCATCGGTTTTTGGAAACGCCTATGCCTTCTTCAGCAATATCACAGAGCAAATTCATCTTTGCCTGACCTCGCCGCCTTACCTCCTTCGAAATTCAAGAGACTACGGGCATGGCGGGGGGCGTGGCGAGCAGGTTTATATTGACTGGCTTCTGCGTATCCTCGAACCGATCGTGAAACAGCTTGTACCCGGCGCAAGTGTGGCATTGAATATCACTCAAGATAGCTTTAATAGGGGCAGGCCTTCACGTTCTCTGTATCTGGAGCGTCTGACACTGGCATTATGTGACAAGCTGGGGCTTGAGCTCATGGACAGGCTTCAGTGGGTGAATCGCAGTAAGCCCCCATCGCCAACGCACTGGGCATGTAAGCAACGAGTGCAGCTCTGCTCATCGTATGAGCCTGTGCTGTGGTTTACCAATGATGCGAGTAAGGTTCGTTCAAACAACTTACGTGTACTGCAACCGCATTCAGAGCAGCATCTTAAATTGCAGGCAGCAGGCGGTGAAAATCGCACGACCTTTTATGGTGATGGGGCGTACCAGCTTAAAAGCGGATCCTTTGGAAATAAAACAGAAGGAACGATCCCCAAAAATACTTTGTTTTACGGCAATAGCTGCGCTGATACGAGATTTTGCCATTCCATTGCCCGCGAGCTAGGTTTTCCGCTGCATGGTGCAACGTCTCCTACCAGGCTTGCAGCGTTTCTGATTGAGTTTTTGACAGAGCCGGGAGATCTTGTTGTAGATCCCTTCGCTGGCCTGCATAAAGTTCCCATCGCAGCCGAGCGACTTGGCAGACGTTGGCTGGCGACGGACAAAATCATGGAATGGCTGGCGATTTCCCGAAACCTTTTTACGGCCGCACCGGGATATAAGAGTAACCCCATGCTGGACGAGCTCGCCGAACTGTATCGGGCTTAATGCAAGTTAACGGTTTTGATAAAGTGGTTTGAAGCGACAAGCGGTTTATTCATTTTGCATTGTTTCTACCATAAAATGACAATATTAACGGCTTAGCATACGCCGCAGAGATAATTAGGGTGCCATTCATTTCCGGTTGTCTGTATTAACGAGTGTATTCAATATTCACTTGTTTCTCCGATATAGACCCAACAAAAAAAACTGATGGTTGTGATACAGAACTTGTTGAATTAACATCCGGTACATTAACTATATTGGTAATTTAGACGGTTTCTAAATTAAAGGTGGACAGATATGAAGTCAGATACAGAAATGGTTTCTCCTATCGAGTTGCACATTGGCGATCATGTCCAGCGGCATGGTGCTTTATTTGAGGTTATGCATATTGTTGAATCCGAATGCGATATTCCCGGCGGCATCCGGGTAGCAGCATGCATTTCACGGGTTATCGGTGACGTTACGGGCAATATTCCTCGTGGTTGGCTGGAAACACCGAAGCGTATGGCTGAGCGAGGAGTTAAGTGGGCGACGAGTCTGCCTGAGGGGCTTTACTTTAACATCCAGGGGAACGCACATGCGAAAGTAAGCCGGGTTATTCGTAATGTGACTAATTGAAACTTTTTTCTGAATTGCGGTGTAAAAGTTACTTTTCACCGCATCGTTTTCCCTAACTACTAAATCAGAGCTTCTCTGAAATAAGCGGATTTAACCGCTAGCGATTTATTCAGGCCATTTTATTCTAATCATTATCCTACACTTCAAAAATATTCATTATTTTTTCTTCTGACCTATTAGCCAGAATTCTCGATTCGGTATCATTTACTTACGGTAAATCTTTTGAAAACGAGGTAAATGGCATGCATTCTCAGGATCCTATCACGAAATTAACCCAGACGTTGCAACGCGACGATGGTTCTCAGGTTCGTATTGTAGCGCAGCGGGGATATGGAAGTGGGCTTACAGCCTCGCTTGATGTGTACGTTCTCCGTCGTGATTCCTCTGAAAGCAACTGGTCACTGTGCGGAAAAGATCCTCACCCAGAGTGGAGAAAGATGTCAGTAGATGAGTATCAGAAATTTGGACGCTCTGAAATGCTGCGTTATGCCACACCAGGTGAAATTCTCAGGGTGGCATCCGCTATTGGCCAGCCAATGAGCTTCCTCGATGGCAACCCTGCGTTTTAGCCCGAACCCTGGCGACGCCTTTTAAACCGGCGTCATTCTTTTTACGAGCAACAGACGGAGAAAAAATGAATCTGAACGAACGAAGCACGAGCGCAGCAACGCCAGATTTGAGCCGACTTTATCTCATTTCCGGGCGCATTATGTTTGATGATGATGATCAGGCCTACCTGGTCGAAGCCGACTCCCCTGGTGATGCAGAGGAGGCTTTCCGGCATCATATTGCTGACAGTGCCGACGACTTAGAAAAGGTGATTATAGTTTCCTCTACAAGTTTCGCTTCAGCTCACAGCAGTCGCGTAATTTGTCGGCCTGCCGTGAAGTAATTTCAACTTCCAATGATATTTCCCTCTTTATAAAAGCCGCCGTCTGGCGGTTTTTATTTGCAAAAAATGAATATTAATCCTGAATGATATTAATTTAAGATGAGGTAGTGTTCATATTCTTCTTCTTAATATTTTTTCTAAAAAAACGCCTTCAGGTTATTAGTTGGTATTAGTGTATTTGTTATGATCTTCTCATCAAATACATTAATTAAATAATCAAGGAGTCAACTGTGGCAGATAATTATACTCAGGCGTCGTTTATTATTCCCTGCACTCAGGAGCAGGCAAAAATGGCACAAGAAGCAATCACATTCGTTACCGAAGCAGAAATTGCAGAAGGTGAGCGTTTGCTTGATAAGCCACTGACAGATTGTTCTCTGACTGAGAAGCTGATCCTCAGTATTATCGAGAACCACCCTGAGTATGACCCTTCTGAGCCGAGCTTTGGGCAACCATCCTGCCCAGACTGCAATTATGAACTGTTGTTCGCAACAGAAGTTACCAGCAGTGGGCTGGCAGTTTTTCATGGAGAGACCATTGATCTTGACCATGCAATTTGCCTCACAACTGCCGTGCTGTCGGTATTCGACCTCTCGGAAATGGTAACAATTACTGCTGCATTTACATGCAGTAAAAGCCGGACAGATGAATTTGGGGGTATGACTATTCTGGTCACAAAGGATACCCACTATTACCAGGATGGCTGTCAGTTTTCTCGTCTCATGAATGAGGCTCACAAAGCCGGTATCCAGTATGCTCTGTGTAAAGTGACGCATTACCACGGTGAGAGCAGCTATGTGGCAAGCTATGTCCTGAGCTGCGACGTAGCGGATTCAGCCCAGGAGGTCGTTAACAAACGACTGAAGGCATGTGCCGGAAAAGAGCCAGAAGACGGAATCTATATTCTGTGTGAAGAAGACAACACTAGTCTTTCGGTCGAACTCGTTACAGAACTGTCTCCGCTCGATTACGACAAGCTGAGCAAGCTTCTCCCTTCCCTTGACACCCTTTGCGGCGCTTAAGCCTGCCAATTACCGTAGCCACCGGTTTCCCCGGTGGCCTGGAGCCTGCCATGACCAATAAATTCATAGTTTCTACCGTTGATTGTATCAATGAATTTGCAAGTGACGTTCCGCAGAGTGTTTCCTTACGGATAGATACAATGCTTGAACAGCGTATCCGCAAATTGGCGGCATACGTGAAAGAAAACGATCTTCATTTAACTGAGTTTTACTTCTATGAGGCTTTGTTGAATAAATCGAACTTTTGCTGAGTTGAAGGATCAGATCACGCATCTTCCCGACAACGCAGACCGTTCCGTGGCAAAGCAAAAGTTCAAAATCACCAACTGGCCCACCTACAATAAAGCCCTCATCAACCGTGGCTCCATAACTTTCTGGCTGGATGATGAAGCTATTCAGGCCTGGTATGAGTCGGCAACGCCTTCATCACGGGGAAGACCTCAGCGCTATTCTGATCTCGCCATCACCACCGTTCTGGTCATTAAACGCGTGTTCAGGTTGACCCTGCGGGCTGCACAGGGTTTTATTGATTCCATTTTTACACTGATGAATGTTCCGTTGCGCTGCCCGGATTACACCAGTGTCAGCAAGCGCGCAAAGTCGGTTAATGTCAGTTTCAAAACGTTCACCCGAGGTGAAATCGCGCATCTGGTGATTGATTCCACCGGGCTGAAGGTCTTTGGTGAAGGCGAATGGAAAGTCAAAAAACACGGCAAAGAACGCCGTCGTATATGGCGAAAGTTGCATCTGGCAGTTGACAGCAACACACATGAAATCATCTGTGCAGACCTGTCGCTGAACAATGTGACGGACTCAGAAGCCTTCCCGGGTCTTATCCGGCAGACTCACAGAAAAATCAGGGCAGCATCGGCAGACGGCGCTTACGACACCCGGCTCTGTCACGATGAACTGCGGCGTAAGAAAATCAGCGCGCTTATCCCGCCCCGAAAAGGTGCGGGTTACTGGCCCGGTGAATATGCAGACCGTAACCGTGCTGTTGCGAATCAGCGGCTGACCGGGAGTAATGCGCGGTGGAAATGGACAACAGATTACAATCGTCGCTCGATAGCGGAAACGGCGATGTACCGGGTAAAACAGCTGTTCGGGGGTTCACTGACGCTGCGTGACTACGATGGTCAGGTTGCGGAGGCTATGGCCCTGGTACGAGCGCTGAACAAAATGACGAAAGCAGGTATGCCTGAAAGCGTGCGTATTGCCTGAAAACACAACCCGCTACGGGGGAGACTTACCCGAAATCTGATTTATTCAACAAAGCCTCGTATCCGGTCACGCACCACGGTAAATGATTGCGTCATCCGGGCAGATAAAGAGGGGTGGCCTATTGAGTATAAACAGAAGGTCTGGGTAGATGCAGTCAGTGGCTGTTATCTTTAGCGGTTACTTAAGCCAGTTCCTGTGCCCGTGAGCTTAGTAAAGGCGGAAAATGATATGGTCAAGGTGATAAATATCAACGGGAATTTAGTTGAATTACCTGAGCCCTCAGCAAAGTTATCCAAAGCTGAATCACCTGATGGTAGGTTCTCAAAACCTAAAAATAAGATCTCTAAAATACAGCGAGCTGAGCTGCGAATGAAATTTGGGGGGCGTTGTGCCTATTGTGGTTGCAAGCTTCCTGAAAAAGGGTGGCATGCCGATCATGTTGAGCCTGTTCGACGCGACTTTGAACTGGTGAGAGCCCCTGTCGGCAGCGGCGTAACTCATGTTGCCCGAAGTACGGGTAAGGTTATGCACCCTGAACTGCATGCTATAGAAAACTTATTTCCATCATGCGCCCCCTGCAACCTTTTTAAAGGAGCTTTTAGTGTTGAAGGAATGAGAAAAGAAATTACCAAACAGGTTGAACGGGCTCGCGCATATAGCGTGAATTTCCGTACCGCAGAACGTTTTGGGTTGCTTCATATTGTAGAAAAACCGGTCGTCTTCTGGTTTGAGCAGTATAACGAACAGAAACAAAACGAATAATTTCTGTGAAACATAAAAGAAGTTAATCAGCAGTGGTTTACTAATTAAAGAGTGATTTAAATATTTTGATGCTGCTGAGGAGCTGCCTGGTATATCCTTCAAAGGAGAAAATGATGTATCTGCATCTTGTGCCCCGTATTCTTCACCATATGAAAAACAAGTGTACTCTCGTGTCAGTTTCTGTACCTGAATTGTCACTTGAGCTTAAAGCTGATTCGCTGGTGGCAATGAAACCTTATCCCAACAAGTCCTACCACGTTGTCATGTTGAAGGGGCGACGTGCATTAAATGGCTTTCTGGTAAAAAGCCCACGGACTTTAACTGAGTTCACAATGATAACAATCTGGGAAATTGAAGGCTTTGGAAAAATTAGTCATACCGTAAAAACGCTCGTTCAGGACAAAGACTATGACTTGGTCTCCCATGATGTCCTTTTGGCACATGCATACCATCAGAGGGAGGAAGAATTGGGGTACCGTGTACATCCATCCTATGACAGTCTAGCTCCCGTCGATTTTGAACCAACAATGCAGTCAAGGTACATAAAGGAATCCGATCTTTCCCACGACGTATGGGAAACCTATTCATGGGGGGAATTGCTGCGTTCGCGTGAAGAGACATTTCTGGCGATGACCATGTCATCTGCTCGTTTAAGCCATCCAGCATTCATCAGAGGAAACCGACTTCCTCAAACTGACCAGGCCATCATTATCAGTTCGTAACGACCTTTTATTCTTTTTGATGCCAGGCGAGTCTCCTTTTGCCTGGCCACTTTGATTTATTGCCTGGGAGTAACCTATGGATGAGCAAGATATTCTCCGCGTTATAAACGGCCGTGAGATTGATGCTTCTGACCTCCTGGAAGAAGCTATGCCGAACGCAGCCCGACGCTTTTATCGTTTAACTAACAGCATGAACAAATTGCTTTAGGAGGTCAGGGAGCACTTTCCTGACGCGATGTATTACTCTGCCAGCGGAACGGTAAGCCTGCTGTTGGGGAGCAGCCACGACAACAATGACCATCCGGTTAGAGAAATGGTCGCTGTAAGGTCACCAGATCTAAACATTGAAGGCGGTGATTGGTAGGTCAAGCAGGGGATCTATGTGCACTTCATGTCCTAACTTCATCCAGTGCTGAATTCAGTGCACAGACAGTAGGGGACTTCTCCTTTAATCAGAATGGCAAAGGGTTACGTGAGGATCAGATTCTATTTTTTTGCCTCGAAAACGGATAAACCCAGGTTTTGGCGCTTTAACCGAAAAATCAGCAGAACGGTAAATGATAGGCTGTCATGGATAACCATTTTGAGGCAAAAATGAACGTTTCAACTGACAGCAGCAACATATCGATAGCAGAACTCAAAGAAGAATTTATACCCGGTCTTCTGCTTAATGCTGGGGCAATAAGCCATTACGGCGACTCGGCTTTATCTTCGAAGGCTATGGATAAGTATTCAAATCTTCTGGAGAAAGACGCAGTTACCGCTTTATCAGGAGCCTTGAACCGTATCGTAAGTGCCTTAGCGGAGGCAGATCCACGTTCTATCAGTAGCAATCCATCCTGGTTTTCCCGCTTTACGGGCAAACACCTTGAAAAGCGCGTTCGTTACCAACACGCACGTGAGAAGGTGGAAAATCTTATTAATGAGGGGAACGGATATCTGACACATGTGAATGAGACGCTACTGGCTTTAGAAGAGCTGCTTGAAACATATGTGTCAGAAATCAAACGCCTTAAAATTTTTATCCAGGCAGGCCATGAGTTCCTTAGGGATTCTACCGAAGAAAAAAATAGTGACGATCTAAGCCTTGTCTTCGATAAACCGAGGGAAAGATTTGCCAGACGTTTAGCTAACCTGGCAACACTGCTTGCGTCTCATGAAATGGCCGCCATGCAGATGGAAATCACTCGCGGGACTTGTATAGATATTGCTGACCGCTTTAACGAAACTATAAAAGTCCTGGTTCCAGTATGGCGGCAACACACACTTTCGCTGTTATCAGTAAATAACACTGACCCTACGATTGTTAGAAAAGCTAATCAGGCCCACGAGGCTCTTCTAAAAAGCCTGCGACAAAATTTAGAGGGATTCCAAAAATGATTAATAATTTGACCACCAGAACTGAGGTTGTTGCTTTTACTTTGACTTCCGCTGAACTGGAAAAGTTCGGGCTGAATGAGCAAGATGAACAAGAGATTAAAGCCGTCGCGGAATGCATTAATGCCGATGATCCAGGAACAGTTTATCGTTTTGGCCGGGCAATGGGGGAAAACACTGCTAATTATGCGGATAGCCTGCTTGAGCAAATTCGCAATAAAGATTTAGACGAAGCCGGGAGCAAATTAACTGAAATTATCAACCTTGCAAGAAATGTAAACATCTCGAACTTAACTGAAAGTCGTTCAAATCTGCCAGTTATTGGCCCTTTGTTGGATAAAATCCGCACCCGTGGGAAGAATTTCGCCGCACAGTTTGAATCAACTCGTGAACAAATCGATGCTCTGGTTTCAGAGGTTTCAGTTACACAGAATAGCCTCGGTTCTAATAATATTTCGCTCCAGCAAATGTTTGATGAAGTCGTTAAAGAACACCACTTAACAGGTGTACATATTGCTGCCGGTAAATTAAGGCTGGGAGAATTACAATTAAAAGCAGAAAATCTCAGAGCTAATGTTGGTAACAATCCTGCTAAGTTCCAGGAAGTATCTGATCTGGATACGCTAATTGCTAATTTAGAAAAACGTATTGGCGATTTAGTTGTTTCTCAGCAGTCTGCTATGCAAGTATTGCCAATGGTACGGATTATACAGGCAAATAACCAAAGTCTTATCGACAAGTTTCATAGCGTCAAAGAGGTTACTGTCCCTAATTTCAAGCGTCAGTTTCTGTTAGCCATTTCTCTAAATGGACAGCGTAACGCTGTAAATCTTGCCAATGATATCGATAATGCCAACAATGAGTTACTCCGTAGTAATGCAAAATTACTGCATCGCAATGCAGTAGAAACTATGAAAGCAAACCAACGGCTGGTTATTGATATAAGCACCCTTAAAGAGGTGCAGGATACGCTTATCCAGACGGTTGGCGATGTTGTTAAAATCCAGAGAGAAGGGGCTATTAAGCTCAGGGAAACAGAAAAACAGGTTCTTGCCATGCGTGAGAATTTGCGCACCCGACTGACACAAAAAGGGGTAGATCATGGTGCGTAACCTTAAGAGTAGTGACGATTTTTCCCGTGAACTGTCATTTCTTTTTCACCGGTCTATAAAGATTAGAAATTCAGGTTTCGCGATATTTGGTGCGGGCCTGCTGATAATGATTTTTGGTCTTTGCTTGTGGTTGCTGTCATTACACCTCTCACCTTCAGTTCTGGACTTTGATATTGATGTGCCCTTGTCATTCTTCAATTCATCTGAAGGTGAAGATAAGTTAGTGGTTTCGGATTTTGGCGATGCATTTGGAGGCTTCCTAACTACATATTCTAAGTTGCTATTAGGGATTATGGGGCTATTAGTAGTTTCTTCAACTGCCTTTAAAATTTTAAAGGGGGAGGAAATAGGTGAGATATTCCCGATGCTTCTAATTGCTGGCGCTTTTCTTATCGGCTTGTCAGTTTTTACATCTGCTTTAGGTTCGGAAGAGACTGATGCCACTTCAGCTTCGACTGTAAAGGTTATCAAGAAATATGTAAAACATGAAAAATACGATAAACTTGTCGCATATTTAAATGATAGTAATTGGCCCTCAGGCGAAGAGGTATCTGTAAACTATTTAAAGGCGCAACTACATATAAAACTCGGCAAGCCAGATGTGAAGTTAACACAGAATGTTGTTAGGGCGTATATGTCTGGTGTATTACAGTCAAATATTCCCGTGAAAGTTCGTTATGCATTGGAAAAGACAGCTTTAGATAAATCCGTCTCACCACTTGCGATTCGTTATGAGCAAAAACGTATGTCTAAATCACATACCTTTTCAAAAGCGTCGGTTAATTGTCTTAAAGTAGGTAGTCCCGTCGCATTCGTTGGCGTTTTGTTCGCTCTTCTTGGTATAAAAATCAGGCGGCGAGTCAGATTCTTAGAATCAAATTGAATGAAAGCCCGGTACGCTGGGCTTTTTTATTCAGTAACTTTTATCAAATATGTAGTAATTTACCGGAATCTGCTTCTCCAGCTTGTTAGCTGAAAAGCTTACTCAAGTATAATAATCTACTTCTGATTATGTTTTTTATGGTTTTATTTTTACACAACTTATTAAGGATACATGATGTGTAACTTTACTCCTGTTCAAATTATTGCTGATTATATACTGAGGTTTCTTAAAAATAATACTGATGCCAAGCTTTATGAGGCAATGCAGCGTCTTGAAAAGAAAATTGGTCAGTTTGTCGCTGATGGGGTTGATGAACATCAATTACGCTCTTCATTAAGCAAAGTCTGTCGATCTCGTTCCAGGGCGGCTCTTAAAGAGGAGTGTGAACAACTCATTCCATAAAAAGAACATCATACGGGAAAGTTACTTTAACGGTGAATGGCTCGCTTCTGGCGGTTTAAGTTGACGGCCATTCCTACCATAGCCATCATAAAGTATGATTAGCATTCGAGTGTGGCACTACTAATTTTAATGGGCTACGCATTCAGTCTCCACCTCTCTAACTATAAAGGTTCTTTTCATGTCCAATAGCTTCGATAAGCCGCAAACGCTCCCGGTACATAATTCTGATGCCGAACCCTTTTTTCCGAAAAACCTTGGTCCATTTATCGAGCAGGTATCCGGAAGGGATCTGGCAATGCTCACAGAATCAGAGAAGGAAAAACTTGCGCACCTGATCAGAACTGGGCGTAAATATGGAGTTTCTGTCGCTATCGTTCCTGATACAGATTCTGCTGAGCTTCATGAATTACTGTCTAATGCCGATTCCATTGAAAGGCAGTTTTCCATCTATGAACGCATCCAGACGAAGATTGCGTTCACGCGGTGTCAGGAAGCATAAACAAAGTGAGAAATACAACTACGTGGTATGACGTAGAACATATTGAAATCACCACAGGCGAGCGAGGCGGCAGGATATGGGTGCTGAAGCTCTCCTGTGGCCATACAGTATTTCGCCGAATACCTCCTATACGTCTTCATAACCTCACAGCTTTTTCTCTGCGGGAGCCCCCAGAAAAATGTCGGTGCTCTCTTTGCAATTCAAGTCCATAATAAAGCCTTTTTAAAGGCCACAAACTGCATATCACAGGATAAATCATCCTCTACAGCGTTCATTCTTAAACGCAAAATTTATATTTCATTCATTCTATTTTAAAAGCGTTATAAAAGACGGAATCCTATTTAGTCTGTTTGATGCTTAAATCATCTTCAGTGCCTTTTATCTTTTACCCAGCGACTTTAACATTAACCTGAGCAGAAAACTTGTTTTCAAACTAAGTTCGAAAACTTTCTGCTCAGGTTATTAGCCGGGTAAGCCACTTTGTTATATTTGTTTCATGTTAACAGAGGAGGCGATATGCAAATTGAAAAGGTGATGTCATTACTTGAAGTGCTTTCAAGCTGGCTTGAAGATAACATCAATATGGATTCTGAAATTATCTTTGATAATGACGAAGATAATACCAACTCAGAAATTCTGTATCCTGCTGTAGAAAAGGCTAATGCCGTTTTGCGCAAAATGGCATCTTTATCTTCAGATTCTGTTCATGCAATTCGACAGCGCTTGCAGCTTGCCGTAGAAGGCAAAGCTGAATTGTCCCTCAAGGATGTGGGAGAGCTTCTGCTGGCAACAAAGTATCTGATGTTGTCCACTGAAGAGGGAGAGTAAGCCTGTGACCACTCTCGTATTTGAAATGGCAGATATCAATAAACTGATCGAAGAAATTCGCACCGCAAAAACGTTTTCGGTCACCCCAGATCAGATCTATGACCCGGCATGCTATCCGGGGGGAGCCCTCCTTAACGCTGAGGGACAGACTGAAGAAGAGGCGCGTAAAGCTGGTAGGGTTTTCTTTCCCTCATCCTCAAAAATTGCCAGCACACATCTGGTGCCAAAAGTGCTTCTCGCGCACAGTCATGGTGTATACCTGATCACTAATGCTGAGCTTGAGGGCTCTCCCGCATCCCGCGATACTGTGGCTTACGCCCAGGGGATGAATCCAAAACTGGATGAGGACTGGGATTACGCTTGTGATGCCGCTTTGGGTGGGTCTGATTGTAGCTATACCATTCCCGTTGAGTGGCTGGAGTTAGCGGTAGAGCAGGGTTTTCAGGAGTTTCGACTTCGAATGAGTGAAACCAATATCAAACTTGTCAGCAAATAGTATGTCCTTGCTGTTTCCAGTCAAACATTGTCCGCCAGTCGAGCTGCTGGCGGATTGTTTTATATAAGGCCGGGAAGGTATGTCAGGTTTAAGCAGTTCCGCCCAGAAGCTTACAAGGGCGCAGATTTACGTGTTAAGACGGATGGCATCCGGCACGATCTATGATATCTCTGGCAATTTCAGACGGGCCAGAGAACGGCGTACGTTTATGGGGAATCCTGATGATGTGACGTGCAGGAGCTCTCCGGTCCTGTTCCGGCTGGGCCTCGTGGAGTTATGCCAGCCAGTAAGGCATCTGGAGCCAGGTTTATACTATCGGCTCAAGTTGAGCTCCTCAGGGCATGAAGCTCTTAAGGCGAACGCACACCTCTAACATTTGAGATAGTTCGTTCGCAGCCAGGAAAGTAACTTTCATCTCAAGTGTGACCCTTACTACCTCATTTATGAGTAAAACCCCCCTCTGATATGTCGAAAATGCTCATTTATACGAAAATAGTTTCTCTTCAGGTGTGATGTAATTACTGAGAATTCTCCCTGAATGGAAGGCAACCGATGAAAATGTTTTTTACCCCTTATGTTCGTATCGTTTTCTATTTTTGCGCATTGATTTTTATTGTTTACAGTTTCAGTGATTTTTTCCAGGGCGTCCCTGACAGCACCTTCTTCAGTGCGGTCATCACGCTACTTGTTATCGGAACCATTGTTGCCCGGCATCTGGATCGCAAAAAATCTCTCAAATATACTTCACAGATTTAAGTTTCCACTCAGGCCACTCTCGGGTGGCTTTTATAATTTAATAAGGACCGGTTCATGCATAACCACGAAATTCAGACCATTGCTATATTTAGTGCCCAGTATAAAAACATCGAAGATGCTGAAAATGCAGGTGCTTTATATTCAGTAGATATTGAATATCCGATGACACTAAATGATTTATCGCGGCTTTGCGACTCTATTGCCGAAGCAGTAGGTGTGCCTGGCGGCGTCAAATACCAGTTCGTGTCCCAGCCGGAAGCGCATGAAACCAGCTTCTGATAACCAGTAACCAAACTGCCTAAAAGCAGGTGCAAAGCCATGAAACAAACAAAGTCTTCTATGTCACGTATTGTGCAGCTGTACGACGGGAGCCGATACGGAAACTGCGAGCAGGCTGATAACGAAGGAGAGCTTTTTACGGTGGTGTTGAATAAGCCTTCGCAGATCGATGACATCCGTAAAATCGTAGACACAACCGCCGAAGTACTTGGCAAAGCTTTGCCAGTACTCCTCTTTTAAAGCTTACATCCGTGAAGGATAATTACGGTCTTACTACTTTCAGTTTTTCATTCCAGTGCCGTCCATTTTAATTT
Source organism: Enterobacter sp. JH25 (assembly GCF_021725435.1). Lineage (NCBI taxonomy): Bacteria > Pseudomonadati > Pseudomonadota > Gammaproteobacteria > Enterobacterales > Enterobacteriaceae > Enterobacter > Enterobacter sp. JH25. The sequence goes on along the minus strand of NZ_CP091320.1, from coordinate 230,608 downwards.
ATCGATTTTAAGCGGTCGGCGCTATTTCATTGTTTCTTTTCCGACTGTAATTCCTTATATATAGGAATATTTCAAAGAATTTATCTCAGGTTATTTGTGGCGTGGTGCCAGTTGTTATAATGATTCCACATAATCTGGAGAGTCAATCATGATCACATCTCTAATGAATTTCCGCGATTTAACCGGAGAGGCAGTCATCCAGGCGCGGCAATGCGTTATTAATGCTGAGATCGAAGCGGCCCGGGAAAAGGTAATTCATGCTCGTTCGTTATTCAAAGCGGGTATACATAATGTTGTAAACGGTAGTTCTGGCATTAAGGCTGCGGCAGCACATTTTCTGGTGATAAAACGTTTACAGACTGACACTCGGTATCTGGACGCGGTTATCACTGATAACCTTTGCATGTTTTCTCCTGAGGGTTATCTGTATCTGTTTATGCAACAACGTTATTTCCTATAAAACAATGGGTTAGGTAAGTATCTTTCCATTAAAAACATTAAAAAGGTGACTTGATGAAACCATTTGGACTTGCCGGAAAACCCCGGCCCGAACCTTGCGGCTGCTGCTGGTATACCCGTGAGGACTGCCCTTACGTCAGCGCAAAACAGATCTATCGCCGCAGGCAGCGCAAGGCAGAACGCCAGCGTCAGCGCAGCACCATTGTGATGGCCGTTTCTGAATTTCGCTGACCTCTTCTGGAAATATCATTTTTTCTCCAGAAGAATTTTAAAATAAAGGGAAATCTTTTCACGGGTATCTGATGTTTATTGTTTATGGTAAATTGCGCCACATTAATTGTTTGTGGCGCAGTTCGTGATGGCTTAAGGATATAATATGAAAATCAGCCAGCTGGAATCCGGGATGCAGGTTTGGTCTGTAACCCGTACCAAAATGGGAAATACCACCATTTCAACGGTCATTGTCCACCCCGTTGTCATTATTGAAATTCATGATAACCATGTGATTGCTCGCTGGAACGGCAATGCACCACGTCGGTTTGGAGAAACGGCTATCAGGGGCTGGAAGAAGGAGAAGCCACTGCTTGTCCGTGAGCCTTTCGGAAATGTTCGTCTGGCCACCCGGGCTGAAAAAACCGCTATGCAGGAAAAAGAGTAATACCCCCTTTTAGCACCCACAATTTCACCGTCCATCTGCCTTTAACCTTGCCTGTTATTAACGGAATCCTTTCTGACTGGGCGGATCCCACGCATAACCTGAACTGTTGGCTAACCGTCTTACAGCCAAATTCCCTCCTTTATCTGGCAGGAGTGCGTCCGTGAGCTCTGTATGATCTACGTGTTTGTTAAGTAGAGCACATAACAGGAGTGGGGTATGACTGAATTAAATAAAAGCCCGTCCGGTTTTTCCGGAGCTGATGTCAGTAAAGAACAGGCTGCCATAAGGGCACTTGTAGAAAGAGTAGTGACCAACTATCGCAGCCGGACAGCACCTGATCGGGTTCAAAAGGCTTCGGTAGCGTTTAATGGGGGATTAATCCTGACCCTGATGCTGGCCTTGACGCTATTGGGCTACCTTGTGGCGGAATTGCTCAGGGGGTATGTTGCGGATAGTTCACCCTATGTGCCCGGTCTAAGTTATTCGCAATTTTCGATGCTTATGGTCGTTGAGCTGTGTCTATGCTTTCTTGCATGGTTTTTGGTTGTCACAGGGGACTATCCCCGGCCGTGGATATTTCAGGTAGTCCCGATGGAGCAGTACTGGTTCTTTGACGAAGTGGATGACGACGATCTTGCCCGGCTTTCCTGTAACCCTTACATCAAGCGCTGGCTACTTGATGAAATGTCCGGTATTCATCGACTGACCTACACGAGGCTGCATGATCGACTGGAGCGCATCTGTAATATTGCATCCCATCTCGAATACAGCCGTATTCAGGCACATAAGATTTCCCTAATCAACGGAAGCAGTGCCTCCTGATCCTACCATTGCATCCGGAAATTAAACGGGCAGGAACTGCACTGTATGTTCCGACCCAGCAGCTGCCCGTTACCCTTTTCTTTAGTATAAAATGACTTTCGCCGACAACCGGAAGTGAATCATGTCAAATAAATGAAAAATCAGTAATTTATGTAGGCGGGGTGTTTGGCTGATCAGGGCAGGGTGGTATAATAACGCTGGTGCTGGAGGCTTTTGCCCCAGCCAGCGGTAACACTGTTTGACTGTGGTAAAAGCAGAAAGCCCCGAGTAATTTTTCAATTAACCTGTACTGCACCCATTTTGTTGGACGATGAAATGGAATAGTCCCTGATATGTCAAAGCCAAAATACCCCTTCGAAAAGCGCCTTGAAGTCGTGAATCACTACTTCACAACTGATGATGGTTACAGGATCATCTCTGCACGTTTTGGTGTGCCTCGAACCCAGGTCAGGACGTGGGTTGCCCTCTATGAAAAACATGGAGAAAAAGGTTTAATTCCCAAACCTAAAGGCGTTAGTGCTGATCCAGAGTTGCGCATTAAGGTCGTGAAAGCCGTGACCGAGCAGCAGATGTCCCTCAATCAGGCTGCTGCTCACTTTATGCTTGCTGGTAGTGGTTCTGTAGCCAAGTGGCTGAAAGTCTATGAGGAGCACGGAGAAGCTGGTTTACGCGCACTCAAGATCGGCACCAAAAGAAACATTACAATGTCAGTTGATCCAGAAAAAGCGGCGTTAGCATTGGAGCTGTCGAAAGACCGACGTATTGAGGATCTTGAAAGACAAGTTCGATTCCTTGAAATGCGGCTTACGTATCTAAAAAAGCTGAAAGCCTTAGCTCATCCCGCGAAAAAGTGAAAGTACTCAACGAGCTAAGGCAGTTTTACCCTCTTGATGAGCTTCTCAAGGCAGCGGAGATACCGCGCAGTACGTTTTATTACCATCTAAAGGCTCTCAGCAAGCCTGATAAGTATGCGGATGTTAAAAAGCGTATTGGTGAGATTTATCACGAGAATAAAGGTCGTTACGGATACCGTAGGGTAACGTTGTCTCTCCATCGAGACGGGGAACGGATTAACCATAAAGCCGTTCAGCGCCTGATGGGAACCCTCTCGCTTAAGGCAGCGATTAAGGTCAAACGATACAGCTCCTACAGAGGAGAGGTAGGGCAAACCGCCCCCAATGTTCTCCAAAGGGATTTCAAGGCTACACGGCCAAACGAGAAGTGGGTTACCGACGTTACTGAATTTGCAGTCAATGGGCGAAAGCTGTATTTGTCTCCAGTAATAGATCTCTTCAACAACGAAGTTATTTCTTACAGCCTGTCGGAAAGACCTGTGATGAACATGGTCGAGAATATGCTCGATCAGGCATTCAAAAAGCTTAAGCCTCACGAGCATCCTATTCTGCACTCTGACCAGGGATGGCAGTATCGTATGAGAAGGTATCAAAACATCCTTAAAGAACAAGGCATTACACAGAGCATGTCCAGAAAAGGCAATTGTCTGGATAATGCAGTCGTGGAATGTTTCTTTGGAACCTTAAAGTCGGAGTGTTTTTATCTTGACGAGTTCAGTAATATAAGCGAACTGAAGGATGCTGTTACGGAATATATTGACTACTACAACAGCAGAAGAATTAGCCTGAAATTAAAAGGTCTGAGTCCAATTGAATATCGAACCCAGACCTATGTGCCTCGTGTTTAACTGTCCAACTTTTTGGGGTCAGTACAACCCGAGGCCCCTGTATGCTAGTCACATTCAGAGTAGCCTCTTGCCTGCTTAAATGCAAGGAGAAGAAGGCCATTGTTAACACCAAGCTGTAATGTCCCCTTTGAACCATTCTAAAATGTCCCCAGACAATTCTCTGGGGGATTTTTCATGATCAAAGAGACTGTTACGATGAGTCATAAGGAACTCGACCGACTTCACATTATTCAGGAGTCACTTAATCGCCATATTACTCAGGAACAAGCTGCGGCACGCATTGGCATTTCTATTCGGCAGGTTAAACGTCTGGTGCAACGGTATAGAAATGAAGGGCCTTCTGGTCTAGTTTCCCGCCGACGTGGAAAGCGTCCCAATAATTCCTTTTCTACCGAATTCAGAGCAACAGTAATTTCACTCCTCAAAGGCCGCTACGCTGATTTTGGACCTACGCTTGCGTGCGAAAAATTGCGCGAGATACACGGCTTGTGTTTATCCATTGAAACTCTCAGGAAGTGGATGGTAGAGGAGGGCATATGGCGCGAACGTCGTCGTAAGTTTGCCCGAATTTATCAGCGCCGGATGCGGCGCCCATCCTACGGTGAACTCATCCAGATTGATGGCTCGCCTCATGACTGGTTTGAAGGTCGGGGCCCCAAATGCACACTGATAGTCTTTATCGATGATGCTACCAGCGCTCTGATGGCGCTACGATTCGCTCCTGCAGAAACAACCCGGGCTTACATGGAAACCCTCCGGGGTTACCTTAATGATCATGGCGTACCACTGGCTCTCTATTCTGACAGACACAGTATATTCAGAGTAAATAACCCGGAGCGGGAAGGAGAGTTGACTCAGTTCACACGTGCGATAAAGACACTGGGCATCGAGCCAATCCATGCCAACAGCCCGCAGGCAAAAGGGCGGGTAGAGCGTGCCAATCAGACACTGCAGGACAGGCTGGTCAAAGAAATGCGGCTTCAGGGTATCAGTGATATTGAAACAGCAAACGCATGGTTGCCGACCTTTATTGAAGCCTATAACAACCGGTTTGCTACGCCGCCTCGTATTGCTGATAACGCCCATCTTGATGTACACCATTCTGAAGAGGAACTGGGTTATATCTTCAGCCTCCAGGCGAAGCGCGTTCTCTCCAAAAATCTCACTTTCCAGTACAAAAGCAGTGCGTTTCAGATTCGCAGTGAAGGCCGGGGATATCGACTTCGGCATTCGGTTGTCACGGTATGCGAAAGCTTTAACGGTGAAATTAAGGTTCTGTATGATGGGAAAGCGTTGGGATGGGAAAAATATGTTGATGGCCCGGAGCCTATACCACTGGATGATGAAAAAAGTGTCCATGAACGTGTGGATAATGCCCGTTTTGATTTACGCTCAAAATTCTACGTAAAACCTAAAGCTGACCATCCTTGGCTCACGCGCCGCACGCAAAGTAATCAGCAAGTGAAGCCCCCTAAATTACCCAGAAAGAAGGCTGATCCCGATAAAATGGACTGAAACCAGGCGTTATTCAGTTGAGTGCATATCCAGTCATAGGATAGATTCTTACGTAGCGTTTCTGGCGTGCATTTTCGGGTGGTTTGTTACTGTTTTTAACGGGGACACGTCAGAAACGCGCTCAGGCCGTCTGAGCGGTACGCGTAATGCGGCGTTATGGTAAATAGCCTATGCTAATGTCCGCTAAGAGCGAGATATAGTCATTCGTACCCTGAGAATTACACTTTGAAGTGATTCAGGGTATGCGCTTACTGGTTACGAATATTGAGCGAGAATCATGTGATGATCGCCGCTTTTCTTTCGAGCCAGTAGGTGCTCCACGTTCGCTAACGAATACTCAGGGCATGCAGATAAACTGCTGGCTATATTTCTTTCGAAGAGCGTGGAATGCATACCAATCCCCGATAAAAAGGAGTTGGTGATGACTGTGACTAATCAATTTGCTGCGCACGTTGGTCTGGACTGGGCTGATAAAAAACACGATGTCTGTGTTCAGTTTAAAAACGGTGAACGCGTATTCGATGTGATTGAACATACAGCAGAAGCGCTTGATGCCTGGCTTACTGAGTTACACCAGAAAGTAAAAGGTAGAATCGCAATAGCTCTCGAACTGAAGAAGGGCCCCGTGGTATATGCTCTTCAAAAATACCCCTTTATCACCGTTTTCCCCGTCCACGCATTGTCCCTGGCTCGTTATCGGCAAGCCTTCTCGCCCAGCGGCGCTAAAGATGATCCGCAGGATGCCGAGCTGGCATTAGAGTTAATGCTGCGTTACCCCCAGAAGATAAAAGCTATTGAACCCGACAATGCGGATATTCGCTTACTTCAGCAACTGGTTGAGCAACGTCGTCAGTTGGTTGAAGATAAACGACGCTTTGTGAACCGGATAATCAACACGCTTAAACAGTATTATCCTCAGCCACTGGAGTGGTTCTCACATCGGGGTAGCTTACTGTTGTGTGAGCTGATTATCCGGTGGCCCAGTCTGCAACAACTGAAACGAGCCAGACGCGACACGATCCGCAACTTTCTGAATGCCAAAGGTGGTCGCGCTATGGCCCTTACCGAGCAACGTGTTGCGAGTATTGATAATGCGATCCCATTGACTACAGACCCGAGTGTTATAGAGGCTAATGCTTTGATGGCAGCAGCACTGGCGACACAAATTAAAGTCGTGAGTGAAATCATCAAAACCTATGACGAACGAATCGAAACGCTGTTTGACACATTGCCAGATGCGGGGCTGTTCAAATCACTTCCGGGCATGGGACCGTGCATGGGCCCACGGATGCTTGCTGCACTTGATGATAATCGTGACCGGTTTAACAGCGCTGAAGAAATTCAAAACTACGCAGGTATAGCACCGGTGACCGAACGAAGCGGCCAAAAATCATGGGTTCACTGGCGATGGCAATGTGCCAAGTTCGTCAGGCAGACCTTTGTTGAATGGGCTGCCAAGACGGTTAATTCATCATACTGGGCCAAACTGTATTATCAGGGCCTTAGAGAAAAGGGCAAATCTCATCAGTCTGCGATCCGGGCACTGGCGTTCAAATGGATAAGGATCATTTACCGCTGCTGGAAGGCCAGAACCTGTTATGACGAAGCGAAATATTTGCTGGCTCTCGAAGCGAGACACTCGCCCTTACTGAAGCCATAAAAAGCTTGTCGAATGTCTCAGGGCGTGAAGCGGACATTGCAGACTGCCCAGTAGAAAAAGTGCTATCAGAATTATCTAAAGGAAGATCGTATTTACCATGTCTCATTCTAACTGTTTAATAAATTACAAAAATTAAAATTTCCATTTAATATCATCGCGTTAAGCAAGAGAATTAAACCTCTCATTTAATTTATGATTCTTATTTAATTCATGAGTTGGTGTAAAAATAGGTTGCCGCACTATAGAAAGACACATATTTAAACCCAGCAGGAAATCATATTTGAAAGTAATGTGTTTAAGGGGCTGCGTAACAAGAACAGCAAGTAAACACATAGTAATAACAGTTACCATTCCCATTTCGCAAGTGGCCATATCAGAGGTGAACTAATGCCTGCTGCAATTTTAAGAATTAAGGTTATCCTAATAATTCTTTTGTATGATTAAGATCATCGATAAATTTACTAAGGACTCATTAATGAAATTGCGACTCTGGAATCTATTACCCCATGATTACGCTCCTTTTTTTCGTATTCTTCACATCATTGTGGCATTTCTAATATTATCACAAATTATTAACTCTAATCTGACAGAGACCGAAGCAATTGGTGAACATAGTCTTGAAGGAGTTATAACCTGGATGCACATTATTTCAGGGTTAGGACTGATTATTTGTGGTTTTATTATGTTAAGTTGGATGCTTACTCAAAGAGGTTTTACTTATTATTTTTCATGGGTAGGGCTTGACTTTAGTGGTATTAAGCAAGATATAAAAACGTTGACTAGTTTCCGACTGCCCGATGCACATTCGGGAGGTATTGCCAGTACAATCCAAGGATTTGGAGTTCTAGCATTGCTAATTGTAGCACTTTCAGGTGGCCTATGGTTCTTGTTGAATACCATGCAGTCAAATCTGGCTGAAACAGTAATCCACTGGCATAAGTTCTTTACTACTTTCATTGAGGTCTATTTTTATGCACATGGTGCAATGGGAGTTTTGCATATTTTAATTGAAAAATATAAAAGCCGCTCAGTTAACCTAAGTGACTAATCTGTTGTGAGATAATATTACTTCAAGTTGAAGAAAACCCTAAAAATAAAATTTAGTTTACTAGAAGATGAAACAGCACTTGCAGAGACTTTTTAATTAAATTTAATAAAAACGAAAAAATATTCATGGCGAAATGATTGTTTAATTATCTATCATGGATAGAAATGTGAGTTAGTCGTCCTATTTTAGGAAGTTAATAATGACTAAAACAAAAGGGTTACCTCGTCCGCTGACGCACTACGCTTGGCTTTCCATTGCCACGGCTATTGCCACTATCGGACTCAAAGGTGTGGCGTGGAAAATGACCGGTTCGGTCGGTCTGCTATCTGATGCCATCGAATCCGTAGTTAACCTCGCAGGAGCCCTAATGGCGCTCTGGATGCTGACCTTGGCTGCGCTTCCGGCCGATGAGAACCATGCATATGGGCACGGCAAAGCCGAATATTTCTCGAGTGCTTTCGAAGGATTTCTGATCCTATTGGCGGCAGCCAGTATCGCCTATACCGCAGTTGAGCGGATGTTAACTCCACAGCCGCTTGAGGAGATTGGTCTCGGATTACTGGTTTCAACAGTCGCATCAATCCTTAATTTTGTGACGGCTCGCATTTTGTTAAGGGCTGGCAGGCAGCACAACTCTATCACTCTTGAGGCAGATGCTCATCACCTGCTGACCGATGTCTGGACGTCGGTCGGTGTCATTTTTGGTGTCGGACTGGTTTATCTGACCGGCTGGTTTTGGGTCGATCCGATCGTTGCATTGCTGGTCGCAGCCAACATCGTTTGGACTGGTTATCAGCTTATGAGTCGTTCAGCTGCAGGTCTGATGGACGTATCGCTACCCACGGAAGAACTCAAAAAAATCGAGTCACTGCTGGCAGGATATCGTGAACAGGGGCTTGATTTCCATGCACTACGTACACGCCAGGCTGGCGGGCGGGCGTTTATGACAATGCACATCCTAGTTCCTGGGCGATGGACTGTTCAATATGGGCACGACTGGGCCGAGCGTATAGAGAATGATATCCGCACCGCACTGCCTTTTATCCATATCACCACTCATGTGGAACCGTTGGAAGATCCCGCGTCAATGAACGACCAAACGCTCGACATTTCTGATCACTAAACTAACCACATGTCGCTGGTCGGGCAGGGTAACAAACCTCGCTCTACAAAAATTTCAGGTATTCTCTATAATTCTGAGGGTACTTGATGTGACCTGCGCCCAATTGTTGGGCACGCAATATTTTTAAAAAGTCCGCTTCTGGCACAAAGCGGACAGTGATCACCGTTCTTACGACTACTTTCTGACTTACTTCGTGACTTGCCCTAAGCATGTTGTAGTGCGATACTTGTAATGACATTTGTAATTACAAGGGGTGTAAGACATGGGTAGCATTAACCTACGTATTGACGATGAACTTAAAGCGCGTTCTTACGCCGCGCTTGAAAAAATGGGCGTAACTCCTTCTGAAGCGCTTCGTCTCATGCTCGAGTATATCGCTGACAATGAACGCTTGCCGTTCAAACAGACACTCCTGAGTGATGAAGATGCTGAACTTGTGGAGATAGTGAAAGAACGACTTCGTAATCCTAAGCCAGTACGTGTGACGCTGGATGAACTCTGATGGCGTATTTTCTGGATTTTGACGAGCGGGCACTAAAGGAATGGCGAAAGCTGGGCTCGACGGTACGTGAACAGTTGAAAAAGAAGCTGGTTGAAGTACTTGAGTCACCCCGGATTGAAGCAAACAAGCTCCGTGGTATGCCTGATTGTTACAAGATTAAGCTCCGGTCTTCAGGCTATCGCCTTGTATACCAGGTTATAGACGAGAAAGTTGTCGTTTTCGTGATTTCTGTTGGGAAAAGAGAACGCTCGGAAGTATATAGCGAGGCGGTCAAACGCATTCTCTGAACCAAAGCATGACATCTCTGTTTCGCACCGATGGTGACACTTCTGCTTTGCGTTGACAGGAGAAGAAGGCCATGAAAATGCCGAACCAACCCATTGTTTTGTGCATATTAATAGTTTGTTTAACGCTGTTGATATTCACCTGGCTCACACGAAACTCGCTTTGCGAGTTGCGGATGAAAGACGGAACAAGGGAGGTATCTGCTATCCTGGCCTACGAATCCGGTAAGTAGCTGACAAAGAGGGGGGCAACCCCCTCTTTTCGGGGTGTGGATTAGTATGCCATCGGCACCTTTTGAAAGGGTTTCTCCAGTCGGGGAAACCCTTTTTTCCTCCCGTCTTGTGGCATATAGCCTTTTGTATAAATCAAGAACCAGACCCAAAGAGTCCCACTTCACGCAAACCGTTCAAAAGCCTTAGCGTAATCCAGTCGGGAAAAATTTCACCGGTGCTCGTCCGGGCACGTACCGGAAACAATGGACTTCTCACTGGTCGGTAGCTCATAGAACGTAGCCATTGCGGTCAGTCCTTATTCTGTACCCAGTAGAGTTTTATGGCCGTCTGGCAAATCGTTCAAACATTGTCATTTCTGTTCTCGCTGCATCCGGTCAAATGATACGGTGAATTCAGCTCATGGGCATTCGCATCGCAGTCTACGAAGGCACCAGAAGTTTGAGGATGTTACGCAAAGAACAGTTATCAGGTTTGCTGGTGGGCGTAATGCCTACCTCTACTTTACTTCATAGGGATTCTTCTGCGGGGAAGCAAGAATTGACTCAACGTTGTCCGGTCGTACCAGATTTGTCGCGGAAAGCGCCTTTTTGTGAGGGGGGCCGCAGCGCTAAACCTTTTCCTGGAACGACATGAAGGACAGCAGAGCGTCCGCCCTGGAGGACAGCTCAATACAGTCTCCACGCTGCGGTTCTATCTCTTCGTCAATGGTTTCATTGTACCAAATACGCAGCCGCCATCCCTTCGCAGGGAAAGCGCTCTGCATCGCCAGGACCATCCCCTCCGGCGACAGCAGTTCTCGACAGAGGTAGCAGGCCCCGATCCGGGTTGAATCCCGCAGCCACATTACGGGATACTCTTTAACCAGTTGGTCATACACGCATTCTGCCATATGAAAGTAATTTTCGTCAGCCCTGCAAAAATCACACATTCGATTTCCTTAAATGGTGTTCATCGAGATAATTCAGAAAGTTGATTCGCCAAACTACGGGGCATTTCTTTAATGGCGGAGCTTTACATCACTATTTCTGTCATTTTCAAATCCGCCGGATACAGCAATAATTGCACCGAACAGCGGTTTGAACTGCAATGCATCCGTAGGGTATGCGACAATAATAAGGCTCTTCCCGTACTCTTAAAAATGGAAGAGTTTAAAACCCATACTGCTGGGATGAGCGAAGCACGGTACATTATGCCAGCGTATAAGGGCCGTCATAACTTGTTTTTTTCTAGAACACGGCGAAGTTTTCTTACCTGGGAAGCTGTGGAAAGCGTACCGGTTCGGGGATGGCATGCGCTTGCCTTTTCACCTGGTTTGAGTACATAGGCTAATGCCAGCTCGTTCAGAGCCGCCTCAGCTTTCAACAGGGCCTCAATGGCCGTGTTCAGGTATACAGTTCGGCTCTCATGGTTCATCAGGATTTTCCTCACAAGGGTAAAAATGACAGGCGATACCTGCCGTTTACCCTTTGTCTCCGTTAAGAATGGCATCACGGCAGGCTTCCCAGATTACCTGGGCATTAGCATCACACTCCACGAACCCGCCGCACTGATCGTATATCACCTGGTATACCTCAGGGGGAATCTTCCCAGGCGCAACCGGAGTTGAGCGTTTGCCTTTATGAATCTCATCTGCGGTATCACAGACAGCGTCGAGATGCCGCGACATCCACTCAGATAATTTCAGACCCTCTCGATTTGCCTGTTTTACATAGCGAACCTTTCTGGAAACCGTAGATCGCATCTGAATCTGTGTCACAGCTGGCACATCTTCTTTCATGGCATTCTGTAATGCAGCTTTGGGCTTTTTCATGTTCATGGTTGCTTTAAATTATTCTGGAGTTCGTCTGATATAAATGCTGACGTGATCTGTCAGCGTCGCTTAAATAGTTTATCGCCTTCCGCCAGTTCGCCGTTGAGCTGTTCAATCACGCTCCAGATGAGCCGATCATCCGGCGTTGAGCCTGCACACTCTTTCACGACCGCCACGGGTCTAAATTCTTCAGGGTCTGCCTGCCCGGAGGTGAAGAGCCTGCTCTCAATCCAGTGGGCCCCCTCTGTGCAGCAGTGGCAACTGGTTTCAGGTGGTTCATCCAGACCGTCCACTCCACAGGCTGAGCAGGTGAACAGTTTGCGAGACCCACCAGCCAGTGGCGTATCGCAAGCTGCTGGAAGTGCGCCAGCATTGCGCCAGTACAGCACATGATTTGAATCGTAGCAGTGTCCATGAAGCAGAAGCGAAACGCCGCAACTGCGAGTTTCAATGGCTTTGCCTGTGCCAAGGTATTGCCCGATCTCGTCCCATACGTCCACTAAGGTGTCAGGCAGCGGACGCGTAACAGGGAACTTAGCGCAGTCGTCCGGGGTGCCTTTAATGCAGCAGAGGGCCGAATACGCAAGCTCCTGCATTTCGTAGGAGTACTGACCACATACCACGCGTTCCAGTTTGTCGATTAGTTGTTCTTTATTCATCATACTCAGCCTTATTAAACAAATTCATTACGCCACTGGCACCATCTGGCCGGAGCAGACTGCGGCCCGGTAGTAGAGCCGCAGGGGGTGTCGCTGGACTAACAGGTGCTCAGTGAGTCCCGCACTTCCTCATGACTGGTCATTTTCAGAAGAAGCTTTCCAGGGCAGCGTGGTTCCGCCTGTGAACGGGTGACGTCTTCGTTGATTGCCTGGATATGAGCAGATTCAACGGTCCGACGCTGTACGACATGGTTGCTCAGGTTGAATTCGCACTGGAGCCTTCTGGCATCAGAACCCGCGTTCATTGCAATACGTTCATCAAAGCGGCGGTTCATTCGCAGAGCCTCTTCGTGAGCTGCATCAACAAGGGTGCGTCTGGTGACATAGTCGTTACCAGCAAAAAACGATAGCTGAGCGTGTTCCGAAGAGTAGTCGGAGCTTCCCTTACAACGGGCAATCGCGGCTTCAGAGTGCAGGATTAATGAACTCAACCGTGAACAGACGTCATTGATGGTGCCGGTTTTCAGACAGTCGTGGATAAGTGTCCAGGCGGAAATGCTCAGCGGGCGGCTGGTGATCACATAGGGATTGTAATGATCAACCGTTACGATAGTACGCAGTGAATGAAGCGATTCGGACTGCGTACGTAAGTCACGGCGAACAGTACATGCCACCGAGGCAACATCTTTACATTCTTTGTCGGACATCGAGTCCAGTACGCGGATCTCCACCTCTGCCGCCTTTGAGGCGATATGCGCACTAATCTCACCCTTAAGACGTTTGTAGTCAGCCTTGAAGCTTCCCACGCTGTCAATATCGATCCAGTAACCACAGCTGTAACCAGCATTACCAAACTCGTCATCTTTCTCATAGTTCGGACAGCCGTCATTGCTCCAGCCAGCTTTTTCCAGCAGCTCGTCAATAGCGACCAGCTCAGCCATTGGTGCATGTTCGATAATGAAATAATGGACACGGCCCCAGGCATATGCGCGTGAACGGCCATCAACAGAAGTATCAGAAGTCGTCTGACGGGAAAGTTTCATGAGGTACTCCAGTTCTGCCCGGTACCGCCGGGGCGGTGGTGCGAAAGCCGCACCATGAATGACACTATGATCCTCCTAACTTCTATTGTCAATACAATTGAAGTGGCGTTGTATTTATTCATTATTTGGACCCGGCTCGTACGGAACGACCGTCGGGACTTGCCAATTATTCTGCGGTGAGCAGGGGGAAGGGAACATCCCACCGCTTGTTTCAAGATGTACAGCCAAGGAGGGCGCAGAATGCCTGACAGAATCATCGTGCAGCGGTAGCGAAAGACCTGACAAACGGGAAAAGTATCCTTTTATTCCAAAGCCAACCTCAGCTTTTAATGTCGCCAGTACGTTTCTTAAACATGCCAAATCGGTCTCTTATACGGCCGGATGGGCCCGATGAAAACGATAAAATGAGAAACAGAACCCGACACATCGCTGCTCTCTGGGAAAGCCGGTCAGCAGATGGAGCGCCAGGAACTAAATCCGCTGGTTTTAATAATGATTGAGGAGAACAAGATGAAAGATAACAAGACACGTCCTGTAGACTCGTATGCTCATGCTGATTTCATGGAGTCCGTCTTCAGCAACCTCAGGGCTTTCTGTGATGCGGAATGCCAGCGGCTAACTGCCGGTTATCCCCCAACTGTCAAACCAGAACAGCAAAGCACTGACGGCCAGCTGTCGGCGGCATAAATCATTACCTGCCAGTTCGTTCAAATTTCCGCTTCCTTAAGCCCGGGCCAAAAGCCCGGCTCAATCCAAAAACTGAACGTACCGGTTTACCTCTATATCTCCTCAATCCCCTGCGACTTACAAGAGACCCGCACCGGTTTAGCCATTCCTGTCCTGCCACTCTCTCATCACTGGCCCAGACAACCGGAAAAGTAACTTTTCTCTCCGACTCACCTTCTGAACCAGCTATTTTGCTTAAACGTAAAAACGGCCCACTGTTGTGAAGATTTAAAACGGACGGATCGAGTAGTATTGTCTCAGGAATTTTTTTTAAGAAAAGTTACTTTTTCTTCTGTGCAACCTATTAGAAAAAATGTCGAACCTGGTATTGTTGTGTTGTAGCGCAGTTAAACAACCAACCAAAAGAGAGAACAAAAATGTCCGCAATCGAAACTGAAGTAAAAAACAACAGCAACGAAATCAGCCTTCGTGGTTACCTGGAACGCACTGGTAACGGTGCCCGTAAAGGTAACGGCCTTATCATTGACCCTTCGGTTGTTGTAGAGCAGGAAGGCTTTAACACCCGCACGGCCGGTATGGGCGAGCTCTACTATTCAATGCCTCACGTTGTGGAACACCTGAACAGCCTGGCCGATGCCTACATGGAAGACCCGTTCAGCGTGACGCCTATCGTTGTTCAGATGGTTAATGGCGTACCTGTACTGCGTCAGGGGGCTTGCCGTATCCGTTCCATCGCTATTGCAAACCGCCAGCTGGAAGCAGAAGGGCGTGAACGCATTACTCGTATTCGCTGCGAAGAGTTTCGCGGTAGCGCTTCAAAAGCAGAACTCTTCACCCTGACCGGCAACTCCAACCTGGCGCTGTCTGTCGTAGCTGAAGCGCTTTCAATTAAGCGTCTTGTTGAAGATAAAGAAGAGCCTAAGACCTTTGCGGAACTGGCAAAAAAACGTGGTAAATCAGAGCAGCATCTTCGCCAGATGGTTCGCGTACTGGACCTGCCTTCTGAACTACAGACCATGCTTGTGAGCGATCAGGTGAGCATGTACGTTGCGCTGGACGAGTATATGTACAGCGGTGAGGATGCGGTAGATAACATCAACAAGGCGATCTCCATCTATGGTAAAGCGACGAAAAACACGCTGAAATTCGTCAAAGCTGCCAAGGTAGAAGAGCGCATGGCAGATCCGCAGACTCCGGAAAACTCCGGTGATGAGCAACCGGCAGGTAATGCTACCGTTAACACCCCGGTACCGGATCAACTGAATGATGAAAGCAATACAGAGACGCTGGTTACGCCACCGGTACAGGAACCAGCTCCGGCTCCAAAGGACAGCGCTCCTAAACAGAACCCGGCAGGTAAAGCACCATCCATGTCCAGCGTTCTGAACAAAAAGACCGTGACCGTCATTGCCGACACCGCGATCCCGATTTTTGAACGTATTGCTGAAGAAGCCAAGCTTAAAGAAGGTGAATCTGTCAGCACTGATACTTACACGCTTGTTCTGACCAATGATGAAATGAACGATATCATCAATGCTCATGCTGACCTGAAAGAGTACCTGCGTAAGCATGCTGAGAAGATGAATAAGGGACAGGCATGATTTTCTGACCGACCCCTCCATCCGGACGGGTCGGTAACTTTTTCAGGACAAGGGGAAACAGGGCAATGAAGAAGGCTTTTATCAACGTAGACAAGACTAACCCACTGCCAGTCCTGACGGATTCGGTGACCCGGGTAAGTATTCAGTGCACGGCAAAAGATGAAAACGGGGCAGGGATCGAAGTGAACATCCTCGACCTGATTCAGGATCATGATACGGATGAAGTGAAAGTGCAGTTTGGGAGCTCGCCTGTTCAGGCTCTGGCGATGCTCCGCCGGGTTATGACAGCACTGGAAAAGCAGGCAAATGCAGAACTGCAACAGAATTCCTGCTCGCGTATGCAGTAAACGGTAAAAGCAGAATGTTCCCTACTGGATAAACCCGGTGGACCTCACGGAGAGCAAGTCACCGAATGGTTCACTGTTAAGTGATATACATCCGGATTTATAAGGTTTTGCAGCATCCGAATAGGCAATAAATAGAATTATTTTGATTTATCTCAGCAAGGAAATGGAAAGCTACCAGATTTTAGGATAGCGAAATGCCTGTATCGCTACTCTGCTGAATTAGAAATGATTTTAAACGCAATGCATAATGATAGAATAGCAATGCCTTTAATTATTTGTCACGTCTGAATTATATGTAGACTTACGGAGAGGATATGGTAATTACTTATTCATTATCGGAAACGTTTAATATGTTTTTACGCGAGATTATTGCATCTGGACTTGCAGTTTTTTGCGCATGGTGCGTTTTGTGTCTTTTCTCTGATCAGGAACGAGGTAAAGAGGTTCCTGTTTCTATGAAAAAAATAACTTCAAAGTCAGCTTTCTCCTACTTTATCAGTTCTCAAATTGCCGCTTTTATTATCTCCTTGTTGGGTTCAATCTTAAGCACGAAATGGGACAACATCGTCTGGAATGATGAAATAAGACAGTTTTATCTGCATGTAGGATTTGGGCTGGTAGCTTGTGTATTCTGTCTGCTTGTAATCTTGCATGAGAAATTTATCAAAAGAAATTTAAATGTTTATTCTGGTTATTGTGGTTCACTGGCAGTTAGTCTCACAGGAATCTTTGTACTTTGTGCGTTATATCTGACATTTTCATTACCATTTCATTATGAAGAACGTCTACTTAATGATGCATCCTTGGTGGCTTCGGATGGCGTTGAAAATTCAGTCGTTTTTGCAGACGGTCGTTACTGGGTTTTTGAACTGGGCTTACCATATTTCAAACAGTCATTGCTCAAAGAGGTAAGAAGGGGCAGGTACCAGCTAATCTGCACTACAGAAAAAAAACCAACATGCTGGTCTGGCAAAAAACTTCCCGAAAAACCAACCTCTTTGAAAGCTAGTTCATAAAGATTTAAACTGCTCGCTTAAATCCACACTGGTCCAATTTTGAAAATTTATTGTGTTTTTAAAAGAAATTACAGTGTGGGTTATTAGCCAGTAGGTCGGAGTTTTATATAATACCCAAAAACACAGGAGGTATTATGAAAACCAATCTGGCCTATGCATCTAATTGCTCCGATTCTGTCTACTCCTATATTTATCAGGCACTGCAACAACGCTCTGGTGCCGAGAATGAAAGCCTTTATCAGCAGGCCATTTCCAGCTGCTGCACAGATAAACAAAAAAAGAAACTGGCCGGGTATTATGCCGGTCCATGGCAGCTGCTATTCAACGCGTGGTGTAACAATCGCGTCCCTAACACAGCGGTGCTGGCCCTTTTACTCCAGCAGTGCTTATCTCATTTCCAGTGCGAAGAAGTGATCGCAGCCTGGCAGTAACCCTATCAAGCCCCTTCGTATAGCGGAGGGGCAGGAGATATCTCATGTACAGAAACGACAGAAACGTGGATTCCTTCAACCTGGTTAATGCTCTTCAGCCGGTCTTTCGTAACACCGGCTGTGGGATGTTTGAATATGATCGTAAAAAGCAGAATGAAACCGCTGATTCAATCTTACGAGCGTTGGCGTTAAATGCCGATTTCGCGAGGGCCTTAAAACAGTACGTCCGGATTAATTCTGTACGACGGGTTGTTCAGTTCGATGACGGCTCGGTTCGCTATGGTATTCATGCCGAATTTGAAGGGCATAATAAAATTAATTCCTTCCGTATTTTTAAAGATGAAGATACAGACGCATTTGACTCCTATTTTTATTCGGTTTGCGATAATAAAGCTGAGCTGGTGGATTTTAAAATGGACTCTCTCGATATTCAATTGCAGGCAGTTTTTGAAAAGGTGACAGGTATTTTTCTGTCACATTAAATATTCAAATTTTCAATCCTCGGGCTGATAGACAAAAAACGCACTTTAGAATATAGATGAGATGAATATGAAAAACGTAAATATTTTGGATACCGATATTGCGGCCATTAATGCTCTTTCTGGCGTAGAACTGACTGACTTTCTCACTGCCGGGTATCAGGTAAACTGGTTAGGAGAAAGGGAGGTTTCGCTGGTGGGCTTTCCGTGTTTAGCAAGCAACAAGCAGCCGGTAGAAGTTGGTCCCGGCATTTTCATTAATCGCGTGTACAGCAGAGACAGCCAGTCTCTGAGCGGGAAATTGCGCTATGACCTGTCTAATGGTCTGGCAACGAGTGCATTTTCATTTTTCTCCCAGTCAGGCTGGTATGGGGGATTCCGTGTCGTATCTTTCCGTGACAACGGGCCAGCTGCGTTAATCAACATTGGTATTGTCCATGAGAATGTTTTGAATGCATTTTGTGCTGACTTCCCCCGGGCCAATGTGAGCGTAACCCGTTTTCATTGTGGCATGACGCTTGAGCAGATCCGAATGTTCATTTCAGACACTGCTTACGATATGCCGCTTTATAACAACGAGTCTGACTTTCGCAGGCTCGCCAGTTAGCATGGAGGCTGACTTCAGTGCTTACGCCTAAAAGCCGGTGAGCGAGGTGGCGGAACCGGTTGGCTTCGCCCAGTCTTACTTACTTCTCTCAAGGTACTGCGCTGCAAGCGTACGTAAAAAAAGTAAGTAGCTAAATGGCGTGAGCGATTAGTTCTATACGGGAAGAAGTCATAGTATTCTGAAATGATAGTTATCTCATACGAACGATAGTAATGGAGTTTCTTAATGGGCGTTGATATCTGCTGGCGATTTCAAAGGGAAGAAAAGCCTGGTAAATGGATTAATTTATCAAGCAATTATAAAGGGGACCGATCATATCTCCACTTTGCCTGGCTCGGATTTGATGTAGATCGTGAAAGGGCGAGCACATCAGCAGTTTTTATCCACGCATTACGCGGATTACCTGATGATATACCGTCCGAAGATGATGATTTATTCGGTGAACATTCATACTCATGGCTGACTTCGGAAGAAATTTTGTCAGCCATACCACCCGATAACGCCGGAGAGGTGATCCAGGAATTTGTCGAAGAAGTAAAGCGTCTCCACGTGGAGAACGGCAGCGTCCGTTTCGTCTTTGGATTTGAAGGGTAACCCGTAAGAAAGTAGCTATCTTACCCGGCTAGGTCTCCAATCTCTCAGATGCTCAAAGAGGGCCGGGCATGGTGCCCACACATCCCCTACCATTCCGATTTGATATTCGTCTAATACACCCTTTAAAGAAAACAAGCAGACGGCAATGAGACGTCGGATTAGCGTCAGCAAATATGAGACGTCAGTAGTCGATGTTTGTCCTGCGGAACGTGAATCTGTTTACAAGGGGTAAAGCCGTACCATCCATGAGGGCTCAGAGAGCCGGGGTCTCCTCCAGATCACTGGAAGTTATTGACTCTGGCAGGCCTATCCCTATGACTTTTTCCCGGATGGCAAATTAAGAGCGAACAGGGCCAAATTAGTACTCTTTTCTAAACGGAAATACTGAATCACCCTGATATAACTGGTCTCTCACAAGACAGGAGATCATCAATGGAACGTGTAATATTTTCAGTAATCTTTTTTATGATGCTGGGCGTACCTTTTTACCTTCTTTATAAAATTGCCCGGGACATTTTTGGTACCGCCGGTGCTGGTGAGCCTGCACAATTGCCTCAGGGCAAGCAAAGACGCTCAGGAGGCGCTGGTTCGGGTTCGATCTGGCAAGGACACCATCTACAGGGGAGCAGCCATTTGAACCCCCTCGGAGGTGATTGTAATGGTGAAAATAGCATAGCTGGTGGTTGTGATGGTGGCGGTGGAGGAGGTGACGGAGGTGGTGGTGGTGACTGATAGCCTGCAACTTTAACTATCAGGATGAAACCCATGTCCAGCAACCGGAAAAAGAATTCATTTCAACCGAAAAGCCCTGCCTTAAAGTGAAGCGTATTAAACGTGAAGGATGCTGAATTAGAGGGTATCGGTTTTATACTGAAGCGTAACTGGAAGAAGGATCTGAAATTAACTATTACGGAAAAGTAACTTTCTGACTCACCACGTACGCCCCTCGGTTATGCCATACAGTTTGATACGAAAACAGATCAGTAAGTAGATTGCTATACGCCGGAGAGAAGTCTATTTTTCATGCACCGAACCTGTTTGGCCTGCAATGGAAGCAGGTATAATAATCACATACAAAGGAGGGCATTATGAATACATTTTTATACGTGCTTTTGGCCTGGATTGTTGTGCTTTTTATCGCCAACAAACTGCTCGCAAGACGTAAGCCCAATACGGTTAAAATCCTGGTACAGCGCAACGGGAAAGCCGCAGAGGTTGATGCTGTAGTGGTTCAGGGTTCAAAGAGAGCTAACAACAGTTCTGTTGCGGACAGCGACGCGGTAGATAGTTATTTTGAAATGAATCCTTACTCCCGCGAAAACCAGGCGAATGGTTGGGCTATGCTGGCCAGAGACGATGACCAGCTTAAATAATCAGTTGAGTGTGATGTGTAAAGCAGCTTAAAACTCTAAATGGACGAACAGGGGAGGTGACAAAGATGACAACCAATACAACAACGACCACCTACCGCTCAGAAGAAATCGTGCCGTTCAGACGGCCCAAAGGGGATCTGGATAGTCGGTATATGCCTCAGGTGTATGCAATGGTGCGGAACTGGGCAAGTAACCCTGCTCAATATGGTGAGGGTGTACTGGCCTCCTACCGCCAACCGGCAGTAAACCTTGCCTACCAGGTAAAAGGAACTCGTGTTGTTTTAATTCTGGTACCAGTAGAGTGCGAGCCACCTGGAGTGATAATGACGGAAACAGTCCTGTGGCCGTCACTATCACTTGTAGAAGTCTTGCAGACCTTGCAGGAGGCCTGGCAAAATATTCCGGCGTTAAACCCCTGACGACTTCTGTCAATATCACCGGCTAGTGATTTACCTCTCTGCTGGTGGTCAGCCCGCCTAAGTTCAAATTATCTCTTTCTAAATTAGCCCGGATAAAAATCGGTCCCTCTAAAATAGCCTGCCCTGAGTAGGCTACGTCATACAAAGCGTTGGCCAGTCACCAGCTGGCTGGTGGCCATAATGCTCCACAGGATAAACCGTATCAGAACTACGCAAAGAAAAAGCCCCAACAATTTACCGATGGGGCCTTTTGCAGACATTTTACAGCCTTACCAATGATAGAGCGCTAAGGCTTCTGCTTAGTGAACAGACTTGCCCACAGATAATGGATAAAGTTGAGCAGAATGTATGTTACTCGTTGCTCGAATTTCATCGGGGCTTTGTACTTTGTCGTTATGTTATGAATATGAGTAAGGTCCGTATAGAGCCCTGGCGACTTCCTTGTTGACTTCAACACCGAACAGATGTGCTGAACAGACTCCGGTGTGAACAACCGTAGCCCTCGTCGTTGTTTGACTTTATGGATAAAATCGTCCATCCCCATACATAACCATTCCGGCTTGATGCCATCAAACTTACAACGTCCGTTTATGATGACGACATTGATACATTCCAGTTCTCTAGCCTTAAGAGCAGACTGAATAGCCCTGATGTGCCCCTGGTTTTGCTTAAACGGGTTCTGCAACTTGAGGGTTCGGGACTGAGTCCATTTCCGCCAGTGGCTTTCCTCCAGAGTACCGTAGAGCTTGCCTACGTAGTTTTTCTGCTCTATGACGTATATACCATGTGGGGCTACGAGAATGTGATCAACCTGCGTAGTGCTATGAGCCGACAACTGAAAGGTGAGATCACTAAGTAGCCCCTGAGCTTCTTCAGGAAGCCCAGATTCAATTGCCTTTGCAGTCCGCCGTTCCGCTATGGCAGAGGTCATAAATCCCAACAGACACAGCAACACGACGAAAATAAGGATAATGAAAGCTACCCCCGTAATGCTCCACAGCAGATTGAAAGCATCCATGTTACCTCACAGAGGGGTAGCTGGTGGCATTAACAGATTCTACTAAGCGGGTAGTGGTACCGGTAAGGCTCTCAATATTTGAAGACAGGCTCATCAGCATGCCGAGTGCAGAACGGAGATTACGATGAGGCTCATTGTAGTTTTTGAACGTGTCAGTGGAGTACATTTTTGAAAGACGTGTACGGATCTCTACTGACGTAAGATCTCCATCCACCAGGCCGTACTTAACTGCCTGAGGTGTTGGCCATACACGGCCTGAATAGAGAGAAACAGCATCGGCATCATGACGCGAGAGAAGCTTTTTACCCCGTCCAAGTTCAACATCAGTTATAAATTTTTCATGCATCGTGTTCAGGATCTCCTTCTGCATGAACTCCCTCGTTGAATCGGACAATGGGTGGAAGGGGTCAAGAGCATCTTTGAACTCACCGGCCGTAAGGGGCTCATTCTTGACGCCTACTGTGCTCATGATCTCTGACAGATTCCAGTGGTCCATACGCACACCGATAGAACCGATCAGGGCATTACTGTCGGCATAAATTGCATCAGCGGGCGATACCGCGTAATAGCATGCGGATGCGCATATGCCTTTCACACTAACGATGATTGGTTTATATGAGTCTGCGATATCAGAGAAAAAACGACCGGTACCGCTGGAGAGTACTTCGAGGGAGTTTTGCTTCGACCGTGCTTCATCGCCACGTTCTGTGCTCCCGGTTTTGTTACTCTTGTCAGCGGCTACAGATGAAAGAGAGCCACCGGCATCTGATACGCGTTCAATCTGTGGCTGGTGGTTTTTAAGCGCGTTTATCTGGCGGTAAATAATGATGGCGTCAGAGGGACCACCACCACCTGACTCTGCCTCGATAATAACTGCTTTGGCATGGGGATTATTGTAAGCTTTGGCAAGAGCTGTTGCGATCACTGTTCCATCGCCCGTTTCCGAGCCGGTACCCATCTCGCCAGAAATCCGTATTACAGCTATATGGTCTTTCTTCCCTTCAGCGTCCTGCCATTGTTCGTAAAGATTGTAGAAAGAAAACCCTACAGCGGTCATGGCAATTAGCGACATAGCAACTTTTGCCGTGGTATGAATGCGAAACATCTTATAAAAACGGTCAGCGTTATCATTGAGCGATTCTTTGATATTTGTAGGGGACTTCCTTTTTTTACTGCTTAACATCTGACCACCTTTACATGAGTTTTTGAAAGTTAGACCACAAGCGATTCAATGCAATTCCCAGTATCAATAAAGCGACTGGTGGGAAAAGTTGAGCGATATTGTTAAATAGTGACATATTTGGCATGACCAGGTAGACCATCGTTAAAGCACTGATCACCCAAAATGCTCGAAACCAAATACGATAAAACTGAACTGTAACCTTACCAAATACGTACCTCTTCAATTTCCACTGGTACATTCCATCTGCTAGCATGGCAAATAGATAGGGCAGAAAAACGATTAGCCACCCCAGGATTAAGTTCCACCGGAAAATGGACTGATAAAGTAAGAGGGGTATGTTTTTGGCCATAGTGTAATTAATAGAGGTAAATTTTTCAGCAACAATGTTAATACCTCTGGCTGGTTTTTTGGTGTCAGGGATCAGAATAGTATTCAGATAGTCAATTAACTTATAGTCATGTACCAACCAATTTAAAGTCGCTTCACTATTTGCAATGACAGACTTCCAACGGTCATTTGATATGATGGACCGGCTTGCATTAACCTCCTGAGTAATCTGATATTTGAGCTCCTCAGTATTCTGGAAAGCCAAGCTGTAACCAAAATAAATGACCATGCCAAAAAAAAGCATTGTTCTGAGCACTGCTGCCCTGCTTGTATTATCCGCAGCCATTGCTTTCCCTCCATTCACGAAAAAGAGCTAGCCTCTGATCGTGATTGCAATAGTTGTTACGCCACATCGTCGGGATACCCAGGAGCCAGTGGTACTGTTTAGGTATGATTTGGTCGATGAGGCTTAACTCCGCCAGTTCTTTATGCTCTGCGCTTTTCCACTCGATCTGTCCCACATCAGGAACAAATACAGCGGTCCTTGCTTTTGCGGCCTGGCGGGAAAATTCTATAAAGTTGATGCCCCACGGCGTCCAGTATCTGTACTGCTCGTTTAGGCCGATGTTAAACACCGGCAGAGAAAGAGTTGAGTCGGCAAAAGCCGAAATCACATTTTTGCAGACTCTTGGACTATCTATTTTTTCCTGTTCGGTTTTGAGATGAGTCAGCAGTGCACGGTCAATAATGCTGTTAAAGGTGTTTGTATAAAGGCCATTAGGGTCAGGAAGCTGATCTATGGCAGTAATGATTTTAAATTTTAACCGAGAAAGAAAGGGAGAGTCCTCAATAGTAACTATATGACTATGTGTTGTTTCTGGATGAATCTGGGGTTTGATGCGCTGTACTTGTTTAAAAGAGACACTACCTGGCAAATTAATGAATGCGCCCACCGTGCGTGTTAAATCGACGAAATAAGGCAAAAGATAACAACCAAGCATACGGGCATTCTTTTTTACAAGATCACACCGTACGTCATTGTTATCGAAAGAAATACGGAAACTAACGAATTTACGTTCAGGACCTTCGCTGGTGGTCAGTGATTGAATCCATTCATGGCATGATCCTTGTGGTACCGACCAGTAGCTGGTTTCACGGTCCCCAAAGGGATCAGTCGTGATCAACTCTCCCTTTAAAAGGAAAAGCTCAGACAGGGTATTTGCCATGGAGAATAGGGAATCGATATCGTTGCTCTGACAAAATTTTCCCAAATGATGAAACGCGTTTTTTTCTATCATAGTTAGCCGATCTCGAACTTCCTGAGAATCTGCGTACTTTAAACCCAAAGACTGAAAGCGCCTTTTTACGAGCGAGCGACATTTGCTGACTTTTAGTGCAGAGCTTAAAATTTGCTGGCGCGTCAGGACAATTTTTTCATCCATCAATGCAACTTCCTTAGAAATTTATTAAGATTTTTGATATCGAGATTTTGACGCAAAGTAACTTTTCCGGCCTTCTTGAAAAGCATTTCCGACAGAGTTGTGTTTGGCTTCATTTGTTTCTCAGCAACAGCAATAGGGATTTGGCCTACAACCTTCCTGCCATCTTGAAGCCTGGCAACTATGTGAAACATAGGGACCTGACCCAAGAGATCCTTTGGAATACTCTCTTCTAAAGTTGTCTGCTTTCTTTCTGAGATTGAACCTGAGAAGTTATTATGCGGCAAAGATGTTTCTGAACCGGTCGTATAAGTGACCATATTTGTGCTTATCGCACTCTTACCAAAGTTCTCTACAACAAGCGTCTGAGTAGGAGTATCGTTGACTCGCAAGCTTATATAATTGTTGCAGAGCCCCGTAATTCGATTGGCAGTTTCAACACTTGCCGCAGCAATAAAGTCGGAGATGGTTTGGGTGCAAATAAACAGTGCAATTTTCGCTGCACGACCCTGCGCCAGAAGGTTAATCATAGGGTTGTTAATGGCTGAGTGTGCCTCATCAACAAAAATACTTATCCTGGAATTAGCTGACATATCACCATCTTGAGCGTTGTAGCGACTACCGGCACAGGAGGTCAGATCTGACATTATTAATTGAGAAATAGCAGCTGCTGTATCGGGGTTTGAAAGGCCATCAAGCGAAATGTATAGCACCCCGCCAGTGCTGAACATCCCTTCGCTTGTTACAATTTCTCTTGATGATACTGAGTTCGGGTTAGGAGATAAAAGCTCATTTAAAGGTTTTTCAATGAGCATATCGAAAACAGGCATAATACCTGCGGTCATTTTAGCCATATGCTCTGGGTCGGACATTGAGTAATCAATAAGCTGGGAAACAGTATCTAACCAGTCTATTTGTTCGGACCCCTCGTAATTCATGAAATGAGCCGTAAACCATTCAGCGAGACGCTTGAAACGTACCGGCAAGGTATCGTTAGCGACGTACTTAACTTTTTCGGTCCAGACATCGTAACCATAATATCTCGCGTAACATGACTCCATTACCTTGACTGTAAGATTCACAATAGACATGTGGCTTTTCATGTTCTTGTGAATCAGATAAATAGAAGGCTTTTTCTCTATGTAAGAAAGCCCGGAAATCACATTGGAAACGAGAGCCTTGGCATACTGAACGAATGGGTTAACCTCACCGGGAACTGTCACCAAGCTCAAAAGACGAGATGTTAGGTCAGAAACATTAGTATAGGTGTTGCAGACATCAATACAGACCGAAGATGCTGGCTGGCCAGGATGAAATTTATAGAAAGGAAGACCGAGGGTCTTAGCCTCTTCCATTAGAGATTCTCGCCACTCTGCATCGTTCTTTGGATCTATGACAACAACAACATGACCAAGATGAAGCATGCTAATGCTTAGTAAACGCTGTAGCACCGTTTTCCCGGTACCCACGTTTCCGGTTATCAGAGTATGACCAAACCAATTGTCTTCAGTTACAAATATGGGTTCCCTACGTTCCACAGCAAAAATTGCATTGCTGCCGCCCATCTTACGAGCCATTGCGTCAAAATGTCTCTTAATTGGGTTGAAGACGAATGGCAACTCGATCTCACGTTTATCACTGGAGAGGTTAGCTATTTGATATGCCCGATCCGCATGTTCCGGACCCCACTCAAACCCATCACAAAAATAGGACTTTCGCTCGGGTATATCCTTATTTTTATTTTGATAATCCTGAACCAGTTGACGATACTTTCGCTCATTGGAGAAAAAGTTACTTTTGTTAATTACACGCAGTGAATCAAGACTAACGAACATGAAATGTCGCTTGAATACACGCCAATGAGCCATCAAAAATGGCGCTGCTGTTTTGCAACGATAAAGGCACAGCAAAAAAAGCAATATTGAGGTGAACAGAACTATTGGGGCGATGTCCAGTCCGTCTGAAGAAAGTCCCATATAAAGCATAGAAACCGAACAAATCAAAAGTATTGAGGCACTACGATACTCAAGAATAGGCCGATAAAAATTCTCTTGTGCATGGAGGTTAGTCCTCTTCGAATCTGACATTATAGGTTCCCAGCCTCTTTCAGGTTATTGATAATTCGTTCAATGTCCACTTTCGCCCGGTCTGATGCGGCCAGCAAAGTAGGCATGTTAAATGCATGGCATTTTGTATTGATCACAGCACCAGAATTAACGAGGTACTGAGGAAGCTTATTGAAAAGATCTTGAGCCTCTAACTGCGACCCAAATTTTTCCACGCAAGATTGGGTCAGATAGAGAGTATTAGGAGTACTTACCATAAATCTGTTTTTGCGCTTTCTTTTAAACGCCACCTCCATTTTGGACAGAATTTGATGCAGTACTAACGCAATTTCTACAAATTCAAGCTCTGTAACGTCACCTTCGCTTATAAGCGAGAATTCACCATTTTGGTCTGATTCAGTAGATGCAAAGACTTTACTGTTCAGATTGTGACCAGAAACAGGTGATGCTGGTTTTTGTACTTCTGCTTTGTCCGATGATTTATTCCGGTTGCGCTTGGGATTTTGTTTTTCTACCGGTGCTGTTGGGGCGAACAGTCTGGCCAGTGCTGGCGAAAGATGATGCCCCTTAGCGTCTGTGGGCGCATGCTCTCCATTTGATTCTTCAAGTACAGGAGGTAAGGCGGGCTCTTCACTTGCCATCACACTGGTTGCGGCTGCTTCGGTCTGGGAATACACAACTTCAGCTGGTGGTGGGCAGTTACCCTCAGTATCTGGTTCTGAGTTTTCTTGTCCTACAGAAACATCCATAGAGCGTTCATTCGTACCCTGGGGATCAGCGTTCTGTTCTCGGTTAAGTTCTGGTAATTCTGACGGCTCGGAGAGAAGCTTTTCATTATGGACCGAAGAGCTTGTTGCACAACTACCGACTTCTGGCCGAGAAACACTAAGCTGTGAGAAATCGGTATAATCAATGATCTCATGCTCTTCATCTTCTTTCTCAAAAAGATGTTGATAATGTTCATATTCCACAGCCTCAGTTTTCAGCGGACCAGTCGCGGATGCACTATCGGTTCCATGATATTCCACGTCGCCAGAATGTTCTTCGACTGCATTTACACGTGGGGGAGGCAGCTCAAGCGTTTGCTTTGGACGTGGGGCAGAGTTTTCAACAGAAGACTCATCATTAATCACTAATGCCTGATACATAGAAGTATTGAAAAGTGACTTTAAAGTTGTTGGCCTTCTTGGCTCATGATAGGTGAGCTGGAACCCGGCGCAGTTATCGCCGAGCTGGACTAAACGCAGATCGTCAATGTCCCTTACTATCCACATTCCATCGAGAGAGCCTTCTCTGAATGTCAGTTGGAAATAGGGCTCTTCACTGAATGCTTTTTCATCTAATCCCGGCAGCAATGCCATAGTGGTATCTATGTTGAGGTAGGGGACAGCATCAACACACACTATATAGTCATTGGAAAGTGGAGCGCTTAAAAGGAGTTCATGAAGTTGGTTGACCAGGACATGGGATTCCGTGTCCTTTGCCGATTCATCTTCACTTTCTTCTATATCAGGAATGACAGGATCAGCTGCTTCCTCACCCTCAGATTTAACTATCTGCGTGTCATTATCAATTTCATTATCACTTTCGGCTTTCTTCTCAAAATCGTCGGATGAGCCTTCATTTTTCTTAGAATGTATATCAACATCAATAGAGGCAGAGGAGCGGCCTAAATCATTAACCTTAAGAACAGCCGTCTCAACAGTATCAGTAATTTTAGTTATAACGTCCCGACCGGGCACTGGTCTTCTGTATTCAGTAACTGTTTTTTGCTCGTCAATGTAAATAAAGTCTTTATTGGCATTAACGCTAAAAAGACCCGGCACTGAGTCAGGGATTTTATAAGAATCAAAGATTAAACCAATCCACCTTAGCTTAAGAAGGTTATAGAATTCTAGTTTCCCTATCCCATTTCTAAAGATGTTTGATATTTCGTTTTCCGAATAGATACCCGGAATGAAGTAGTGAACGACACGCTCATCATCATAGGGCTCGACGTAACCACGTTGAACTAGGGATTCTACCAATACGGTCTTACCAGCCTCTCCCTGAGGGAAGTTATATTTATGTAATTCGAAATCATTGAGAACAAAATCAAGGAATGCGTTCTCGTTAAGGTATACCTCACCATTTACGATAATGATGTGCATAGGCTTAGCATTGTAATTGTTGATATTGATACTGGTAAAGTTGTGCTTGATGGTACTAATGGCCCTTGCTGCTGCATCATTAGAACGCAGACCCATGATAGGGTCACGTAAAACATTAAGGTCTGTACCAGTAGAATAGAAATCAGCGGTCCTCACGCATTTAGACAAAAAGTCATTCCCATCAGTATAAACGTTTAGGGCGGTGATCATTTTTGAATAAACACGTTCTTTATTTACCCGATCCAAAAATGCAAGACATACCGGGTTTAGGATTCGCTCAAGGAAAACGCTGGACCAGATATTATGTTGATTATGAATACGCTTTCGCCAGTGGATTTCGTATTCAACCACGTCATTTTCACGTGCCCAGTCAAGAAGACTTTGTGAGCTTGGCGTCCAAATGATCGGACTAGCTAAATTCAGGCTTACAATGTCGAGATCGTAAACCTTTCCGGCATCATGGACTAAACCACAGATAAACGCAGCATAGAGATATACTTTTCTACGGACTACTTCTTCATCTTGATATCCGATTGGTCTCAGTTCTGAGTGATGCGCATTTTTTAAAGAGAGTATGGCCACTTCCAGGCTGTGAGAAAGTAACCCACCAATACCATTATGATGATGATTTTCGGAAGCTGGCAAAAGATGTATCCAGCGAACATATTCAACCAAGGGCTTTAAAACTAAATTAGTAAATGTATATGCATCGTCCCTGATGTCGCTATCGCTGATAGCTAACATCATTGAAATTGAGTGCAGCTTTTCCCGATACAGAGACAGGATTGACTGTTCATTAAATGTCTGTATGCCCGTCGGACGAGTTGGATACTCGATGAATTTCAGGACTTCTGGATTTGGATGATCAGGAACAGTGTACTTCTGATCTCCTAGAATCTGCGCAAAAGGAGAGAGGCTTGATATATCCTCAATCATTACAGAGGTTGCATCATTCTCCTGAGATGAGAATATCCCCAAAATCCGTTTAATACATAAATACAGCGCCCTGAAATTCATCATCATACCTTATCGACGTTTGCCTGACAGTTCGGCTGCAATGTATGCCTGCACACTTTTATATTGCATTACTTTGGTGATGAACTCTGCTGGACTGTATGGCCCATCCTTACGGCGAGAAACATTCAGAGTCTTTTTCACATTCTCAACATATAAATTAATACTCTTTATAATGTTGTGAGACATAACCGGATAGTCGCTTACAGCCAGTAAACCCAATGAGTTGTACTCATACATTGTGTTCATGAGCTGGTTCATCTCGAAGATGTACTTGTAAAACCTCATGGTGTTGTGGTTATTGAAGTTGAGTTGTACTGGTTCAAAACTGAAAGGTACAAACTGAGTTGATGACATGAATGAGTCATTCTTGTCGAACTCAATTGACTTAATATAAGCAACAAGATTTTCTTTCATCTTATTGTTTTCTTCATGCAGCTCGTTGAACCAATCCTGAATAGCCTGAACAAGGTCAGGATGTTTAACTGCATCAACCGTTTTAAAGAGAGAGGAAATAGCGATACTCACATCATCAAAACCTCTGATGACTGCTCCATTTCTGGCAGTTAAAAACCGGTTAAAGTCTGGGGTGCCGGGGTTAATAATAACTTTGGCCATACCCTGGTGCTCTGGTCTACGTTGAGTAGAAGTTTGAGCGTTTACGCCTTGCTTTTTATTTGAACCTTTTACCATTACATCTTTTGGTTCAATGTTAATACGCTCATTGTCCGTGATAATTGCGTCGTTCATTGTGCCACCTTAGTTTTTGAGTATTGACGGATTTTTCGTCCAAGTTCGATATATGCTGAATGATAGAGCTCAAGCATTTCTCTGTAAGGCTCCAGCAATGCTTCCGTTTCAGAAATCATTTCGTATTCCCAGCTGGCATGGTTTACAAAACAGTTCTTAGAATATTTTCCACTTTTCATTGGTTGCACCCGTTTTGACATGTGGCTAGGCGCTCTTGTTTTATAAGGGCTGAACTGATGCCAAGTGATCGTTACTTTTCTGGCATTACCAATTAGCTCAACTTTTGGTGCGTAAGAACCCAGGTACTCCCTCTTTGGAACTTTGCTATGTCGGGTAAGGTTAATCTCTTGGTGGTTTCGTTCCTTCCACTTGATCCAGTATTTTGTAATGAGATCTTCAGCCTCAACACGCAAACCTTCAATCTGAGCACGTAAATTTTTACGTGTTAGCTCTATAGAACTTATAAGATTTGAATTACTCATGACGCCTCCTGATGTGAAATTACTATACCGGAGGAAATTTCCGTTTTTTTTCACGAACAGAAGATTTTTGAATGCTCTTTGATGAGGGAATTGAACAGATGTAATGCACTCGCTGTTTCCCCCATTCGGGAGGGGCCTTCAGAAACAGTAACAGCGAGTTTAGCCTCACTTCCATCGCTACCCCCTAAAGTTACTTTTGACAGAATGACCATTGTGGATTATTGCTTTTGATAATGTGCATTGCTCTATTAAAGTTATACATATATCTAGTGCCACTTTTCCAAAAAAAATGACCCTATGGAACTTTGTCCATAGTGACACTTTTATAAAAAGTGACCCTATGACGACATTACATAGGGTCACTTTTCAAACATAAGTGACCCTATGTGAGGCATTCATAGGGTCACTTTTCTTTGTTTAGTGATCCTATGTAAGCATGAGGTTGATGAAAAGTAAAAATGTCAGTTTATGACGGTCAGTGAAAGACGTCGTTATTCTAATCCAACGTTGGGAGGGGCTGGATTTAGGTTTTTTTTTAATCGCTTCACATTTCGTTAGCATGCGCAGGAATTTTTGATAAAATTCTGGTTAGTTTGGTTAAAAAGTGTTACAAGTAAGCGGTGTGGTTGAAGGGATAGATTTAAGGCTTATTCAAGCCTTAAGAAAATACTAAAAGTTACTTTTCACCCTACCGAACACCTAACAAAAAATCCATGTTGAAGATTTGAACAATTGTAATGGCGCAAGGACAATCAGCACATGTCAGAATCTGATAATTTAACTCGTAGCTTACTCGGTAAACTTTTCCGCACTGAGATTTCGCTTATTCGTAGTTACCGTGCATTTTTAATGTTATTGCCTGTGCATGGATCTTCTGCATATCAAACTGGGACTCCTCTTCTCCAGCGTCGCCTATTTGGGAAAGGATTTAGTACAGCCGCTGATTTAGCTTTTGAAGTGGAAACACGTCCAGGTAGTTTTTTGGTTCCGCGTACACTCGGAAAGGAAATTACATGGGAGAGGTTTTTTTCTGCGGTCTTGGACGGTGATTCCAATGTAATTCGTGAATATGATACAAATGATATTGACTATGGTATTTACGATGCCGGTGAAAAAGTGACTTTTCTGAATGGTACAGTGGATATCTATAATCCCAAGAAGATTCATGAGTTGCGTTCTAAATGTGTTGATATACAGAATGACTACTTTATGCAGGTGTTCTTTATCTCAATGCTCGCACCAGAGTTTGTAAGTATTTTCTTTGGTTTAAAACCAACTACAGCTGATGCTATTAAAGACATTGGTTATTCATCGTTAAAAACAATTAACGATGTCGTTCTTTTCCCACGTACAATTGCTTTCTCACAAGGGCATATTGAAGAGAGTGTTTCACTTAAAACGAAAGTTTTTGCCTGGGCTTATGAATTGTCTGCTGACATCCGGTTAGGAAAAGTTAGTGATGATTTGATGGAACTATTACGTTATGACACTATGTTCACCAGTCACCGTCAGGATGTGTTCAACACTTTAACAAATAAAGTTATGTTAAAGGATTATTGATATGGCAAAGGTCGATCAAACAAAAGCTAATGCTCTATTGCGAGCAGCAAGAACTATGTCGCTTGGGGCAAATAAAAATACAATACGAATTTTGTACGGTAATCATGTTGCTGAAAATATCGATTTTGAGCCTGGTGCAAAAACAAAACTCAAAAAAGGTATCCGGGGCTGGAGCAAACGCACAGATAACCGCCGAGCCTTTTCTGCTGTTATTGATGTCGCAGTTAACTATTTTGGTTTTGATCCAATAAATCCGGAAGCGAGTTTTCGGCAAATTGACTTCAACCGAATAATGAGTGTCCTTCATAATCTGGGATACTTTGTATGCGCACCGGAAGTTAATAAAATAATAGAAATCCTTACTTCTATGAAAGAAATTGAAGAACTAGGTGCCTGCGAAAAATGTAAACGCCCATACATTGTGCCAGTGACAAATGATGCTCATTGTCCACGTTGCAGATTATCTTCAACTGCTTCAGCCATAGAGAGGTATTCTCAAGAAGAATTAGATTAAATTTAAAAAAGATATCGCGAAACTTGCCTTGTCTGAATCTAAATATTGACTTAAGTCAAATTCTGTTGTTTGCTTTACAATCAAATATTAGTTACAACTTAAATATCAACTCTTGACAAGTAAAGATATAATTTGATTTTTCTTTATTCAGTTTTTCTTCGTTCCAAAAATGTGCACCTTTTTTTCTGTTGAAAACGTAAAACTACTTAGGTTCTCAAAACCTTCTATGCATGACGACTTCTTAATCGCTTTCAATTAATATATTTTATATTCTTGTCTAAGTTCGCTTCTTTGATCCTTAGCTATTCCTTTTTTGAAATATAGAAACAGCATTACTTGTGATGATTTTTTTCAGCTCTAAATACACCTGTTTTCAAAGCAATATTTGCTTTTAGATATTCGATAAAACCATGTTTTTGTTACACCGGATTTTTGACAACGTGCAAGATGGATGATCTTTCCATCACCGAGACTATCTTCTTAGTCAGCACTCCTTTTCCGTCCTTTTCAACATAAAAACGACCATGCTATACGAGCTCTAACCTTTTTTTTGTATGCCATCATAACCGCATCAGAAAAGGAGAACGGTCTATGACTCGTATTGCATTAGCGCCTTCAAAGATGGTTTTGCTTATGTCTTTGGTAATTACTGGTGCCCACGCCAGCCCTGAGCAACCCCTAATAAAAGATACGCCCTTTGTATCTGGCCAGGCTTATAAGAAGGGTTTCTTCTGGTATGACGATCCTGCTAAAAAAAGCGAAGCTGAAGAAGAAGAGGTTTTGCCACCAACCGGTGCTGCTAGCTCGCCTTCAAAAGAGGAAATGGTAGATTTAAATTCAAAATGGCTAAAAGAGAATATGCCTCGACTGTTAACGCAGGCAATGGATAACCCTACCGCAGAAAATCTATCACGTTATTACACGGCGCAAAGGTTAATGCTGGATATCAGTACGCGTTTTTCTGACAAATCAAAAGATTATTTTCTTAAAAACCCGATGATGTCTGAAAAACGCAGGCAACCAGTGGAAAAGGTGGCACTGGATGCTCACCGCACTGTTGTTGAAAAAAATCAGCAAACGGTAATGAAAGATATCTTTACTAAGTCAGGTTTATTTTTCTTTTTCCAGAGTACTTGCCAGTTTTGCCACGAAGAAAGCCAAATACTTCAATTTATGCAGAACTATTATTCGGTAGATATTCTTCCAATCAGTATGGATGGAAGGCCATTGCATAATGGCCTTTTTCAGGATTTTAACATCCCCAACGCACAAATTATTGATCAATTTAAAATTCGAGAGGTACCTACAATTTTCCTGGTTTCAAAGGATGGGACATCAGCTCAGCGCATTAGTGAAGGCATGATCTCCGCTGATGAATTAAAGAACACTATTATACTTGCCGCGAAGGGCATGAATCTGATCGATGACGCTTCGTTCCAGTCAACTCTAGATATTAAAAGGCAATATACCATCGGCGATGATGGCGTTATTACCGTTAATAAATCCGAAATGGAATCAGACCCATTCCTACTTCAAAAAATAATGGACCAAAAACTCGAAGGCTATGACATGCCTACGGCCGATCCGGTCAATTA
Organism: Enterobacter sp. JH25; assembly: GCF_021725435.1. Taxonomy (NCBI): domain Bacteria; kingdom Pseudomonadati; phylum Pseudomonadota; class Gammaproteobacteria; order Enterobacterales; family Enterobacteriaceae; genus Enterobacter; species Enterobacter sp. JH25. The sequence goes on along the minus strand of NZ_CP091320.1, from coordinate 195,437 downwards.
TCTCAATGCTGGCGGCAGTTTTGGAGGCACTTATGCGCAGTAATGCCGTTTTCAACTTCAAAAAGTTACTTTTGTCTCTTTCTGTTTGTGCTGCAATTTTAGCCCCGACTGCAAATGCAGACAACGCAATGCGTAACATTTTCAATGGCATGATGACGTCTACCAGCCCGGCCACCTTTTCCACAGCAACCCGTACAGGCATAGTTGGCGGGTCAATGTCTTACCGAACAACAAACGTTAATACCAACCTTGTTTCCATGTCGTTTCCAAAAGCTTCTGTCGGTTGTAACGGTATTGACGTTTTTCTTGGGTCCTTCAGCATGATCAACGGGGACCAGCTTGTGCAGGTGGCCCGTGGTATTGCCCAGGGTGCGGCTATCTATGCTTTTAACGTTGCTGTTTCAGCTATTTGTGCTGACTGTGCTGCAACGATTAATGACATCCAAAACAAACTGCAAGCGCTAAATAAATTTGCGAAAGATTCATGCAATGCAACTTACTCTTTCCTTTCTGAAAACGTGGGTACGCCAAGCCAGTTCGCTAACTCAGTTAGCTCTGGACCAGCCTCAATTCTGGGATCGATTAATGGTCTTATTCCTGATTTTGGCTCATCGATGACAAAGTCACCTGAAGCTGTCACTTCTCAGGTTAAAGCAAAGGATCCCGAAGAGTTCGCTGAAAAATTCAGTGGTAACCTCTTCTATATGTCGTTCATGGATATTGATAAGGGAACGATGAACATCGGAGGGGTAACGGAGTTATCCGGTTATAAACTGGCAGAACAACTTATGTCTCTCGTAGGTACTGTCATTATCAACTGGGATAGCAAAGGCGAAAAAGCGGGAATGGAAGTCCGCCCGTCTACCATGACTGTCACGGATTACATCATGGGGCCACCAGCTGGCGGATCAATTAAAATGCTCAAGTGTTCTCCGGCACCAGATCCATCATCCCCACGAAAGGCTCAGTGCCTTGTCATGTCAGAAGTTAATGACGGTGGTTTTAAGGGATTGAAGGATACCATTTCTGATCTTCTTTTAAACGTACAGAAAAAAATCATCAACGACGTTCGTGTTTCAGATGATGAATTACGCATTATCTCCTATATCGGCATCCCGACCATTATCGACTCTTTGCAAACATTCGAAGCACCGGAAGGGTACGCATACATTCAGGACATCAGCACTATTGCTGCGACGAGCCTCGTAATCAACATGTTGCGCCAGGTTGAGGCCAAAATTTCAACCATGAGCATACCGAGTGAGTCGCTGTCGGGTAAAAGGGATGATCTCAACCGATTAACAGACAATCTCTCAAAACAGGTTAAAGCCGCCTATGAGCTATCGCACAGCCAGGTCGGTACCAGCTCGGACGTCATTTCAACCTGGGATAACCGTCGCCTGCAACGGAAGGCTTTCACTGAAAGTATTCGTGGCACACGTAACTGAGGTCTGACATGGATTACAACATATATACCCTGGGTGATATTGATTTTGTCTGGTCGGCTTTTACCGGTATTGCCCTGATCTTTTCTCAATATACTGGTGTAAAAGAGTTCCTGACCACGGCCGCCGTTGTAGCAGGTGTGAGCCTATTCTATAAAACGTGGCTATGGCTTCAGGCTCCGACCAAAAATGAATTACCGTTTTTCTCCTGGTTTTTGGGGTTGATCCTTTTCATGATGGCAATGGTTCGAGTGGATGTAACTATTGAATCTGTAAAGTCGGGAGAGGTCAGAAACGTCGACGGAATTCCAATTTTTATTGCTGCGATGGCAACCGTCACCACTAACTTAAGCCAGGGTTTGCTGAAGGATTATAAAACAGCGTTTGATCCGCTTTCTCCGGTGGACCTGTCTGCAACAACTCTGGACGATGACATCACCCTCGGTCCGATGATCCGATTCGTGAAGTTTTTGCAATGGGGCGGCGATAGCCAGGGCTACTGTTCCGCATTTCCTGAACCGGCCAGCGGGCTAGGGCCAATGAACGTATGTGCTACCGTTCAGTCTCTTGCATACAACTGCCTGAAGGCTACCCAAAACTCAAGCGCAAATATTGCCGGTAAAGAAACTATTTTTAACGATATTTTCTCAGCTAATCTGGCAGATAGCATGGACCGGATTAATCAGGCGATGAAAGGCGCACTGAAGAATGCCTCTGCCAGTATTGTTGGCGCTAACGGTTCAAAATCTGGTACGTGTGATGAGGTCTGGTCAACTGTGAAACAGGTTACCAGTACAGCTGAAGCTCGCCAGACTATTTCCCTTATAGGACAGACAAACGGCATCCTTACTCCAGACGAAGCAAATGGTGCACCTACCGGCGCAAGCTTTACTGATGTTATGGCGTCAGCAAATGGTATGTACGGTAAGGCTATTGGTTCGTATGACGCCACCCTGAACCTGTTCATTATGAATGAGCTCAGAAATGGCGCAAGCAAATATAAGACCCCACTCGGTCTGGCTTCCGATATGCAGTTGTTTGAGGCTTCTCTGAAGCGAACCAACACAATGGCTTCACAGGGCCAGTTGTGGTTACAACTGTCGGGAGCAGCAATCGCATTCCTTGAAATGTTTGCTTATATGGTTGCTCCATTTGCTTTGCTTATGCTGCTGGCGTTAGGTGGTAATGGTGTTGCCGCTGCGGCGAAATATTTGCAACTTATCCTCTTCGTGAATATGTGGCCGCTTACGGCAGTAATGGTCAACGCGTATGTGAAGAAAGTCGCGACGGCCGACTTGGATACCTGGAGCACCCTCAACAGCCAGAATAATGCCGTCACGTGGATGGGACTCCCAGGGCTTGCGGAAACATACAGTTCATACCTGTCTGTTGCTTCCGCCCTCTATGCTCTGATTCCGGTACTCACATTATTCCTGATGACACAGTCGATTCACCCGATGATGAATGCGGTTAAGGGAGTGACCCCCGATGCGCCGGTGGATACTGGTCATGTAACGCCCAAAGTATGGGATGGCCCTAACAGCGGTAAATCTTCATTTGGTGACGTGACACGAACCGCCTTAACCAGTACCGGTCAGGGATACAGCGATGGCGGCGCAGTTGATTCAAGTAATTTCCGTCTTGGAATGTGGAATGCTGGTTCAAGTATCGCTAACAGCCAGGGACAAGGATCAGCTGTAACCTCATCAGTTATGAGTGCGGCAAGTAATTCATTCCAGGCTGGTTACAGTCAGATGAGCGAAATTGGAAGGTCAGGACAGTCGAGCCAGCAGTTCTCAACCAACCTGCAAACAATGAAGCAGATCTCGGATAAGATTGGTGCCTCTGTAGCAGAAGGTATTGCAACGAAACATGGGGTGAGTGCGTCTCAGATGGCCAGCATTGCTTCAAATGTTATTCTCAACGCTGGGCTTAATGGAGGTGTTGGAACTGGCAATGGAGCCGGGCTGAAAGCGGCTGTAGCAGGGCAATTGAGTAGCGGTGCATCTAAGACCAATACAGGCAGTGACTCGCTTTCAAATGACCTTTCAAAAGCAATCACGAATCAGCTTAGCCAGGATTCTGCGTTAACTGACCAGTTCAGTAAAGCGGCGTCTCAGGTAAGCAGCGATCAGATATCCAATACTAATGCGTTTAAAGAAGCATCGTCGAAAATGAACCAGGCGACACAGACGATGGCGCAAAATATTTCTACATCGGTTTCGACTAACGCAAGCTCCAATAGTGGAATGAGCCTTGATTCTAAACAAAGCATTAACCTGGACAGGTTCTCCGATTCTATTCGCAACAAAAACTTCAGTGATGATGATGTAAGGAATTTTGCTCGTAAGAATGGGCTGGATGAGAATGCGTTTATGGAGAAATTCAACTCCTATAACGATACCTTCAAGGCCAGTAATCAGCTTGGATCGCAGCTTCAACGTACTGACGCGCTTGTGGCTGCAACCCGAGATTTCAGTGAGCAAAAAATTGCGATTGATACCGCCCGGGGAGAGACGGCCGAAAGTAATAAACAGGATCTCCGTGAAACCTCCAGCCTGCTTAAAAGTCTGGTTTCCGACTTCGGTGGTAATGCACAGCAGCTGCTACCTATCACCAATCAGCTCGACAGAATTTCAGGTGACGGGTCAGGAATTAATACTATCACTCAGGCACAGGATAGAACTCCTGACAGCGTAAATACGTCTGGCGTGATGAGTGCGTCACGCGTAGGGGAACTGGGTGGAAGTGTAGATTCGCAGGCTAAACTCGGTCTTTCCTCCAACGCTCAGGACGCGACACAGCATGTCCCTGGAAAAAGTGAAGCTGGCTTTACTCCGTATAACCTTGATAACGCGGGCAAAGGCGATATTCAGGGAATACATAACAACAACGTGGGCCGCACTTATTCTGATGAAGAAAGGAATGTGCTTAATTCTCTCGAAAAGAATGGACCTGTACTGAATAATCAGGGTGTAGAGAAAGTCGTCAATTCGGGTCAGGATGTCAGAAATGCAGAAGGCACATTTAACGATCTGGAAAAGGTTGGAGGTCGGGTGGTTGGTGATGGAATGGATCAACGAGCCACTGCTTTGAACAGTATGTATCAGAGCGGGCAAGTTCGTGGCTTATCTAATAACACTGATAACTACTTTAGTCGTGTTGCCAACAACCCGAACTTAAGCCGGGACGATAAGCGAGCTGAATTGGCACAGCAAGCTGTCTTTACCTATGGTGCCAGCACCATGGCTACCGGTGCCGAAAGAGAGCAGCTCAAAGCGGATACCCAGAAGATCCTTAATGAACTGGGTAACTATAACGTTAACTGGAGTATGAATGACGTTAAGAGCATCCATAGCAGTTTCAACACTCATAACAGAGCTGATGGTTCACTTGAGTCAGTCGTACGGGCAAACCTGGGAGAAGGTGGGTCGGGCGGTGGTCTCGTTGGTAACCGCACTCAGACCGTCACAGATCGCTTGGTTGGGGAAAAGATAGAGGCCAACACTGAGCGGGGCGCGATTTCTGGTGCGCTACTCGGGGGCCAGCAATTTGTTTCGGATACGCTAACCAGCGTTGGGGCGAAACCGGTAAATGAGATGCTTACGGGAGCGGGCATCCTTCAAACCCAGACATCGATAGCAAATGATGCCTCTAACCCTGCAAATATGCCTGATTCTCTCCAGGGTAAAGTCCTTAATCACATGCAGATGTCTGATGGCGTCGCAGCTGTAAGTGACCGGTATCAGAGTATTAGCAGCGACGGCGTTTCGACTTATGCGAATGCAGCGCAGAACTCTGAAAGGGCTATCCGGCAGCAATTGACGGATGACCCACGCTTTGGGCCTCAGAAAGCAGATGAATTCATTCAGTACATGAAGTCAGAGCTGAGCAACACAAATGAGCCTTACCAGTCACGTGTCGATAAAGCGGATCAGTGGCTTAATGAAAATAAAAAATAAGGGAGGTTGAATATAACCTCCTGAAATGACTATCAATAGATTGTAAATTACTGCTAAACAATTAAGGCCGCAAAGTATGTGTTTGCGGCCTTTTTTTCAGAAGTACCGCTCTTGCGGAACATTCAACTGACGGTTTGAATCAGTGAAGACAAAAATCTATCAAACTCTGTATGAGATTCAATAACATAATCAGTAGATGCTTTGTCTCTTATCTGAAAGCAGTCGTCTGCAAAACTATAAGCGAAAAGTGACATGCCATCTTCTCCGATTAACACCTTATCAGTGAGATTTGGGTCAACGTAGATTTCATTGTCTCGTGCTTCAAAGTTGCGTATGTAAATATTTGACCACAATAGATTTTCGTTCTCTGCCTGAACAAGGTTATAAAACGTAAGTCCGTTGTACTCAAAACCATCCATAGCATTAAACACTTGGGCATAATCAAGCCTGGTTTTAATGAGTTTCTGTATATCTATATAGGCGCTCTTTTTGTGATCTGCCCACTCCACTGGAGGCGGATTGCAGATTAAGTCTTTCAAGACTTCCGGGGCTACCGGGCTGGCTAAAGGGTAGTGATCTGCAACCATCAACCTCTTTAAGCTGCTGAGTAGTTGAGTTAAATCTTTCATGAGCGCCTCTTACTTTCCTACCGGGTAGATAACACCGTTCGGCGATGGCCATAGAACTTTGGTGCTTGAATTATACGGTAGATCCTTCGTAATGATGGATTGTGCTTTCGACAGTGCTGAATGGTATGGTGAATTCTGAATAAGTACCAGGTTGTCTATAGCGTTTGTGCCACCATCATCAAGAGGGATCTTGTGGTGAACCTGCCACCCAGAGGGGACCTTGCCTGTTGCAAGTTTCATCAAATCGTTAGGTTCAAACGTAGCCAGGGCATCTGGGTGGTCTGAAAGTGATTTAAGGAAGTTAGGGCGTACAGTATTGTTGAATTGTCCACGGAGAGCTAAATATTCAGCTCTGTCTCGGCGCATGTAGTTCAATTCGCTAACATTCATATCATCGAGCAAAACGTGTGCTTTTTTGTACTTGCCGAGATAACTTGTCAATTCATCCGCAGACCTTGGATTTCGGATAACCAGAAGTGAAGCCGCTGCAACCAGCATACCTGAAGTTGTTTCGTTCAATACCTGGTCATAGCCTTCAACAGCTTCGCCGCCAAGTTGTTCAGCCGTATGTCGAAATCCCTCCACATTTCCATTATAAAGCCCGCCAGCTGCGAGAAGACGACCAGCCGCTTTGGAATTAATGGTTTTTGTTGATTGGGCGTGCTGTGCTGGTGTCGTTGATCGAACGTAATACCCCGGGCGTTTCAACTGACGAGAGATGATATCGCGCAGACGGGTAAAGAGGGACAGGGGCAGGTCATTGCGTAGGTTGCCATTTGATATAACCCCCGGCCCGGCATTGCCGGTTATGTCTTTTCTAAGCAGAACGATCTTACCGTATCTGATGTCGTCAAGCGTATCGCGGTAAGCGAGCCAGGGGCGTTGATGGTGGAACTGGTGATACCGGCTGACAAACTGTGTATATCCCTGCGGTAAATTCCATTCCTGAATAATCCGGTTTGGCAGGGCGGTATCTTCGAGGTCATGTACCGCCGTGGCCGGATGTATGATGTGGGGAATATCCTCAAGGTATATGTCATCCAGTGACTTAGCCTGACAGTGATGCAGCATAATGTCCCTTTCTTGTCGAATTCATATGAGACATTATTGCGTATGGTATAAAACAATCAATCCTAAAGTGGATGGGCGTACGAGATCAGCAGTGACAGGGTAAAAGGAAAGTTACTTTGTTCATCAGCGTCCCATGAGCTGATGGTACCTTGCGTTAAGAGCTGCAAGGTCAGATTCGGTGAGGCCCGTGTAATAATCGGTTTTGTGCAAATGCGGATAACCGGCCGGAAATAATGATTCGTCGTCATCAAGGCAGATAAATGCTTTAACTCGATGTGAAAAGACAAAGTCCTCACACTCGGCAGCCCGCACACCAGTCTGTCCGTGTTTTAAATATACCGAACCGGTTGCACCTATGATTTTGTCTCTATAAGGCACCCGGAACAGAGATTTCAGATAACTTGTATTAGCGCACTCACGCCATGAGCTGGAGATAACAATCACCATGGCAGGGCAGTTATCCAGCAATTTCTCTAACAGTGGCATTCGCTCAAAGGTTTCATTTTTACACCTGTGGCAAACCCCATCGAAATCTAAGAAAAGCACGACATGCGAATCAGGGAGAGGGGCCCATAAACCAGCTGTTGTTTCTTCATGAACACATACTTCTTCATGATGAGGGTTTTTCTGGATCAAGAAAGAAGAGAGAATCTTAAATAAATTTCTTGCAGAAGAAGACAATATATTACTCCTGAGTCAGTGTGAAATATTTGTGGTGGTTTACCCAAGCCACTCGATGATCTTCTGTAATATCGGGTTGTATTTATTTAACAACAGGAGTCGGGTTTTGCTCCGGGACATTTTTAGCTATATGGCCATTGTATCGAGGAGGTTGCTGGGTCCATTGATAAAGCTCACCCATCCCGTTACGCTGCTGGATCCGGCGATTGTACTTTACCATGAAGTTAAATATGTACTTTGCACGTACCTTTGGGGTTTTGCTGTTGTAATCTGCAATCCCTTCAAACACATTGCCCTTGCGATCAACAATTTTTCTATAGAGCCACCATGTTCCAACCCAGAAACTTGCGCAAGCATCGTAAGCCAGAACCCGCCACGTTACCGTCGGGAAATGCTTTTTTATTTCAGGTAGATTGGATGAGTTGATCTGCATTGGGCCAATATCATAAGTGCCGTTAGTATTCCTGCTGAAAGTACCAACCTTACCGCCTTCATTGTCAAACAACGTAAAAACCAGTTCAGCATCAATTCCGAAGTAGCGGGCGGCATCCGTAATGCACTGAGTGTAAATCTCATCAGGAACGGGAATAGGTTTCACATCATCTGCTGGTGGTGTAAACACAACGATTTCTCCACTGAATCTACGTTTTATCTATTCTCCCATATATCTATCGACTTTCTTTCGGCTTTACCCGTTGATTTAAGCGTTTAAGCAAAATTCTGGAATTTTGGGGCGTGATAATATTAGTGCTCGATTTAAGGAGCGGAAATGAAAAAAATTATTAAGGCATCGGTATTACTTCTTTCATTAAGTACCGCCTTCACGATGAATGCCGAGCCGGTTAATACAATGGTACTGCCAGATGCAGCCCGGGATAAGCTCAAAGCCATTGGGCTTTCAATCGAGCACGTCGAACCCTCGCCAGTAAAAGATATTTTTACGGTGATTTCCAGGGAGGGGGTAAGTTACGTGAGCAAAGACGGAGATTACATTTTTACCGGAAGCTTATTCCACGTGAAAGGTAAAGATGTGGTAAACACCACTGAGCAGGCCATTTTAATGGGCGTCCGGGAATTCGCATCCAAAACAAAATCCATCGACTACAAATCACCAAACGAAAAATACCGGCTTGCTATCTTTACCGATATAACCTGTGGATACTGCCAAAAACTGCATCATGATCTGAAGTCTTATCTTGATGCCGGTATTTCGATTAAGTTTCTTGCATTCCCACGTGCAGGACTGAACTCGGTAGTAGCCGGGAACATGGCCAAAATCTGGTGTTCAGCAAAGCCAAACGAAGCTCTGGATGCAGCGATGAATCCGGTTTCAACTATCCCGGAAGGACGTCCTGATGAGGCTTGCTTAAACATTATCAAATCGCATTTCCAGGTGGCCTCAACAATCCCGCTGCAAGGTACTCCTACCATGGTGACACTAAGCGGCAAACCGCAGTTATTTACGGGGTGGCTGAGCCCGGAAAACCTGGTGACCCAAATGGGCGCTGCGCAAAAGTAACTTTTCCGACTGTAAGAGGTGTGTATGAAATCTACTTTACTGAGTACGTTAATGCTGGTTGCTGTAGGTGTACAGCCCGTTTTCGCTGCACAATGTCAGTACGGAGCCTGTGGAACGGAAAACGATCCCGGAATCGGATTTCTGATGTCATCGGTACAAATGGATAAAGGTGAACATCTAAAGGAACTCTCTGGTGTTGCGACCACAGGTGACACCATCTCTAAAAAGATGGAAAGCTACCTGGGAAATAAAAAGCTCAAGGTAAACACCGACAGTACCCGCAAGGGGCCGGGTAATACCACCATCAGGCCTACAGATGAGCTCGCCCCAACGAGGCAACTAAAAGTTATCCGGCCCGAACTGGTAAAAAATCCCGATTCGCAGCTCGTGGTAGCTTTCAATGAGCGCCTGGCCTGATTTATTGACTGAGAGCGTCCAGAAGGAAAAAAGATGTCGATACTCAGTAGCTTCGTCATCAGAGCAACGGGGATACCTGACAAAAAGTATCTCCGGGATCCCGTAATAAAACGTTGTTATAAACGTCTGAGTCGTAGGGTGCCTGCTCTAATGACGGGGTGGCTTCTGTGCATTCTGGGTTCAGGGTATGTCAGTATGGCACTGGAACAGCCTGATAGCACTGTATTACTCAGTCTGCTGCTGTTGTATGTTATGTCAGGCATTTTACTGATGCAGTTCCAGTATATGTATTCAGAGCGAAGCATAGGCTACAAGTTCTACCTGGAAGTGCTTATGAATGCAGCTGCCAGTACTCAACATAAAGAACAGTTACAGTATCTGTTCATTAATAAGCCCAATTCCATCACGATGGGCGATCTTTACCGACTTTATGATTTTAATGGGGGAGGGCGATAGCCACGTTAATGTGCGTGTCCAAAAGTCACTTTTGAACATTCTCTTCCCGCCGTCTGCTTTCAGTTCCAGGGGATCACTGCAACATAATTTCCGGAACGCAGCGGCGCATCAAATTTATCAGTAAAGGCGTCGATCATTGCTGAATAAGCAATGCTGTCTGACGGCACAGGTGCATTGCTTTGCATACTCACTTTCAGAACCTGCTTTGCTCCTTTCGCTGACGGGTATACCTCGACATCCAGCTGTCGCATATAGTGCATCTGCGACATCGTCTCAGTGCCTATTACCCCATCGACTGGCTTGTAGTCATAGTCAGTATGCAATTCGCCATGCTTGTCAGTTCTCGTTGTCTTTTTATCTACAACGTAGCCTGTCACCCCAGTAAGAAGCTGCTCGCTATACTGCATGTTCTCCTGTGAGCTGCTGATTCGGAACCTGAGCACATAATCTGGCTGGTGAGTGGAAATAATGACTCCTTTTTTTGCTAATCCATCAGCAAAACGGCCTGAAAACATTCTGGACTGAATACTTTCGTCCGGAGGGACTATCTGAAACCTTTTATTTGTAACAGGACGAGGCATTAGATCGTACGCATCTACCTGGTTTGCGAAATGATATCCGCATCCACTCAAAAGCATTGCGGTTGTGAGTATAAAGCCCTGCCTAATCATCCTTTAATCTCCAAAAAGCATTGTTTCACGAATAATTCCGATTTACCGGGCCAGTATAATCCATCGCAGGTTAATAACTAACAGGCTGAAAAGCATAAAGGTAGCTATGTCTAAAGAATTTTATTTAAAACCGATGGCCACGATTTTAATTTCTGCGGTTATTGCTACCGCTGCCTCGGCGTTAATCACGGCAACTTATTTTAAACCGAAGGTGCTCAGTGAGGAAGAAATTGGCAAAATTGCCGCTACTTACCTGGTAAAAAATCCCCATTATTTAGTGGAAGCAGGTAAGGCGCTGGAAAATCAGAACGTGAGTGCCTCAGTGGAACGAATAATTCCATATGCGCCAGCTCTGCTGGATACCAAGGAGACGCCAAACATCGGCCCTGATGACGCCGACGTCGCGGTAATCGAGTTCTTCGACTATCAGTGTATTTACTGCATGCGGGTTACACCTGTTGTTGAATCGGTAATGAATCAGAGCAAAGATGTAAAATTCTTCTTTAAAGAATTCCCGATTTTTGCCGGTTCAAAACCTGTATCTGCCATGGGGGCCGCTACGGGTCTGCACGTCTATCAGAATTTCGGTGCTGAAGCCTATCGTAAGTACCACAACAACCTGATGGCTGTGGCTCATACCTTCATGACCTCTCAACGCAAATTCGAACTCACTGACTTTAATACTGTGGTGGAAAAGTCAGGGTTTAACAGCACGTTTTCTGACAGGGAAAAAAACCGGTATGAAAACGTGATCTCCGGCAATATGCAGCTGGGCGAAGCGCTCGGGATCACCGGCACACCCGGTTTCATCATTATGAATATGAAAAAGCCGAATGCGGCGACTACCACATTTATCCCCGGGGCTATGGACGCAGCAACTTTGCAGGGCGCAATCGAAAAAGCTCGCGGGGCCTAAAGTTACTTTCACATTTGATGAGTACGGCCATGCCGGTCATGGCCGCTACGCTTTTACAACGAGTAATTCATCCCAGCGGGTCGTATATCTCGGTGATAGCATGGCCTGCTTCATACGAAAATCCTGTTGAATGCCTTCCCCCAGTAAAAACAGAGCTCCGCGCTTTTCTTTATTGAACCGGTCCATAACTTTCATCAGTGCCTGACTGCCAGGCCTGGCCGGGCGAGTATCAAACAGGCTGAGTTGCTCTGTGCCGTCAGTCATAGCGGAGAGCATTACCCCTGCTTTCGCATACGCTATCCCGGGTCTGTAAATGCGGTTCAGGATGGTCATGGCTGCATCAACCAGATCGCGGGTGTCCTGTGTAGCGGTAAGCGGCTCGATACCACAATTGCTGTAGCGGTTTTCACCTTGCGCATAATTGCTACTCTGAATGAAGACTGTGATTTGACGGGTCCACGAGCCATCCTTGCGCAGCTGCTCTGCCGCCCGGGCGGTAAAAAATGAAACTGCCTCATGTAGCTTGCCTATCTCATTAAGGCGCTGACCAAAACTTCTGGAAACGATAATCTGTTGCCTGACAGGAGGAGACTCGTGCAGCCGGAAACATGGTTCGCCATGCAGTTCCCGCCAGGTACGCTCGATTTCAACGCCAAAGCTTTTACGTAAAAAGCGAACGTCGCTATTATAAAAATCACCGGCAGTGATGATCCCGAAAGCCGACAGGCGTTCACTAATCTTTCGACCAATACCCCATATTTCTCTGGTACTGATCAGGCTCAGGAGCTTCCTGATCCTGGCCTGATCAGTCAAAACTACAACCCCGCCTGTAGCTGCCCATCGTTTGCTCGCATAGGTGCATAATTTAGCGAGGGTTTTGGTGCTTGAACAACCCACACCACAGGTAAGGGACAGATTATGAAGAAGTGTACTTCTGATCAACCGGCCGTAATCTTCATAATCTATTATCTTGTTCATGTTTTTCAATAACATGAAATTTTCATCTATGCTATATCGACTCGATTGAGGCGCGAAGCTTTCCAGCGTTTCATGGAAGCGATTTGAGTAGTCTTCATACAAAGTAAAGTTAGAGCTCCGGACTTCGATCCGGTGTTGCTGAATCAAATCCCTGCACTTAAAAATTGGGGTCCCACGCTTAATACCAACGCTTTTAGCCAGTTTATTCATTGCAATGACGGACGAATCGTTATTGCTGGCTATGATGAGCGGCTTTTTTGACAGCTTGGGATCCATCGCACACTCAAATGCCGCATAGGCTCCGTTAATATCAACGTGCATGTACATGGCTGAACTGATTCAGTGCAAAGGTGACGACGCCCCATATCTCAAGGGATTCAGGATTTACACGTATCGGCTTATAGGCTGGATTAGAAGGCATCAAAAGCAGCTCAGGATACGTGTGTAAGATCTTTACCGTAAACTCTCCATCCACCAGCGCAACGACGATAGAGCCGTGTCGTGCTGTTAAAGACCGATCCACAACCAGTATTGCTCCATCATTGATACCGGCATTGATCATACTGAGGCCCGCCGCCCTGACAAAGAAGGTTGAGGGGCGGTTGCGGACTACATATTCATGCAAATTTAATTCATTATCTTCATGCCCGGCGCACGGACTCATCACTCCACAGCTTAGTAAATCACTGAAAAAAGGTGCCATTTCGTAAGGCTTGTTGCTAATGTGCTCAAGGATAACAGACATAGCTACACTCGAATTCTTGTACTGTATGTATAAACAGTATTGCGAGTTGAAGAGAAAAGATCAAATCTCTCCGGTAACGCTATCAAGCCTGACGAAAAATTAAGCTTTATCATAAACATCAAAAACCATCTTTTACCGATAATGGCGAGCTGGCCTACGAAGAAGGTATACAAGCTAGGATGAAAGGATTCTGATGCTCCTCCCACCAAATTTTTTATCTCCTGAAGACCAGGCTGAGTACGATGCTTATATGGCAAGGTTCAGCGAGGTAAATCACTATTATGAGCATTGCACTGTCCCCGTGATTGACTGGTTTTTTAAACAAGCAACCGAGGCGCTGCATCATGGTCTATGGTTACCGGCCTGTACGAGCTTTCTGAATGGGATCGAAACATCACTCAGGGTTACGCTGAAGTTGAAATCAACTGTTAACGTTCAGCAGTCAGTTCCTGTACTGGTGGACTTAGATGGTACGTCAGTAATGAGTAACGCTTTAATGCGAAAGGCTAAGCAGGAAGGGATGCCGATAGAATTACTGTCATTTCCAGCCGAGAAGAATATGTTGGCAAAGATAGACGCTGGTAAAAAACCTGAAGCAGATATCGTCAGGCTTAGAAATAGTCTATGCCATGGCAACATTCTGGAGTTCATTATGAGTGTTAAAGTCGGTTCTCCAGATCCCATACGAATTTTTACTCCTGGTAACTGCTGTGGTTTAGCGCTTTTACTTTCGGCCTTATCGAAGAAATGGACGGTAGGCTTGCATCAATACTGGATCGACAACAATCTGACGTCCTGCTGAAACCTCATAAATCATGCCTACTAAAGTCACGTGCAAAAAAACGTTGTAGCATGATATGTTTAAAGTCAAAACAGTGGGTTCTATGTTTTGACGGCAAACATGATATAACTAATACTTCATAAGTAGATATCAATAGTCATAATGGAGTGAACTATGAAATTAAAAAATATTCTGCTGTGTGCGATGATGTCAGTCGCTTTTGGCTCCTCTGCTAATACTACACATAAAGTTGAAAACGAACCTATCCCAAACATTATTCTTGATGGTAAGGTTGATGATATTTGTAAAGATGCAAGCATCCGAACTGAACTTAATCATGATAAAGCAAAGGAACTGGTAACCACCAACCTGAAGCAGGCATTACCATTAAATACGGTACCGGATAAGTTGGATGAAGTTGCAGAAGCCTTTGTAAACCGCGACAAAGGCGCTTCAGAAACAGCAGACCATTGCCTTGTTAATGTACGTAATAAATACTGGGAAATGTATCCCTCTGAAGATAAGTAGCATTTATTATTAAAGGCTTCACTTAAGAAGCCTTTTTTAACCCTTTGCGAAACCTGCTTTAAAAGCAATGCGCTATTCATATCTAAGAATCTATTTAATTAATGAATAATAGTGGACGGATTCATTTCTAGTGAATGCCGAAGTTGGTGTTTTTTGAGTTATTAGACGGTAAGTGCAATCTGGTATGATTCACCTAACATACGAATCTGGAAGGAAAGGTATATGGGTGACCTGGTCAGCAAAAATAACATTGACCGTTTAGAGCGATTTCATTCTTTGCTGGCGGGTCAGTACTGGACGTCCACTGACAGCATCCCTGAAGAGGGTATTGTGGCAGGGGATACGCTGCTCATTACGTCTTTGCGTTACGTTGAAGATAAGCTGCACACAGTGATTCTACGCGCCCATCCCCGCGTTTACGGTCAGACTGTAGCTATTGTCACTGAAGACAGCAGCGGCAACCGTAGGGAACGTGGCAAAGAAATGCGAGAGCATCGCTTCCTGGTTAAGGATTTTCTGTCCAGTTTTGTATTTGAACCCGACCATAAGGTAATCCGGGATGCTGAACTCAGACAAGCTCAGGAAGAAGTGAATAGCCTACAGGCATCGCTTACAGCCCTCGTGAGCGATGCTCAGGGGCTCCGTGACCTTGCGATTGAGCAATTAGGTACAGATGACCGTGAAAACCCTGTGACGGGCCTTAGCGTTGCGTTAGTGCCCCCACAAGAGCAGCAGGCGGTAACCTCACTGGCGATTGGATCAGTTCAAAATGCTCTGTCCTCTGGTATTTCAGATACCCGCATTGAACAAATCAGAGAAGCGGCCTTAAAAGAAGGGCAGATCAGCACAGCCATCAGCAAAATCATCACACAACGAACGCAGGCAATCGCTAATGCCAGCAAAAGAATGCTGCCCTATTTCGAGGAAGTTGCAGCGGCAAGTCTGGCCACTACAGAAGAAGCCATGGAATATGTGAAGAAAATCCACGATGGCGTTGGCAGTCTGGAACTGTATACCGGCAAAGACGTTGAGGTAGTGAATATCGTGAAGGGTGAATCCGCTCCATCACACCTCCCGCTCCAGGTCGTTCAGGCAAAGCTGATGGTGGATGAAGAGCTGGCCGTATGGTGCGATCTCGATAGCTGGTTCGACTTCTCTGATATGGAAAAATTTCATGAAACTTTACGAACCAGCCCCGGGCTGGTGGAGCAGATTTTTCCGTCCGAACGTTCCATCGTATGTATGGCCACAACACGACGTTATATCGATTACCGCGATCCCTGGGAAAATCATGTCCGCAATGACAGGAACCGGGTTGTATTCCTTCTGGTCCGGGACGGTCAAAATATTCATCAGGTTTACTCTTCGGTAGAAAGCCATCTTGGGGCTTCGCAGCTATTCCCTTCCGCCAGCGAACAGGAAGCACATTTCCAGGGGATTGATGGCAGCACCATAAAGTTTGAGGACGTCAGTTATACCGACCGACTGAAGCAGCATGATCTTATGGCACTTCACTACCGTCGTTTCCTGATCCTTATCTGCGGCCTCGATCACCGGCTCAAACTATTTGGTGATTTCTATGATACCAATACCCCTTACAGTTTTCTGAGCCTTGAGTTCCAGGAACGGTACTTCCAATTTCTGCACGACAAAGACGGTTCTGGCCTTTTGGGTATGGCTGAGACACGGCCGTCTCTGCAAAGTTATCTTGAACAGGCAAACTCATGCCTTCAGTCCGGATCCCGGGTAATGTGCAACTGGGATTCGTTGATGAACCCAGTGACAGCACCAGGAGCAGTTCAGGAAGACAACAGCTACTCTGGCTATAAATGGCTTGGGAGAACCCATAAAAACTATGAGCCGGTTATTGCATTCCGTCAGGGAGACGATATCTGTGTCAACGCAACAGTAAACAGATACTCAACGGATCGAGATTTCAATTGTAAGGTGAATTTGTCTTTATTTAAGGAGTCCAGCAGGAATGATGCTGAACTGGGTTTCCTGTGCATGGATACCATTAAAGCGGAGGAGCTCGAATGGTACATTCACAGACGTAAATTCAGGTCTAATCACCTGTTTTACATTCGCTTCTTCAAGATGGCTTTAAATTATATTCGTGCCGAGCGTGAGGCAGAAGAACCTTACCGGCAGATGCTGAGCCAGGCTCTGGCCGATGGAAATATTGGCCAGCCTAATCTGAGATCAGAGTTGATAGATCGATGCATTGTAGCCTGGCGAGCTGATAACAGGGGGGCGACGCTGGAAGCTGCCATGAGTACAGAGAAGGGCTCCAAAGAGCTCCTGAACCAGCTCTATATGCTCGCTGATGTGGGGCTCAAACATCTTCCCGGGGTTCGTAATTTTATTAGCAGCAAAGGCTATGAGCTGGTCAGGTTATCGGTAAATGCTTCAGGGAAACTTGTTGCATATGCCGCACCAGCAAATTTTGAATGCGACAACCGGATGGAAGGGCATGCCTGGGTTCATCGAATGGTACTTGCTACATCCCGAAATGTCTTAAACGTCACTCATCAACGTTTTGCGAAAATGAAACACTTCTTACCAGCTGAAAACACCCTGTTCGAAGATGAACAGCTGGTGGCCACATGGTCGGGCAAAAAGACTGCTTTCAAAAGCTTCGAAGAGAAGCAGCGTTATTTTGATACATGCTCCCGTGGCGCTCAGGCTCTTAAGCAGTTTTTAAAGCTGAACGATCCGGTGATTTACACCAATCTGCTTGGCCAGTGGATTGAGGCCTATGAAAGTATCAATGAAACCAGTGAGTACGTACAGCAAGTAAGCCTAATGGCTCCTGTTGCGGTCAAGAGCGAAAAAGGTAAAGCCAGCCTCATCTATATTGGCACTAAAGACCTGGCCGACTGGTTTTATCAGAAAGCGCCGACACCCGAGTTGCAGGCGCTGTTCCTTGAGGAATACCTGTCCAAATTTGAAAATAAAGAGGTCAATAAAGAAAAGCTACTTTCACGCAGAAATACCGCTCTGTCTCTCAGTTTTTACACCATGGACAACGGGGAAGTACCAGATGAAATCCTCGTCACCAAATCAGTTGATAATGCCAGACGGTGGTATTCAGGAATGTTCACAAGCATGCCAACGATGTTAAATGACCAGTGGTCCTGCCATGTTGCGCATTTTTCCCGTAACGGAAAACTCTATTTGACGCCTGATCTGGTCACTGATGAAGGGGAACCTGGTTTTGATGAAATACTCGGGTATCCGCGCCCGGAGGGGCTGGTACCGGTAACCGTGTGTGAGTTTGAAATTGACCACTTTAACCGACGTGGCATTGATGCGAATGGTGATAAGGTGAATATTACACAGTGGGTCGATATTTATCAGGGTGAGCGTGAGGTTACGGAACTGCTGGGGCCTATTTCTGAAGAAGGGGTGAACATCAAAACCTACAGGATGGACACTCTTGAGCAGGCGATGAAAAACATCTCCCGGGGCTCGACGCGCCTCAGACCGTCAACGGAGAATAGCGAGTGGCAACAGCCAGCAGAAGGTGTGAGCCGCTATGTACTTCGGTCATGGTAAAACGCGGGGGCAGGTGCCATCAAAACATCAAACAAAAAGCCATTACAGGCTCAAAGACCCCTTATCGCTCAAATTTGAAAGAGATAAGGCTTTATGATGGCAACGAGGATTATCACCCATCTCGCCGGAGTAACTGGCATAAAAATTGTTTAATCTTTATGCCAGCGCTTCGGCATTTGCTGGCAAGGAGACAGTGTTGAAAGACCATATCGTACCCCCACGAAAAACTAGCGCGAGTTTATCTTATCAACTCAAACGTATTGGGCGCATGCTCCTTCTTTTACTGAGCTTGGCTTTTATAGTTTACGGATTCGTACTGGCTTTCCATCCGCCGCTAACAACCTGGCTACTTCAACCCGGTGGACACTTTGCCCCAGATGACCGATTCATACTGGTTAGTGTTAAGGTTCAGTTTACAACCGGAATAATGGGGCTAATTGTTTGGCGCTTATGGTAAAAGTGGCAAGCAATGATGGGAGAAGGATAACGTTGCTCAGCTCAATCCGGTTTACTGATTGCTTAAATAGAAGGCAGTCATGCCTACATCAGAAAGGAGAAGCATAGATGGTAGAAGCACGTTATCAAGGCAAGCCTGTTAGCAGTCTTCCTGAAGAAGCTTTTGCTGAAGGGTTATCGCGATCCGGTTTAAGCCCCGTTCTGCTACTGGCATCCCCGACCACAGTACCCGTTACCACGGATGAGCGCTGGTGGCTCGCAAAGGAAAACGTGTCAGGACATTACGGCAGGATTTTTTATGCTGCGGTGCGGGAGTTGGTCATAAGGTCGGATATCATCTCAGTAGTGAGAAGTATTGCAGATGAGAATTTCACGTCCGAACATATGGGGTACTTCGAGCGACTTACCTCTGATGAAAAAGAAGTCGTGTTTAGTGATTACCTGCGCACTCTCGCTGAAGGCGGTCTTACCTGCACTGAGAAGAATCTCGTCAAACTGACGCAAGATTTATACCCGATTGATGCAACTCCTGACAACATTAGAAAGCTATCCACGGACAGGGATGCACTGAACGAACTACACATCGATGGTATGGTACTTTTTATTACCGGCCCTGCGCTTTGATTATGGAGATAATACATGCGGTGTTATCCCTGTTAAGGGTTAAGGTAACATTCTTCTAGAATTACAGAAAAATAGAGGTCTAACATGATAGTAAATAAAAACAGGTTTATGCATAAAAACGGGAAAAGGTTTAAGTCCATCGGAAGGTATTTAAGATTTTGGCAAGCAGTAGCGTCCTCTGGTTTACCCATGGACATGGTAATACGGGAAAAACCATATCAACTTATGGTCGCTTTGATTGCTTTATATACGGCCATCCCTGTTGTTACAATAGTAATTTTATCTGGTCAGCAATCGCATAAGTTGGAACTAATTGCTGTGCATTTCAGTACAATTATCACGATGGTGTTTGTTTTGCGTCGAAAGATGGGGAAACGTTGGCTGGATTTATTTGAAGAAAAATTAGCCATTTATAAACCTAATGATAAACTCGCGCTTAGCGAATTACACGAAAGCATACGTGAGAAAAATGGGCTAGACTTGCAGGATTTACAAGATTGGTACTGGAAAGAGAAGATGACATATGAGTATCACAAAGAACGTAAAACAACTATAAGCTATCAAAAATTCAAGTAGCGTTTTAAAATGACAGGGGAGGGCTATTGTGATTTATTAAGTCGGCAAGGTTATTAGGTAGGGGTGTTCAATATGATAAATTCTTCGAGTGAGGTTATTTCAAGAGTTGTTCTGGGCCTTTGAGATAGCTAATTATCATTACAGACTTTATCGAAAGGTATGAATTATGAACATTACCGACAAAGAACTTAGCTCAAATACAGTGAGACAGTATGGATGGAACTTAGGAGAGTTCAATCACTCAACGCCTTTTACATCTCATTTTATTTATATCACCGACTATCATAAAGATAATACATGGATGATTTCACTTTCGCAGGAGGATTTTAATACAACCAAAATTTTAACATCGTTAAGTCTAGGGAAGGTGCGAACAAGTTCCTGATATGAGATCATCATATTCATCCGGAGCGCATCCCAGAGGGACATCATGAGCCATTAACTCACCTTCGCCGATAGTGAATTCAGCACTAAGCGCCGTCAGACCCGAAAAGAGATTTTCCTCTCCCGCATGGAGCAGATTCTGCCATGGCAGAATATGACCGCTGTCATCGAGCCGTTTTATCCCAAGGCGGGCAATGGCCGACGGCCCTATCCGCTGGAGACCATGCTGCGTATTCACTGCATGCAGCATTGGTACAACCTGAGCGACGGTGCCATGGAAGATGCCCTGTACGAAATCGCCTCCATGCGCCTGTTTGCCCGATTATCCCTGGATAGCGCCCTGCCGGATCGCACCACCATCATGAATTTCCGCCACCTGCTCGAGCAGCATCAACTGGCCCGTCAATTGTTCAAGACCATCAATCGCTGGCTGGCCGAAGCAGGCGTCATGATGACCCAAGGCACTTTGGTGGATGCCACCATCATTGAGGCACCCAGCTCTACCAAGAACAAAGAGCAGCAACGCGATCCGGAGATGCATCAGACCAAGAAAGGCAATCAGTGGCACTTTGGCATGAAGGCCCACATTGGTGTCGATGCCAAGAGTGGCCTGACCCACAGCCTGGTCACCACCGCGGCCAACGAGCATGACCTCAATCAGCTGGGTAATCTGCTTCATGGAGAGGAGCAATTTGTCTCAGCCGATGCCGGCTACCAAGGAGCGCCACAGCGCGAGGAGCTGGCCGAGGTGGATGTGGACTGGCTGATCGCCGAGCGTCCCGGCAGGGTAAAAACCTTGAAGCAGCATCCGCGCAAGAACAAAACGGCCATCAACATCGAATACATGAAAGCCAGCATCCGTGCCAGGGTGGAGCACCCGTTTCGCATCATCAAGCGGCAGTTCGGCTTCGTGAAAGCCAGATACAAGGGGCTGCTGAAAAACGATAACCAACTGGCAATGTTATTCACCCTGGCCAACCTGTTTCGGGTGGACCAAATGATACGTCAGTGGGAGAGATCTCAGTAAAAACCGGAAATAACGCCAGAAATGGTGGAAAAAATAGCCTAAATAGGCTGATTCGATGTGTTTGCGGGAAAAAAATCGGCCCAGATCCGCGAAATTTTAATCAGCGAGTCAGCTTGGGAAGAAATGACCTGCTTATTCGCACCTTCCCTAGATGCCTGTGTATCCATGCTCGGAAAGATACTAAAAAAAATGTCTAACAAAAACGGTATCTCACAAACGGAAGAATCTGAATTCGCATTTCTTTTAACAAACTATATTAAACAGACTTTGACTTTTAGAGAATGGCAACGCAATGCTGACGGAAATCAACGACTGCACTTTCTTATTAATATCTACGGTGCAAAAGAAGACGGTGGCGAAGTGGTTTTAAGACCATTTATTGTAAATCCTGATGAATTAATGCTTACTCCAGCGGATGTCGTTGAATTTAATTCGCAGGTTATCAACGTTGATCGGCAGCGTCATCCTGAGTGGTTCCGTTAACTGGTCACAAGGGTTAAGAGCCTGAAAGGCTGCGATAGTGTATACGCAGCCTATTCTGTATAGCCGTCGCGTAATAATTGTTCTAAATGACTATCGACCGTTTCCTGATCACCAGGAATATATCGTGGCCATCCTGTTATATCGTTGACGCGTTTCACTATGTATGGATGAAACCCAAACTGCTCGGAAGTGATGTCAATATAATATTGCACTTCTTCGAAGTTCAATTCACACCAATAATGGCCAAAGCCACCACTCTCTGTAAATATACCGCCATCATCTGCACCGTTACCCCCACGAACAACAGCATCTAGACCTTTAGTTTTTGCTAAATAACATACAAGATAGCTTGCAAAAAGGCATGTGCCTTTCGTCTTCTTTGTGCCGCACTCCGTCAAAACTGAAAGTAGCTTTTCATGCGCCACTCGTGCAATGCCTGATACCAATTCCGGGGACATGTCTGCTCCAATGAAATTATTAGATCGACTTAAACAGGTAATATGTAATTAGGCATTACGATAAGTCGTGCCCTATTGGTTGGTACATCGTAAGAAAAGTAACTTTTCTAATCCCAGCCTGCACTCCGGGAATGCTTCTAACCTGAATAAATCACGGGGGCAGTGCTGGATACTTGTCAACTGTATTTGGATTCACAGGCTAACTATTTTTATACAGTTTAAGTGAATAAAACTTACTTAAAGCAGCGAACCACGCCGAAAGTGTAATGAGGAATACCGCCAATTCATCAGAACCATTTTTGATAGCACTGAGTAGAGCGATTAGTCCAAGGAACACCGAAAGAAAGACTAGTATTGCGGGTAAAAGTTTATACATGATAGACGTTCCTTTTAAAGGTTCAGATAGGTAGACCAACGCAGATAACGTCGGAATTGCCTGTTGTAAGATTACGCTCATTTAATTATTTTTATAACCTATGAATCCGCGTATAATTTCATTTGTAGTAATCTTCGTAATATATATCTGATAGACATTGATCTTTTTAATGTCTTGTTGACTCACAACACCATATAAGCAACTCTTAGATTGGTTTAACACAGCGCTTCCACTAACTCCATTTTGATAAAAAGCAGTCAAACCATCAGAACCAACTATTCCTTTATAATAGTAGGTTGAGTCGGGGGAAGCATACGTATTTGAAAGCGTATTATACATTCCCGATAGAACCCAAACAGACTCACCTGGAGCTAGAACATTATCACATACTGGAAGCTTCCAATTAGGTGGGGCTTTGACAATAGTATTTTTTTCTACTTTTAAAAGAGCGAGGTCCCGGTTCTTAGGATCATCAATATTGATAACTGTTGCTGGTTGGCTCCCATTCCTTGTTATTATACTTAGACTATAATCCTTGCTTGCATCAAGCCATAAATGTGAAGCTGTAAGAATATGTTGTTCATCGATCCAAGTACCTGAGCCGGAGATTGTCTTATTTCCAGACTTGATTTGAATTTTTACAGCTGAGTCCGAAAGCTCAAAATCATTGTGGTGCATACTTTGTTTATGAGGATTATCGGTGGAACAAGCAGAAATCAGTAAGGCTGAAAGAGCTAAAACCTTTCTATACATAGTCAGTTTCCTTCGAATAAGGCGAGTTTGGTTTCTAGAATATTTTATCCAGCGAGGAATTCTTCTAACGTGCTATCTTGGTACTGGGGATATATCTGCTTCATCATGCCAAAAGCAGCAACCGCTACGCTTTCTAAGTCGGAATAGAATTTAGGCTCCGTATTAAGATCATCACCATTCTTCAGAACGCCCTCGAAGCAGCTATAATCATTTCCGAACTCTTGAACAATAATCCAGCGCCCATCACGGAAACCTACGAGCATAACCGCTGAATTAGGATAGTCGCCAGCAGGCGTTAGCCAATCAAAGTGATAGTGCTTTATCGTATCATATTTCAGATGTACATTCATTATTCCTCCGTTGGCGATTACATTATTTGAGTTTTTTCATGGACTCTAAAGAAGCGAGGTAGGAATTATAGCGATCACCAAATTTTTCTTTCGCACGCTTAACGCGCATTTTCTCCGCGAGCTCAGTCTTGTTTTCTGCCTGGTAGGTCCTATTATTTTGCGTCTTTACTTCGGCCCCTGGGCCTGCTGCGTACGTTTTGTTTTTCTCGCTAATACACGCTCGGCATTTACTCTTGAGGCCAAACTTGCCCTTGAGCTCTTTTCCAAACTGTTCAAAGGGTTTAACTTGCTGACATGATTTGCATTTTTTAAAGCCCGGGGGGAGGTAGGTGTCAGCCATGAGCTGCTCCAGTAGGTATTGATTATAGGTGATTTTAACTTAAAGACGACGTCACTTTCAAATAAATCGACTACTTAACGCTGATCTTACATAATCCTGATTATGCGCACTTAAGTTGTTAGAACCATTTAGTAATGTCACTTTTTATCCAGATAGAAACGTCACCTTAGAGTAAGCTAAACTGAATGCAATTCTAAGGGGCTCAACGCATGTTGGTGACCATGTCAGATAAAGAGATCCACCGCCTACCGGTGATACAGGCAGTTTGTGAAAAGCGTCTACGCCGTCGTGATGCAGCATCACAGCTTGGCATTTCAGAACGTCAGGCGCAACGACTTATCAATCGTTACCGAGTTTCTGGTGCTGAAGGACTTGTCAGCCGCAAACGCGGCCAGCCCAGCAACCGCCGGTTGACCGAATCTCTCAAACTACGAGTACTCACGCTGATACGTGAAAACTACAGTGACTTTGGGCCCACACTGGCCGCAGAAAAACTCAGAGAGCGCCATAATATCCGGCTTTCAATCGAGACCGTCCGCAACTGGATGACGTCTGACGGACTCTGGGTCCCGCATGCTCGCCGTAAGTCACGGGTTTATCAACCCCGACATCGGCGTGATTGTCTGGGTGAACTTATCCAGATCGACGGCTCCCACCATGACTGGTTTGAAGGCCGTGCGCCAAAATGCTGCCTGCTGGTCTTTATCGATGATGCCACCGGGCGTCTGATGCATTTGCGGTTCAGCGAGTCAGAAACAGCCTTTGACTACATGCTGGCAACCCGGGAATACATCGAGCAGCATGGGAAGCCGGTATCGCTGTACAGTGACAAACACGCAATATTTCGCGTCAGTGGTCCGGAGAAACGCAATACCACCGTTACCCAGTTCGGACGTGTGCTTTATGACCTGGCAATCGAGCTTATTTGTGCCAACAGCTCTGAAGCTAAAGGCCGCGTGGAACGTGCGAATCAGACACTTCAGGATCGGCTGATCAAAGAAATGCGTCTGGAAGGTATAACCGGCATTGAGGCCGCAAATGCCTGGCTTGCCACTTTCATCGCTGACTTTAACAGCCGGTTTTCACGACCGGCTAAGTTCCCCAAAGATTTGCATCGTCCGGTGCAGGAAAGCCCCGATGAATTAAGAGACATCTTTGCCTGGCATGATGTTCGTACCGTGTCGAAATCACTGA
Source organism: Enterobacter sp. JH25 (assembly GCF_021725435.1). NCBI lineage: Bacteria > Pseudomonadati > Pseudomonadota > Gammaproteobacteria > Enterobacterales > Enterobacteriaceae > Enterobacter > Enterobacter sp. JH25. Next base: position 170,059 of record NZ_CP091320.1, on the reverse strand, counting down.
CCTTCCAGTACGATAAGATCCTTTATCTCATGGACACCACAGAAGAAAATAGCCGTCTTGCCGGTGAAAAAATTAAAGTACTGGATTATCCCGATGGCACCCTCGCCTTCCTCTATGGGCACCGGAGCCTTAAGTGCCAGGCATTTGATAAGCTGGCCTGTGTCGACCAGGGGCAGATTGTTGATAACAAACGTCTCGGGACTGTACTCCGACTGGCTCAGGTAAAACAGGATGAGCGGGAAAGCGAAGGCAAACGGGAACGAAGCAAAAAATCGCCCAGCCGTAAGGCTCAGGTGCGCATCCAGGAACAGCTCCGGGCTATCAATCCCGTTCTGGCAGACCCGAGCTTGTTTGTGGCAAGTTCAAAGCGATAGAATCGACCATCAGTGCTGCAAAGTACCGGAACAGTGAGTCCCCAAAAGGATACTTGAGATGATTAAATTCCCGACTACAAAGCGCGTTGATTTGTATAAAACTGCTGTCAGCTCTGAGCAATTACATCTAGATCTGGTTGCGGCTCAGGAGTTCATGTTCGATGCCTGGGAAAATGATGACCTGGAAGTTGTGCTGAAACTCATCAGAAAAGCTATCAAGAAATCCCCGCTCTGTGCTGACGCATACTCATTCTACTGCGAGATATCTCAAGAACCTCCTGAGTCAAAAATCGGGAAGCTGGAGACTGCTTTGTACGCAGCCAGCATTGCACTTGGCGAGGATTTTCAGGAGTTCGCAGGACGTTTCTGGGGATTTGTCGAAACACGTCCATATATGAGAGCAAAAGCAGCTTTGGCTGAGGCCTTATGGGAGTCTGGTAATTTTTATCCGGCTATGGCTCATAGCCGCGAAATGCTGAAGCTCAACCCGAACGATAACCAGGGGATTCGTCATTTATTAGCGAACTATTACCTTGAGCTTGAAATGGTGGATGATCTGGCCTTGCTACTGGACGATTATCCTGGGGATATGCGTTCGTTTTTTCAGTATACACGCGCCCTACTCGCCTACCGACAGTCATCCCCGGATGCCGATGATATCGCTAAAGCTGCGATTGATTCTAATAGACACATCCCCGGCTTGTTATCGAAGTGCAGATTACAGATCAAGTCTAACAGTGGATATATCACGTTAGGTGGAATGGATGAAGCCATTTATTATGTGAATCATAATATAAAGCCTTGGATTCGCACCTCTGGCGCAATTGATTGGATTGTAAATAATTCATTAAGTAAAATATAAGGATTTAGTTTTAATGTTTAATCTAATTATGGGCGGAGAACCTGACTATTTTGAACATTGGCCCATGTATGAACGGGTTAGTGGGAGTTGTGATTTTCCTATATCACGTATGTTAGAAGGCACCTCTGATGACATCCGGTTGAAGTTAACGCCTTTGAATGATAAAGCATTATCTTATATTGAGAAATTACCTACGCTTTTTATGTCAGAACTTTATTCCCGAGACAATGTTGAATACATTACTTTGCGACTTGGTGTAATTTCAAATCTACGAACAGTTAACAAAAATGTTGAGTTTGATTTCAGAATCACTCACTCACAAGATGATGTCGTAGTGATAAACAAAGAGTTATATCAAACAGCTTTAGAATTAGGTGCATATGGGCTGAAACGGACTCACTGGGGAATAAAAGCACGTGATTTAAATCAAACATTAGCACTTCTAAATATAACGACAAGAAGTACACCACTTCCTCCTACTGAAGCACTTCCTGATGAAGTTGATAACTACCCAATAATAGATAATGTTCAAAGTTTCATGGCGCGTGTTTTAGAACAAGATCATGAAGAAGATGCAGAAATATTTTATCGTGGACATTCTGATGTATCTTACGAGTTGGCTCCATCAGTTTTCAGGAAAAACAAAAAAGGTAACTTCAAGCATTTGCACAGTGAATCAAATTTAGTCCGTGAAGCCCTAACAGCAAGGCCAACTGAGTTTGTTGATGATAAAACAATGCTAGACAAGTTAGTAAGGATGCAACACTACGGACTACCAACTCGTTTGTTGGATATAACATCAAATCCACTAATCGCTCTGTATTTCGCTTGTTGCGACATTAGTAATAATGAAAATACAAATGAGGTTGATGGACATGTTATTATTTTCAAAACAAAAAGGGATCGTATAAAATTCTTTGACTCTGATACAGTAAGTTGCATATCAAATATATCAATGCTAAGTCAAACACTGAAAGATCAGCTGGATTGTAAAATGGACAAGGAGGCTTTCAATAAAACTGAAGCTTGTCAAAAACTCATACATTACATTAAAGATGAAAAACCTTATTTTAAAGATGTAATTATACCATCAGATTTGGAAAGGTTAATTTTCGTTAAAGGAAGAAATAATAATGAAAGGATGTCATCACAGTCAGGTGCATTCTTATTATTTGGGAATAATGCTGTTTATCCCGATTTAGTTTCAAACCCTGATGATGCTATGCAAGAGTTTAAAGTAGAAAAAATAGTGATCAGAAACAAAGCTAGAATACTTAAGGAACTCGCAAGGTTAAACATTACAGATGCGACAGTTTATCAAGGCATGGAAAGGACAATGAAACTAATTGCGGCCAAATTTTCCGCAGGAGATTGATCTTCATGTGGTTTTTTGACACACTAGCCTGTCGCTACTGGCATTGGTCCCTTGTATGCTAAGCATATGAACTCTGGTGTGTGTTGGACAGGAGCAATTAACCAGTCGTATAGTAAAATTTGAATGTAAAAATATAAAACAAGGAGTTGAGAATGAACCCCATTACTTTGAGTGAAATGAGTGATGAAGATGAAGAGGTAAAAATCATTTCTTCATATGAACCTCAAGATGATGAGATTGCGATCGTTTTTGATAGTTCAAAAATTACTGGAGGTAATGCACTGGATTTTTTCCAGTTCACCAAGCAATCACATTCTAATGTTAAAGTGTACGGAGATTCTAATGGTGTTTCGTACCTGCAATTAAACAGTATAACGTTAGCGTTAGGCACTTTCTTTGCCACATCAGTAATGATACCTTTTTTAGTAAATCTTGTTTCAAATTATATTCAGAAAAAAATTGATAACTTTGGAACTAGAGATATAGACGTTAAAGTCTCTATAATTAAAAAAAATAAATCAGGAAAACATGTGAAATACACTGTTTCTGGAAAAGTAGACGATGTTTTAAAAGTAATTAACAAAATCAAATAAAAATCTATATAGATATTATGAATATTCACGAAAAGTTAAAGCGTTGGATGTGTATTACTCAAGAAGATAGTGCTATTCTTGATTATCTTAATGCTGAGTTAAAAAAAGCTCAATCCTTGAGCTTGAATAATGAATCAAACAGATTGTTTTTATACAAAACAATTTTACTAGCCCATTTAAAATATATTCAAGTCATTAATTTACTTACAAGAGGTGATTTTTATGAAGCATGGGTAGAACTTGAAAGGATAGAAATAGATTTAATACATATTAAAGAAAATAATGAGTTTCTGCCTGAGGTTAATTTCTATGGTGTTAACTTCTTAGCGAGAATGGTATGTAATTGGCAGGCGTTATTCCCATATAAAATCTTCGGTAGTTCTCGTGAAATAATAAAAGAAGTGAAATGTTCAGTATGTAATACAACCCGTAGTTTTATTAATGATTGTGGTCATGTTAAAAATAAACTTTATAATGGAGTTCTTTGCTTTGATGAAGTGATCGATTTTGAATTAATTACTTATGACATAGTTAGTAATCCCGTTAACAAATGTAGTGTTTTTTTCTCCAATGATGGTGATCATTATAACTATTCAACTTTAATTAGTGTTGTCAAATACATACAATCCCCACATCAAATTTTCAATATTACGACCTGGAGATTTAAGGCGAAAGAACATGATGGAGTATTATCGCCAGAAAATATTTGTCCATGTGGAGATTCTTTAAAAAAATATGCAGATTGTTGTTTGCCACGTAATGGTATTTATAAAAAACATATAGATATTTGGTTTCCCTTCCCGTTGAATGTAGAACCTATTTAGAACCAGATATTCAATAACTAAAGATCCCGTTGACACAGATATTTCCATATTAAGATGTTTTCGTTATATTTTTATTCCAGTCTTTCATATTTAACTTTTGCTTTATTAATTGGTTGAGTGGGATAACGCAGCAGTCACATTAATATGATTACATAGGCTGAAAGTGCCCTTACTATCTTGCACAAAGAGGTGACATTTTAAACTTGCTTTGACATAAGTTGTAGTAGCAAAGTTGTAATGTCCGATAATGGCTAAGTTAAGATGTCCGGCGTGTATAATCAAGTAAGGATTACCATGACGGCTCTCGCAGCGGAGTTTTTCACATTGGATGAAGTTAACCGACTCAAAATCATTCAGGATGTCATCGACCGGCGTCTGACAACACAAATGGCAGCTCAGCGGCTTGGTATCTCCGACCGTCAGTGCCGTCGTCTGCTTGCGCGTTATCGTGAAGATGGTCCGATTGGCATGACCAGCCGCCGTCGTGGTAAATCCAGTAACAACCAGTTGCCTCAGGGACTGGCCGCATACGCGCTGAACATTATTCGCGAACGCTATAACGATTTCGGTCCGACGCTGGCCTGTGAAAAACTGTCTGAGGTGCACGGTGTTCATCTTTCCAAAGAAACCGTCCGTAAGCTGATGACTCAGGCCAGTCTGTGGGTCCCACGTAAGCAACGTGCGCCAAAAATTCAGCAACCTCGTTACCGCCGTGCCTGTGCCGGTGAACTCATACAAATCGACGGCTGCGACCACCACTGGTTTGAAAATCGGGGACCTAAGTGTACGGCACTGGTTTACGTTGATGACGCAACCAGTCGTTTAATGCAGCTTCTTTTCGTGAAATCTGAGTCTACTTTCACCTATTTTGAAGCGACCCGGGGCTATATTGAAAAACATGGCAAACCGCTTGCGCTGTACAGCGACAAAGCCAGCGTATTCAGGATCAACAATAAAAATGCAACCGGCGGCGACGGCGATACCCAGTTTGGCCGTGCGATGCATGAACTGAACATTCAGACCATTTGTGCAGAAACCAGTGCTGCCAAAGGCCGCGTTGAACGGGCGCACCTGACGCTTCAGGACCGACTGGTCAAGGAGCTCAGGCTCCAGGGCATCAGTTCCATGGAAGCTGCGAACGCATTTGCCGAAGAGTTCATGAACGATTACAACCGTCGTTTCGCAAAAGCGCCTCGCCAGGCGTTTGATGTTCATCGGGAACTGGATGTCGATGACGATCTTGATATGGTATTTAACTGGCATGAAGCTCGTAAAGTGTCGAAATCACTCACAGTGCAATACGACAAAGTCCTTTATCTGATTGAAGACAGCGAATTCAGTCGTCGGGCGATTGGTAAATACATCGATGTCTGGCATTACCCGGATGGACATAAAGAGCTCCGGCTTAATGGCGTATCACTTCCCTACTCCACCTATGACAAGCTTTCTGAAATCGATCAGGGGGCCATTGTGGATAACAAACGTCTGGGGCGGGCCCTGGAAATGGCGCAGCTGGTCCAGGCCGAGCGGGATAATAACCGGTCGCAATCCGTACCATCCGGAGACGGCCCTTCTCGCAGGCGTAAAGCTCCCACGACGAAGAAATCCCAGCGTTCCCTGGATCAGGACGATATGTTCAATGCCCTGGTGAAACTTCAGTCACGCTCTGAAGAGATATTTGGGAAGAAACCGATTTAAAGCCCGGTAATCCATCCGGGCATGCCTGGCTGTCAGATTTTGGCCTGATTGACCCGTGCCGCGAGCTCCTGATGACTCTCTTTCCTTTCGCTGTAGCGGTCGGACAGGTAGGCTGTGTGCCCTTTCAGGAGTAACGTCATTTTGAACAACTCTTCGGTAACGTCGACAATCCTGTCATACCAGGGTGAGGGTTTCATGCGCCCTTCATCATCAAATTCCTGCCATGCCTTTGGCACTGACGACTGATTGGGGATGGTGAACATCCGCATCCAGCGGCCAAGTATCCGCATCTGATTGACCGTGTTAAACGACTGTGAACCACCACAAACCTGCATGACGGCCAGCGTTTTACCCTGGGAAGGACGAACAGCACCTTCACTCAGGGGTATCCAGTCAATCTGGGCCTTCATCACCGAGCTCATGGCGCCATGTCTTTCCGGAGAACTCCAGACCATTCCGTCACACCACCTGACCAGCTCGCGGAGTTCAAGCACTTTGGGGTGACTTTCGGGCGCATCATCGGGTAACGGCAGACCGGATGGGTTAAATATTTTCACCTCAGCCCCCATCTTTGCCAGCAACCGCCCGGCCTCTTCCGCTGCAAAACGACTGTAGGACCGCTCTCGTACTGAACCGTACAGGATGAGAATTCGCGGCATGGTTTCGTTGTTGCCCGTAAGTTTGCTGGCAAGCGCATCATCAAAATAAGCCGGTTCGATTGCTGGTAAGTCGGTCATAAAAAATCTCCATTTCATAAGCTATGCTTTAAAAGTTATCACATATGAAATACCATATGTATTGTTATTTTTTTACGAGGTTAAGCATGCTACAGCCTGTTCAGCTTTTTAAACTGCTCGCCGACGAGACCCGTTCAACTATCGTGATGCTTCTCAGGGAGTCCGGTGAAATGTGCGTCTGTGACATCTGTGCGGCAACCGCAGAGTCTCAGCCAAAAATTTCTCGCCATATGGCCCTTTTACGTGAAGCCGAGCTGGTCATCGACCGTCGCGAAGGAAAATGGGTGCATTACCGACTGTCGCCACACATGCCAGCATGGGCTGCGGGTATTATTGATACAGCCTGGAACTGTGAACGAGAAAACATACGCAACAAGCTCAGTAGCGTGGCATCTGTCTCCTGCTGATGGCGATATATATATCCGAATAAACAAATGTGAATGGAGTTTCTGATGTTACTGGCTGGTGCTATCTTTTTATTCACGCTCGTCCTGGTTATCTGGCAACCCAGAGGGCTGGGGATTGGCTGGAGTGCCTCACTGGGCGCAATTCTGGCATTGCTGACTGGCGTCGTTCATCTGGGGGATATTCCGGTGGTCTGGCAGATAGTGTGGAATGCGACCGCCACCTTTATCGCCGTGATCATCATCAGTCTTCTGCTCGACGAATCCGGCTTCTTTGAATGGGCCGCGCTGCACGTTGCCCGTTGGGGGAATGGCCGGGGGCGGCTGCTCTTCACCTGGATCGTCCTGCTTGGTGCGATGGTTGCGGCACTGTTTGCCAACGACGGTGCGGCACTGATCCTGACACCTATCGTTATCGCGATGCTGCTGGCGCTGGGATTCAGCCGGGGAGCAACCTTAGCGTTTATCATGGCCGCAGGGTTTATCGCTGACACGGCAAGCCTGCCACTGATTGTCTCAAACCTGGTGAATATCGTCTCGGCGGATTTCTTTAAGCTTGGTTTCTCAGAATATGCCGCCGTGATGGTCCCGGTTAACCTGGCCGCGATTGCGGCTACGCTGGTGATGCTGCATCTGTTTTTCCGTAAGGACATTCCCGCCGTTTACGACGTTTCTCTGTTGAAAGAACCGAAAGACGCTATACGTGATGTGAATACCTTTAAAACCGGCTGGCTGGTTCTGGTGTTGCTTCTGGTGGGATTCTTCGGACTGGAGCCGCTGGGCGTACCGGTCAGTTTGGTCGCAGCCGCTGGTGCATTGCTTCTGTTTGCTGTTGCGAAAAAAGGGCATGCCATTAACACCGGTAAGGTGCTGCGTGGTGCGCCCTGGCAAATCGTTATCTTCTCGCTGGGGATGTACCTGGTGGTCTACGGCTTACGAAATGCCGGTCTGACCCACTATCTCTCTTCCTTGCTGAATCAGCTGGCAGAGCAGGGATTGTGGGCGGCAACGCTGGGTACGGGCTTCCTGACGGCCTTCCTGTCATCAGTGATGAACAATATGCCGACCGTGCTGGTCGGGGCGCTGTCGATTGATGGCAGCACAGCGACCGGTGTTATCAAAGAAGCGATGATTTACGCCAACGTCATCGGCAGCGACCTGGGGCCAAAAATTACCCCTATCGGCAGTCTGGCAACGTTACTGTGGCTGCACGTTCTGTCGCAGAAAAATATCAAAATTACCTGGGGATATTACTTCCGGGTGGGCATTGTCATGACAATCCCCGTGCTGTTTGTCACGCTTGCAGCACTGGCGCTTCGTCTGTCTTTCACTTTGTAATGAGATACTGATATGAGCAACATTACCATTTATCACAACCCGGCCTGCGGCACGTCACGCAATACCCTTGAAATGATCCGCAACAGCGGTACAGAGCCGACCGTTATTCATTATCTTGAAACCCCACCATCACGAGCTGAGCTGGTAAAACTCATTGCGGATATGGGGATCACGGTACGAGCGCTGCTGCGTAAGAATGTCGAACCTTTTGAAGCGTTAGGGCTGGCGGAAGACCGCTTTACTGACGAGCAGTTAATCGATTTTATGTTGCAGCACCCTGTTCTGATCAATCGCCCTATCGTGGTAACGCCGCTGGGTACCCGGCTATGCCGCCCTTCTGAAGTCGTGCTGGATATTCTTCCCGATGCGCAGAAAAGCGCGTTCACGAAAGAGGACGGTGAGAAGGTAGTTGATGAAAAAGGTAACCGGCTGAACTAAACGTGTTCTTGTGACGAAGGGCGAGAGAACTCGCCCTTTTTTATTTAAGATAATCAGTGCTAACGGAGGATAAGAAGCGGTTGTTGCGTCTTTTGCAGCATTTCGGAGGTATGACTACCGATAAAGAACTGCCGCAACCTGGAATGACCGTAGGCCCCCATCACTATCAGATCGACAGCATTTTCCTCGGCGTAACGAATAAGCGCGTCCCCGACTGATTGCCCGGTAAGATGTGTTGTGCTGTTTTCTATATCCGCGTCACGTAAAATTTGCTGTGCGGTCAGCAGCTCTTCCTTCTTACCGTTTACCATGACAAGGTGGCACTCCAGCCCCCTGAGTAAGGGACTCATCGTCAGACGTTCCAGGTTACTCCTGCTTTCTTCACTGCCATCATAAGCCAGCATGACTCTGGAAGGCACTGAGTAGTTCTCCGGAACAACCAGTAGGGGTTTCTTTTGCAGACGAATAACGCTTTCCAGATGAGAGCCTACCGGATGCTGGCTACCCCGACGCCCCAGCACCATGAGACGAAGGTCGCTCAGCTCTGCCAGAACTTCATCCGGTGTACCGTGTTTTTGCATCAAAAGCACATCCGGGCTTCCCTGTTTTTGAAGCAGTTCAGCACAACTTTCCAGTATTGCTTTCCCCTGGGCCATCAGCAGGCGATTACGTTGCCCTTCAATTTCTACCAGCTCATCGGTCAGCAATTGCTGACTGTCTATGCCGAGAGTGCCGGTCAGGTCTGACACTACCGGGGTGCTGTCTTTTTCGATAACGTGCAACAGTGCTAGCTGTGATTGCAAAGTGCGGGCTGCCCACGCCGCATATTCACACACTGACCGCGTTGAAAGTGAACCGTCCACACAGGCTGTAACAGTATTATTCATAGTTTTCCCTCCAGTCTGTTAATGACCGCCCATCAGTTTTTCGACTTCTTCAGGTTTATCGTGAACACCAAACCGGTCAACGATGGTGCGGGTGGCTTCATTCATCCCACGTATTTCAACCCCGGCGCCCTCTCTACGGAACTTAATGACCACCTTATCCAGGGCGCTGACGGACGTGATGTCCCAGAAATGGGCATGTGAAACGTCTATCACCACATTCTCAATCGCTTCACGGAAATCAAAGTGGCTCGTAAAGCGGTCTGCTGATGCAAAGAATACCTGGCCGGTGACGGTATACGTCCGGCTCGTCCCCTCCAGAACTGAGGTTACACGCATGAACCGGGATACTTTAGTGGCAAAATTGAGCGAAGCAATCAGTACACCGGTCAGCACACCGAAGGCCAGATTATGTGTTGCCACCACAACCGCGACGGTGGCAAGCATGACCACGCTGGTTGAAAGGGGGTGTGTCCGCAGGTTGGCAATGGAGCGCCAGGAGAATGTCCCGATGGAAACCATAATCATCACCGCGACCAGCGCTGCCATCGGAATTTGGGAGACCCAGTTGCGCAGGAACACAATCAGGCAAAGCAGCACCACGCCCGCCGTGAGGGTTGAAAGTCGTCCGCGTCCACCGGATTTTACGTTGATAACAGATTGCCCAATCATCGCGCAGCCTGCCATTCCTCCGATAAAGGATGTGCAGATGTTCGCGATGCCCTGAGCTTTGCACTCCCTGTTTTTGTCGCTTGGCGTGTCGGTCATGTCATCCACGATAGTGGCGGTCATCATCGACTCAAGCAGGCCAACCACCGCAAGCCCCGCAGAATATGGCAGGATGATGAGCAGCGTCTGAAGATTTAAAGGCACGTCCGGGAGCAGGAAGACCGGCAGACTGTCGGGAAGTTTCCCCATATCCCCGACGGTTCGCACATCCAGATGCAGCCACATGGCAATCCCAGTCAGCACCACGATGCACACAAGCGGTGAAGGAATGGTTTTGTTGATATAAGGGAAGAGATAGATGATCCCCAGCCCTGCCGCAGTCATGGCATAAACATGCCATGTCACATTGGTCAGCTCAGGCAACTGGGCCATAAAAATCAGTATTGCCAGTGCATTAACAAACCCCGTGACCACTGAGCGTGAAACAAAACGCATCAGCCCGCCAAGCTTCAGATATCCGGCTATCAGCTGGAATACCCCGGTCAGTATGGAGGCAGCCAGTAAATACTGTAAGCCATGATCTTTCACCAGCGTCACCATCAGGAGAGCCATTGCACCGGTGGAGGACGAAATCATCGCCGGACGTCCGCCAAAGAAGGCCATAACGAGAGGAATACAGAACGCCGAGTAGAGGCCCACCTGGGGATCAACACCGGCGATAATGGAAAAGGCGATCGCTTCTGGAATGAGTGCGAGCGCGACAACAATACCGGCCAGAACGTCACCACGGACGTTACCCAGCCAGTCCTTACGCGTCGAGGACAGCAACATAGTAATTTCTCAGTTTTTAGATACAGTCAGCCCTGGAGGGCTACATTTTTACGTACGGTAAAGCACATCCGCAGACGGGATGTTATTGAGTGCGTGCTGAGGCTTGCTCAGTACGACAGAGGAAGGAAAAACTCAGGGTGGCGTAATACGCATAGCGGTTGTCAGATTCTCCATAGCGGATGTGTATATATTGTCGGCTCTGTTGTCAGGAAGAACTTACAGAACACGTCGCGTTTGAACATGAAACACTTCAAAGCAGCCCAATACTACAAATAAAGCGAATACGGGGTCAACCCAACAAGGTACTCAAACGAAGAGGTTAAGATGCGATTTTTATCCAGGAATTCAATATTATCAAAGGACATTTGAACTTTGCCCCACCCCGGACATCTCTACTTAGCTTTGACATAAGTTATTGATTCATATGTGGTTATTTTTTAACATTTACGTTTCACGTACTGATAGATTGCCTTTGAAGCCAACGCTGACCGTCATTCATCTTGATCAGGAATTTGGGCATCTTCTAAAAACACCTTTGTACGGTAATCATCTTTCCAGCCTAACCAAACTGAATCTTCACCACCGGAAGAAACAACTTTACGGTTTCCTGTGAGATTATCAGCCTGTTCTAAGCATATTGACTGCATATCAATGAGCAAATCAGCTTCTGCGACTTCCGTGCCGCCGATCGTTTCATAGCCGGAAATCAGAACAATTGCCTCAGGGTCTCTTTCGTTCAGCATGGCGATCAACTCTTTCACTTTCATTTTAAGATACCAGTAGTTTATTTGTGTGCATTGCTGATGGATTTTATAGTGCTGCCGACCTTTTTCAAGGTGCTTCCGTTGCTTCCAACGATCATGCTAACGACCTTGTTGTCTGACCTGGTATTGCCGTGGTCATCCTTTTAGAGAAATGCTCCAAAGATCAACATGGCGGCATAGGTTTTCCAGCTTGACCAATCAATCGTGGAACCAAGCAACAGATAGAATGCCAGGGCTACCAGCCCCAGCTTTACTACTAGCGCGATTATTATGGTGAAGATAGACTCATCGCGTTCGCCTTTAAGTATTTTATACCGCGTAATTAAACTGTCGTTTTTCATGTAGCATCCGTTATAGTTATTAAAGTCCTGCATTAGAAGTTGTTATTTGCCGAAGTTACCTTGTATGAGTTAACTGTGGATCCAAAAATACAAAATATAAGCTGTGCCAATTGAAAGGATTAGAAAAGCACAGTTACTAATAAAATCTACTAATGCTTGTAGCTTCTTTATTCTCACAATTGCTGGACCGTGTTCAGTAGAGGTACTACTCAGCCCTTTTGTTCTGGCACTCTCTGCTTTTCTGAAAAAATTGTAATGCAATCCTGACCGCAAGCAAAACCATGCCAAACCAGTCGTTATTACGATATTTATGTAGAAAGCATATTGAATCATTTGTTCAGTTTCGAAGCTTTCCATTGAAAACCCTTTGTTGAAATGTTGAATAAAATTATTTTTAGTAAATGTAAGCAATAAATAGAACGAATATTAATAGTGAAAGATGCAATGCCAACATCTGCTTATGATGCCTTATGAGGATTTCTTCCTTCGCATTCATTAAATCGTACATCTCATCAATATTTTTATTGCTGGTATATTCGAGACGTTCATCACGAAGTAATTTGAACTTTACCAATACGACAAGTGATTTAATAATAAAGCTCGTAAGCATAACAGTTATAGACAAAAATAAAAAATAGGCCAAATTCATATATCACTCCATGGAGATTAATAGAAAAATTTATAATAAGTAATCTCATAGAGCATTACTTGAATCTTCTTCCCATACTAAGGACTCACCGAGAAACTTAGTTAAAGATGATTTGGCATACTGTGGTTCGGAAAAAAAACGTGGGAACCAGCCGTCAAAGCTTTGGGTACCATTGTGACGATTTTCAGGCGAGACTGATAAGCGGTACCCGTCTTCGTAAGGTGAAATGCTAAATGTGTATCCATCATCTGTCTTTGAGATCAGCGTTTTGCATGTCATATGACTGTTTGCTCACAAAGTTACTTTTCTAAGATATCGAAAAGTGTGGATTAGATCATCATTCAGATAGTCTTTTCATCACAAACTTTCCTGCCCACATTATCACAATTATAAAGGTAATAAAACCGATCTGCTCCCAACGTAAATTGGTTTGCTGTTCGGAATCATCCAAATGAATTGCATAAATGTAACATCCGAAGGTAAGCGTGAGTGGAACAACAAGCATCCCTACCTTTTTAGTAATATTTCCAATAAACCACCAATAAAGAACCCAGGAAATAATAGAAGAATAAAAAATTGCTTCTGAAACTATCATATGTAACCTCTTGAATTAGTCGATGCTGTGGGTAAATAAACCCGGACCGTCAAATGATGCAATTGCAAAATATTTAGTAACCATGAATCCTTCGGTTATCTATTTCAGCCATGTATGCAGTAGGCTTTTTTAAGAGATAGATTGGTGAAACGACATTCGTTTTGACTTTATAAGCCAGAATGAAAACACCTGCGGAGCTTGCCATAAGTACCGCAAGAAGAATAGATACCGTTAACTCCTTTGGTGTTTGTATCACCGAAAGAAGAAACAATGCGCTTATGGCTGCAAAAATCCAGCAATATAATGATGCATCCATAAAACCAGCTACAACACTCGATCCAAAAAAAAACCAAAATAAACTTATTAAGATTACTGAGTTTTCATTCATGTCTGTTCCTTGTTATTACTAATTATATTATGCTTTATAGTTGACCGTCAGACTACCCACGGGTTTTGACGAACAAAGTCACGCACTCCATTTATACATGCTTTTGAGATGACTTCAAAATAAGGATGGTTTGATGGAATCATATTCCCGGTATTATCAAGAAGCATAATAGTCCCTAAAGACCGAACCAGTTGATATTCATTGAGCTTACGCTTTAGCAAAGTTTGCAATCTATAAATTGTCTCACCGGAACTGTTACCTTCGATACCTACAACAGAGACCGTACAGTTCACTTCCTGATTATCAGATTGATAATCGAACCAGTAATTTTCGTTGCAATTTCCTTTTTGCGCATGCTCAATTTTGCCAGGCCATTTTACCCATAAAGAAGAGTTGTTTTTAGATCGTAAGATCTGCTTCAGCGTTTCCAATGGATTTTTTTCATCAACCTCAGACCAGGCCGAAATAAATTCTTTCTGCATTGCCTTAGGGTCTATAACGGCAATGAAATCAAATTCCTCTTTATTGATAGAGTTGGCTCGATCTTTGAGATAAAACAGACCGAGTTTATATCCCTTTTCACTTTTCCAGTTTGCTCCCACAGGCTGATAGTCTGTATTTATAAACGGTTTGAAAGTGTGAGTGTCGGGAGAAAAAATTACTGAGGGTGCCAGCACCCGGCCTCGGTATCGTATTGGATTTACAAATATTTTTTCCCCGTCACATAACATTTCAATAATTGCTTTTGTCACAACTACTGAAATAGAAGGTCTACATGTATTTTGATTTATTTCCCCGAGGTGCGCCAAACTTCCATCCTCACTCTTCAACACCTTTGTAAGGCAAGTCGGGCAATACTGTTGATCTCTATAATAAACAGGCATGGTTAGACGACCGGAATCGTTTAGTACCAACTGAAGTAACGGATGAGGCTCTTTCATCATGGTTATTTCTTCCCTTTCACCTTTCTGGGCTTTTCGTTTGCCTGTCTCCACTGCCATGGTGGGACAGGGTTGGTGTCTGCCCATAACCCTTTTGCCTCCTTTTGTGCTGCGGATTCATATTTGATATAGCCAGGGACAATGGCGTTATCTTCGAACCGATAAACCCACGCATATCCACTGTCCACCATAGAGGCATTGATATCATATCCATCTAACCAGATGGTACCTAACATACGGCCATAGATATCCGTACCATGGTCTATCACGGTAACGATTTTAGTTGCTATAGCTGTGGTTAAGGCCTGTTTTGCTTTTTGGCCAAAAGCCTGTTTAGATTCAGGAGCGTCTATACCATACATCCGTATTTTGATGGTTGTGTTTTGAGCATCCAACGCAGTTATGGTGTCACCGTCAACAATCTTAACCACCTTTGCCTCAAAAGTTGTTGAGTTCCCCCAGGACGCCACTGGGAATACAACAATCATGATGGGCAAAAGTAACTTTGTTAAAAAAAACATCATTTCACCTTGATTTGTTGAGTACAGACATGTATCCACAAGCCTATTTACAGGCAGTATTTTAACAAGTCATTATTTCATGGGCGGGCTTAAAACCAATCTTTTTGCAACTTAAAGGCAGAATAATCACAATAAATTTAGAACCTGAACCAAAAAATAATCCAAATTAAGCGTGTTAATCTATCTCAAAGATATTATTCCTGAGAGAGTTTGGATGAAACGTTACACTCATGATCTTGAGACAGACCTGAATGATGTGGATAAAACACCATCTCTGATCCACAAAACTTTGTTAACAGCTTCGACCATTTATGACCTGAAATATCTGGCTCAGGTATTAAATGATGAAAATGGCAGTAATTGGTCCCGTGCATCCCTTAAACGTCAGGTTACATGCATACCTGAGCATTGTGAGCTGAGTATCGCAGATGGACGCTATCTACAGACTTTAATACCTTCACGACCTGCTGATTATGAGGACAGGCACTTTAGCTTTATCGATCTGTTTGCAGGGATAGGTGGACTGCGAAGCGGATTTGATGCCATCGGTGGTAAATGTCTTTTCACGAGCGAATGGAATACTTATTCCAGCCGTACTTACCGGGCGAACTGGTATTGCGATGAGAACGAGCACCGCTTCAATTCAGACATCCGTGACATCACTCTTAGCAACCGGCCCGAGGTTACTGATGACGAGGCATACAAATTTATCGATGCCTCTATCCCGGATCATGATGTTCTTCTTGCGGGATTTCCATGCCAGCCATTCAGCATCGCCGGTGTCAGTAAAAAGAACTCTATGGGTCGCAAACACGGTTTCGAGTGCGACACTCAGGGTACGCTCTTCTTTGATGTGGCCAGGATCATCCGGGCAAAACAACCTGCAATTTTTGTTCTGGAAAACGTAAAAAATCTGAAGAGTCACGATAAGGGTAATACCTTTAACATCATCATGAAAACGCTCGATGAGCTTGGCTACGACGTCGCAAACAGCGAAAGCACGGGCGCGGATGATCCTAAAGTCATCGATGGCCGTCATTTCCGACCCCAGCACCGTGAACGTATCGTCCTTATTGGTTTTCGCCGCGACCTACGTCTGAAAGACGGTTTTACTCTGAGAGACATTAAAGACTTTTATCCGGACAAGCGCCCTTCTCTCTCAGATTTACTGGATCCGAGCGTAGATAGTAAATACATCCTCTCCCCTAAACTCTGGGAGTACTTATACAACTATGCAAAGAAACATGCGGCAAAAGGCAATGGTTTTGGTTTTGGACTAGTAGATCCTTCCAATGTTAATAGTGTCACCAGAACCCTCTCAAGCCGCTATATGAAAGACGGATCTGAAATTCTTATTGATCGGGGCTGGTCTCATGAACTGGGAGAAACTGATTTCCATAACACATACAACATGGACCGTCGGCCACGCATGCTAACGCCACGTGAATGCAGCAGGCTAATGGGCTTCGATAAACCCGGGGAAAGTGTTTTCCGTATCCCTGTGTCCAATACACAGGCTTACAGACAGTTTGGGAACTCCGTGGTCGTTGATGTCTTTGCGGCCGTCGCCAAACTGCTGAAGTCACGAATTGAATTTGCAGCCTCCCAGCGCTTGCGGCAGTTTTACGACGAAGTCAGCTGACCTGAGCTCCTTCATCAATTTAAATGCTTAAGATTGTTGTAATAATGTCAGAGGTCAACCATGACGTATTTCGAATCAGCTGAAGGTGAGACGGTATCTAAAGAACGAGCATTACAAGAACTGTCCAGGCATTGCGTTCCCGAAACAGATTTCGAAGAATTCTTTAGCGACATGGGCGTAAAGGAACAGTATGACGCTCAGGAAGTGTTGCTCTGGTTGGGATATTAAACTTCCTGTTTAGGAGACTACTATGAGCCAAAAATTCGCAGTGATGATTGCTTACGACGACGATCCAAACGTCAAAAGGTATTCACCTGACTTTCAAACGCAGGATGAGTTTGCTAAAGGGTGGCAGTCGGCTCTTAAAAAGGCACACCACACCTCAGGTCAAAAATCAGTCATCACCTGCGGATGTCGTGGAAAAGGAGAAAAGCGACTTTATGTTCGTGCTTTACCGAACGGTGATGCCTTTATTCTCGTCAAAGCCGCTAACACGGGCATTGAGCATGATCCTTCCTGTGTATTCTTCTCCCTTGATGCCCGGCATACCGGCCTGAAAGGATATGCGAGTGGTGTGGTCCGGATTACAACCGAAGGTGATATGGCTGTAAGGCTCGGTATCGGTATGACAGAGAAAGATCCTCCTGAAAAATCAGAAGTGCCTCCCCTGCCCCATGTTCAGCGACCAGAAGGAGGTCAGGCCTCAATGACCCTCCTGGGCTTGCTTAGTCTTTTGTGGACAGAGTCTGGTCTGAATGTCTGGTACCCGAAAATGGCAGGGAAACGTAACGATTCACTGGTACGGTATCGTCTGCTTGAAACCGCTAAACAAATTCGTACCGGCAGAGCCTGCATAGGTGACCATTTATTCATTGGTGTACCTGACCCGAAACAACCTGTCGCTCAGTCGCAAATTCAGCGTCTTTCATCACAGGCGATGAGTGATAAACGTCTCATGCTCCTGTCAGTTTTACCTCGCTACGATGCTGAAAAGCATGAGAAGCCACTTAAATTTTTACCCCTGCGGAATTTTGGGGGGCTACCGCTGATTTTTTTCAATTCAGAAGTCCATTGGGATAGCGTAAAGAAACGATTTTCATCGGAGTACGCAGCATGGAAATCCGGGGCGAAAATAGTTGTCTTTGCGTTGACGTCACCAGCTGCGGTAACCGGCAGAGGCCCTTCTGTAAGAGCTCATCAAATTGTGCTGATGCACGTTAGCGAGAACTGGATACCTCTGGACTCCTCCTATGAGGCGGTTGTTGCAGAAAAGCTGGATGCAGAGCACCGGCAGTACGTTAAGCCCATGCGTTATGATGCGAGTATTAGTGAGGTGTTCCCTGACTTCTACCTGCTCGACACAAAAAGCGATAAGCCGTTCCCGATGGAAGTATTTGGTATGGCCACTCCTGCTTATCTGGCCCGAAAGCAACTCAAAAAAGATTATTACAACCGTGAATATGGGCCTTATGGATGGTGGCACTGGGATGCGACCACAGCATCTGAAACTATGGTGCTGCCTCATTTTCCAGAATCACGCAAACCTCTTTCAACTGACACACCTGCTTAAAATGGAGAAAAAATGTCCTACATGCTTTCGCTAAGCGAACAGACAAAACTGAACGCTTTCCTGTCAGGGATCCTAGATGATTACAAGACTGGGGTTATCACTCAGATACAAGCTGTTGGTAGAATCGGTAACGTGTTTTCTGCTCTGGAAAGTGGAGACTCAAAAAAGGTAGTGCATTTGTTGACTGAAGGACGAAAACTCCTGCGGACGGGCTGAATGTCCGCAGAAGTTCTTATGTGCCAGGGGATGCAGAGAAGTGTATCAACCTGGCTTCATTTATCATGATGTTTTTCTGCTACGCGGCTGTTTTGACTTTCCAGTACCTCCCCCTGCCATTGCACCAGTTAATGTATCAATGGTGCCTTTCAGGGATTCTGAGATTGTTTTCTCCGCCTCCAGGGTAGCTTCCAGCTTCATTACTTTGGCCTGGAGCGTTTTGAGTTCATTGCTTTGTTCAGCCACTTCCGCTTCATAGCCCTGGCTGACCAAAGTTACTTTATTCAGGTCGGCGCTCAGCGACTCGTTTAGTTTATGGAGTTCAGTAAGCTCGGCATTCACCGCCACCAGGTCACCCTCTTTCCCGGACAGTGCACTTTTCAGCTCAGTACAAAGGTTCTGTGCAGCAATCAATTCCTGTTCAAACCTGTCCCTCTCTGCCTTTGTATCTGACACAGTCTGACTTAACTGGTCGCATTGTCTGGAAAGACCGGCGTTATCAGAACGCTGCGTGTTGATCTCTTCGTTCAGCTTTTTTTGATATTCAAGGTGACCAGCGATCTCTGTTTTACGTTCAGCCAGTTGCTGGGAGAGTGAGTCATTTGACTGCTGTGCGAGGCTCAATTCATGCCGTGTGCTATCTAACTGGTGATGGCAGGTTTCGAGTTCTGCTTCGGCAACATTCAGCCTTGTTTCTAACTCCTTGACGGTACTGTCCCGGATCTCTAATCGACCCTGTAGTGCCTGATTCTCAAGTTTCAGCTCATCCATATCGGTAGCGCTTTGCTCAAGCCGCTGTAACAGCTGCGTTACCTCCTCCTCCAGCTGCATGCTACGTGCTTCAGCTTTTTTAACACTATCATTCTGTATTGCGGTATAGCTTCTACGGTAGTGCCAGGTGATGTACGAGATAATATCGCCGAGTGCAACCTTTACCTCATCGGGTATATCCAGGTAACGGGCCTCTTCAGGAACCTCTTTAACATACTTCTGGTACTCCGCGAACATCTCCTGTGACCTTGCAAACGAGCCGCCAACAGCGTTTCTGAGCCAGTGAACTTTGAAGCTCAGATCGATATTTTCCGGGTTAATTTCTTTCTCTTTGCACAGACGTTCGATTGCATTGAAGTAATCGATCATCGCGATAGATGAGTACCTTGAACGACCCATTTCCTTTGATTTTTCAGTGGATTCGCTGCGGATGTCATTCTGCACCTCTGGCGGGGTAGCATCGTTCAGGCTTTTTTCTTTATCATTTTCAATCATCATTTTTTTCCTGCGGCCGGAAGCTGGTTTGCAAAATATATGCTGATAAGATCGTTCAGAGCATTCAGAAGCGAGATACTGTCGATGCAAATATGAACGTTTCCATTCTCAAACAGGCGACACCGCCAGCCATTCTCATCACTGAACTCGCCTGTGAATTCTGTATTTCTCATGGCCGTCAGCCTGTCGACCATACTCAGCCCACCGCCGGTTGCAGGTGTTGGAGTATCAGAACAGATGCATACAATATTCTCAAAGTCGCGTAAACAAAAGTGATTGTCCTGCGAGAAACCGTTGTACCTCAGCACGTTCACACCAGGAAAAATCCCCCGAAGAACAAGCTTTTTTGGCATTGTATATTGCCTGGCATTGCTTTTGAAACTTCGGTCAAGCTTGTTGAGAACATCAACGAAACCTTCTGCAAGGGTGTCTCGTCTGTTAGCCAGTGCATGCTGTAATGTTCCCTTAACAATCTCCAGGGAAGCGACGGGCGGATCCGTACGAAGGGATTCGTTAAAGGCTTCTTTTTGCTTATGGTTCCAGTACCGGTCCATACCTGTTTCTTCAAAGAGCCTTTTCCACGTTTTACGGTCAATTTCCTTACGCCCCTCCTCGATGGTGCGATCCAGTGACGACGGAAGACCAAATGCGTTGGGCTGCATAATTCTGCTGGTGAAGAGAGAGAGACCGCACAGTTCCGACGCTTCCGAGATTAACCGCATCCCTTCTTCGAATTTCTGCATGGCCATATCCCGGGCGCTGATGAGCTGCCCTGTCCGGCTCGCCGGTACTGGCTCAGAACCCTGGTTTTGAGTCATTTTACACTCCATTTTGGTATGTCAGAACATTTTGATTTGAGCAAAGGTAGGTGTACACAGACATTAAAGTTGTCTCCTTTAACATGAAAAAGACTTTAAAGTTGTCTACTTCTTCAGATAGACCTACTTAACAGGATACTAAGTAGGTCATCTCCTTTCTCGCGTAGCATCTCTCGACGTTCACAGCAGAGGACACGTTTCAAAATGTCATCCAAAATTTTTTTCCATTATCTGACGTTGGGTGATTTTGATGGTCAGCGAGTAGAGGCTTTAACAATGTGGGTTGCCCTGAGCAAAGTAAGGGAAGTAGATGTACCAGAAATGTACGCGTTGCCTTGCATGAAGGGGGGCATCTTAAAGCTCATTGATTAAACAAACTCACTATGCCGCTACAAACAGCCCAAAACCGTCACTTGATAACGTGTTATTTAGATAAATTAATGCTCAGGGCTTTTAGCCAAACTGTCACTTGATGTAAGAATCCAGAACCTTCAGCACAACGTCCAGGTCTTCTTCTCGTTTCTGTTCTTCACTTTCATGAACAATATGTTCAGTCAAATGTCCTTTAATCACTT
Source organism: Enterobacter sp. JH25 (assembly GCF_021725435.1). NCBI lineage: Bacteria > Pseudomonadati > Pseudomonadota > Gammaproteobacteria > Enterobacterales > Enterobacteriaceae > Enterobacter > Enterobacter sp. JH25. The sequence continues at coordinate 148,746 of NZ_CP091320.1, read as the reverse complement.
CACGCAATAAACCATTCACGGCACCACGTATGGCGGCTATTTGTTGCAGTACAGCGGCACATTCGTGAGGTTCATCAAGCATTTTTTTCAGCGCAGCAACCTGCCCCTGGATCTTGCTTGTACGTGCTTTCAGTTTTTGTTTATCGCGGATGGTATGTGACATGTGGGCTCTCACTCTCCTGGATATTTTATGTAACTATACCAGCGTTATTCTACTGGGGGGTAGTATATTTTACTGGGGGGGAGTAGAATCCGGCCTACACTTAATAACCAAGAATGATTCTCATGAACGAATTTACGACACTTCTTCAGCAAGGCAACGCATGGTTTTTCATCCCCAGCGCCATTCTGCTTGGCGCGCTTCATGGACTGGAGCCCGGGCACTCCAAAACAATGATGGCAGCATTCATCATTGCTATAAAAGGCACCGTACGTCAGGCCGTGATGCTGGGTGTCGCGGCAACATTGTCGCACACTGCAGTCGTATGGCTGATTGCTTTTGGAGGGATGTATATCAGTAATAAATTTACCGCAGAATCAGCCGAACCCTGGCTACAGATGGTCTCTTCAGTGATCATCCTTGGTACGGCTTTTTGGATGTTCTGGCGAACCTGGAGCGGTGAGAAAAACTGGCTGGAGGGAATGCAGGAGAATGAACATCATCACCATGACGAAACAAGGTTGATCGATACTGACCATGGAAAAGTTGAACTGTCCATTTTTGAAGAAGGACAACTTCCCCACTGGCGGCTACGCACTCTTAGTGGCCAAAGATGGGCTTCTGAAGATATCTCATTAACCACACTTCGGGAAAACAGTACGATCTCTCAGACTTTTGAATTTGTTGATCATGGTGATTATCTGGAGTCAACATCTCCCATCCCTGAGCCTCACAGTTTCAACGTACGTCTGTCTCTGGGACATCGTGGTCATGTCCATGACTATGATGTGGCGTTCGCTGAACACGACCATGACCATGACCACTCTGAGCTTGATGGGCTGGATGTGAATTCGAAAGAGTATCAGGACGCTCACGAACTGGCTCATGCCAATGACATAAAACGCCGCTTCGACGGGAAAGAAGTAACCAACGGGCAAATCCTGATATTTGGACTGACAGGAGGGCTTATCCCTTGCCCGGCAGCTATAACTGTATTGTTGATCTGCCTTCAGCTTAAAGCGCTTACGCTGGGTGCCACACTGGTTGTTTGTTTCAGTATCGGCCTGGCATTGACCCTCGTAACGGTTGGAGTGGGTGCGGCGATCAGCGTTCGTCAGGTCGCCAAACGCTGGAGTGGCTTCAATACCATCGCCAGAAGAGCCCCCTATATTTCAAGCGCCCTGATTGCTGCTGTTGGGATTTACATGGGTATACATGGCTGGAATGGGCTGGTGCATTAACACCGGTACTGATGACACACACTCTGGGTACTTACAAAGTACATCCTAAGCGCCACCGTTGAGGTTATGAGCAGAAAAACCCGGAATATAAAGCTGCTCTTTCCGGGACTTGTTGCTGAGGCAGGGATTAAGTAACTGATTAAATCCATTCCCATAAGACTCAATGATAAATGAAAGAATAAAAAAAACGCTCCCGGACGGGAGCGTAAGCCAGTGACTTCGGCGTCAAATGAGGGTCTAACAAGTGGAGCTGCGGGTTAATTCTGGGTGATCTGGCTGCGATGCTTTTCAGCCTGCTGCTGATGAATAACGGAAGACTGACCATTATTCGCCTTCTCGTGCACAACAGCGGCTTTTTCATGCTCGTTCATTTCTGAAAATGACGTTGCTGATTCGTTGGTGGCCCCTGGTTTGCCTTTCATCATTTTTTTATGCATCTCCGCCATGTCCTGGTGGGCAGAAGCGTTGCCGTTTTGCATCATTTCATGGGACATTGCAGCCTGATCGTGTCCGCTCATATCCATCATTGTCATACTGTCTCCCTGAACAGCGCTTTTTTCAGAGGTTGACTGCATCTGATGGGCGGGTGCCTGGGCATTATTTACCTGGTCATGCATGTTCATTGTCTCTGCAGCCATGGCGGATGAAGCGACAGCCATAATGGCAACAAATGATACAAGGATCTTTTTCATGGTTGGGTCTCCGGTGTTTTCATACCCAAACAATCAACGGCTTATAACAGAGAAAGCATTTGATCTCAGGGCGGGTTATTCATCACTCCAGGAACCAGGCGATTGCGTTATCACTCTGCTCCTGATTTATGTATGATTATAAAAAACCGCCTCTGTTTATCGCGTGACTGAATGATGACAATTTTGTCACCTTCCAGGTTTCTCCTGAAGAACGGGATTAATCCATTAACAGGCGCACACTGAACACAATTTCCCGCCCCTGCTGTTCTGCTGACAGCTCGCCGCCATGAGCATGAATGATCGACCTTGTAATTGATAATCCCAGCCCCGCGCCTTCCGTGTTGTGGACCCTTGATGAATCAGCTCGATAGAACCGATCAAACAAACGTTCCAGATTAGCGGGAACCTGGCCGGACATCGTATTCGTAATCATCACGTTCACACAGTCACTGTCACGCTCAAGGTGTATCGCTGTACAGGTGTTATCGGGAGAATACTTGATTGCATTGGAAAGCAGGTTACTGAAAGCACGTCGCAGCATATCGCTGTCTCCGGCAACAACGCCCTCTCCTTCAACGGTGATTGTCTTTCCTGTTTCGTCTGCCAGAGGCTCGAACAGCTCACGTAATTCATTCAGTTCGGCGGCCAGATCCACATCATGTTTATCCAGCTGCAGCAGACCATGCTCTGAACGTGCCAGAAAAAGCATATCACTGGTCATTCGTGACAACCTTTTCAGTTCTTCCAGGTAAGCGAATAAGATTTCGCGGTAATGCGAAACATCCCTTTCCTTAGCCAGTGCAAACTGCGTCTGCATCATCAGATTACTGACCGCTGTGCGCAGCTCATGCGCGATGTCAGACGAGAAATCTGACAGTTTCCGGAATGACCCCTCCAGGCGATCGAACATGTTATTGAACTCCTGCATGGTCTCAGAAATTTCCGGCGGAGCCAAATCGGGATTAAGACGCTGATCCAGGCTGTGTACGGTCATGGAGGAAGCCAGACTGGTCATTTCCCGTAGCGGTTTCAGACCAATACGTGTGGTCAGCCAGCCCAGAAAAACAGAAATAAAGACCAGACCGATATTGAACCAGAACAGCCAGGTACTGAGCTTATCCATAAACAGGGTGTGATACCCAGTATCCGTGGCAACCGTAATGATGACATGTTTGCTTTTACCCTGTTCCGGCGTCACGGCAACCCGCCGCGAGATACTGCGGTACACGGTGTTATTTTCTTCCGTCTGGATCATATAGTCGAGAATATCACCCGACTTATTAAGCAGGACCGCTGGAACAACAGAATTTTTGGCATAGAGTTCAACAATTTTTTCATTTTCCATGTTTTTTATAGAAATGAATAAACCATTGTGCCCTACCATCGCATCGTTTATTTTTTCTGATAATGACTTAATATCCGTTTTGTTCCGGAACGTCTCTGTTTTAAGAAACTCTTCGGTGAGCTGAAGTTTACCTGTCAGAAAATCGCGGTCCTGATTATCGAAATAGCCATTAAGGGTGCTAATCAGGATAAAACTTGATAACCACCATACCGTAAGCATCACCGCGGCTTTGTTGAATAAATCGAACTTTTGCTGAGTTGAAGGATCAGATCACGCATCTTCCCGACAACGCAGACCGTTCCGTGGCAAAGCAAAAGTTCAAAATCACCAACTGGCCCACCTACAATAAAGCCCTCATCAACCGTGGCTCCATAACTTTCTGGCTGGATGATGAAGCTATTCAGGCCTGGTATGAGTCGGCAGCGCCTTCTTCACGAGGCAGACCTCAGCGCTATTCTGACCTTGCCATCACGACTGTGCTGGTCATTAAACGCGTATTCAGGCTGACCCTGCGCGCTGCGCAGGGCTTTATTGATTCCATTTTTTCTCTGATGAACGTTCCGCTACGCTGCCCGGATTACAGCTGTGTCAGCAGGCGGGCAAAGTCGGTTAATGTCAGTTTCAAAACGCCCACCCGGGGTGAAATCGCACACCTGGTAATTGATTCCACCGGGCTGAAGGTCTTCGGTGAAGGCGAGTGGAAAGTCAAAAAGCATGGCCAGGAACGCCGCCGTATCTGGCGTAAGCTGCATCTCGCCGTTGACAGTAAAACACATGAAATCATCTGCGCTGACCTGTCGCTGAACAACGTTACGGACTCAGAGGCCTTCCCCGGGTTAATCCGGCAAACCCACCGGAAAATCAGGTCAGCCGCCGCCGATGGCGCTTACGATACCCGGCTATGTCACGATGAACTGCGGCATAAGAAAATCAGCGCGCTTATCCCTCCCCGAAAAGGTGCGGGTTACTGGCCCGGTGAATATGCAGACCGTAACCGTGCAGTGGCTAATCAGCGAATGACCGGGAGTAATGCGCGGTGGAAATGGACAACAGATTACAACCGTCGCTCGATAGCGGAAACGGCGATGTACCGGGTAAAACAGCTGTTCGGGGGTTCACTGACGCTGCGTGACTACGATGGTCAGGTTGCGGAGGCTATGGCCCTGGTACGAGCGCTGAACAAAATGACGAAAGCAGGTATGCCTGAAAGCGTGCGTATTGCCTGAAAACACAACCCGCTACGGGGGAGACTTACCCGAAATCTGATTTATTCAACAAAGCCTCGTTAAGGTTAACCTAAGATTTCAGAATGATAATCTCTGCTTTGCAGCGAATAAGGCAATCATAATATTAGATTGAATTGTTGTAATTATCATCAATGTTTTTACTGGTTTACTATTTTCCGGAGGTGTTAATGCCTGTACTTTTCAGGGTGAAAGTTATTCCGCTGGTTTTACTTCTGGCAATGATCTTTGCGTTTTTACTTAACTGGCCAATATTGCTGCATTTTTACGAGATTTTGTCGCATTTAGAGCATGTCAAAATTGGTTTTGTCATTTCTATTCCCTTTGTTCTGGTTGCGGCGCTTAACGTTGTTTTTATGCCTTTCTCAGTTCGTTTTCTGCTGAAACCTTTCTTTGCTTTACTGTTTATCACTGGCTCACTGGTCAGTTATTCGACACTAAAATATAAAGTAATGTTTGATCAAACGATGATTCAAAACATTATTGAAACTAACCCCCAGGAAGCGCATTCCTATCTTAATGGCTCAATTATTATATGGTTCGTCTTTACCGGTATCCTTCCTGCCATCCTCCTTTTTTCAATAAAAATTCAATATCCTGAAAAATGGTATAAAGGCATTGCTTACCGTTTGCTCTCCGTGCTGGCATCGTTGAGTTTGATTGCAGGTGTTGCCGCACTTTATTATCAGGATTATGCCTCTGTCGGCCGCAATAACTCGACATTGAATAAAGAGATCATCCCGGCGAACTACGCTTACAGCACTTTCCAGTATGTTAAGGATACGTACTTTACGACTAAAGTGCCTTTCCAGACGCTGGGGAATGATGCTAAACGCGTCGTCGCTCACGAAAAACCCACGCTGATGTTCCTGGTGATTGGCGAAACGGCACGCAGCCAGAATTTCTCGATGAACGGTTATTCGCGTGATACCAATGCCTTTACCAGCAAATCCGGCGGCGTTATTTCGTTTAAAAATATGCATTCCTGCGGTACCGCTACCGCAATATCCGTTCCGTGCATGTTCTCGAATATGAATCGCACCGAGTACGACAGTAAAAAAGCATCTAACAGTGAAAATTTCCTCGACATCGTGCAGAAAACCGGTGTCTCGCTGTTATGGAAAGAGAACGATGGCGGTTGTAAAGGCGTATGTAGCCGCATCCCGACTGTCGAAATTAAGCCTAGTGATAACCCGAAACTGTGCGATGGCAAAACGTGCCATGACGAGGTGATGCTGGAAAACCTTGATGATGAAATCGCCAAAATGCCAGGTGATAAGCTTGTCGCCTTCCATATCATTGGCAGCCATGGACCGACTTATTACCTGCGTTATCCGGCTGAGCATCGCCACTTCATGCCCGAATGTGCACGTAGCGATATCGAAAACTGTACTCAGGAACAATTGGTCAACACCTACGACAACACCCTTCGTTATACAGACTATGTATTAGCTGAGATGATTGAAAAGCTAAAAAATTACAGCGATCAGTACAACACCGTGCTGCTTTATGTGTCCGATCATGGTGAATCATTGGGCGAAAGCGGGCTATATCTGCACGGCACGCCGTACAAACTGGCACCGGATCAGCAGACGCATATTCCGATGCAGGTCTGGATGTCACCGGGCTTTATCGCCGGGAAACACATCAACATGTCTTGCCTTGAAAATAATGCGGCGAAAAAATCATATTCCCACGACAACCTGTTCTCATCGATTTTGGGGCTGTGGGACGTAAGCACCAGCGTCTATAATCCTGACCGCGATTTGTTCCGCGAATGCCGTGGCTGGTAATGACTCCAACTTATTGATAGTGTTTTATGTTCAGATAATGCCCGATGACTTTGTCATGCAGCTCCACCGATTTTGAGAACGACAGCGACTTCCGTCCCAGCCGTGCCAGGTGCTGCCTCAGATTCAGGTTATGCCGCTCAATTCGCTGCGTATATCGCTTGCTGATTACGTGCAGCTTTCCCTTCAGGCGGGATTCATACAGCGGCCAGCCATCCGTCATCCATATCACCACGTCAAAGGGTGACAGCAGGCTCATAAGACGCCCCAGCGTCGCCATAGTGCGTTCACCGAATACGTGCGCAACAACCGTCTTCCGGAGCCTGTCATACGCGTAAAACAGCCAGCGCTGGCGCGATTTAGCCCCGACGTATCCCCACTGTTCGTCCATTTCCGCGCAGACGATGACGTCACTGCCCGGCTGTATGCGCGAGGTTACCGACTGCGGCCTGAGTTTTTTAAATGGCGGAAAATCGTGTTGAGGCCAACGCCCATAATGCGGGCGGTTGCCCGGCATCCAACGCCATTCATGGCCATATCAATGATTTTCTGGTGCGTACCGGGTTGAGAAGCGGTGTAAGTGAACTGCAGTTGCCATGTTTTACGGCAGTGAGAGCAGAGATAGCGCTGATGTCCGGCAGTGCTTTTGCCGTTACGCACCACCCCGTCAGTAGCTGAACAGGAGGGACAGCTGATAGAAACAGAAGCCACTGGAGCACCTCAAAAACACCATCATACACTAAATCAGTAAGTTGGCAGCATCACCCAGGCGGCATATCTGGGTGTCTTACGATGTTGTGAGGCTGGCCTAATAGTTCTTCCTCAGTGAAACCACTGATTTTAATGAAGTCAGGATTAACGTACGTGATATGGCTTTGAGGGGAGGTAGTCGAAAGAATATTGGCATCTTTTGGGAGTTCTAAGTTTCGACCCGTCACTGGTAAATTCTGGCGCATAAGAACCTCAAGGGTTGGCTGTTTTATTTTATTGTTTTCGGCATTAAGCCCAATTTCTTGAGCGTTACGATAAAGCTAGCATGGAAACGATAGGTGCAAGCAAGTTAAGGGTTGCATCGCGCATGTCAATCTAGGCTATACCCTAACTTGATGTCAGGCAGGGCCGCGCCGCTTCGTCAGAATAGAGTCTGCTTTCCCATTTTTTGACACATGCCCGCGAAGGTTATAGATTTCAGCCTGACAGAAATGGGCTTTGAGGCACAACGGAACAGAAAGTGCACTTAAGCCGCCTTCAACCAAGGAGACATCGTGCAGGGGCACCGCATCGGCTACGTCCGGGTCAGCAGCTTTGACCAGAACCCGGAACGCCAGCTGGAACAAACCCAGGTGAGCAAGGTGTTCACCGACAAGGCATCGGGCAAGGACACCCAGCGCCCCCAGCTCGAAGCGCTGCTGAGCTTCGTCCGCGAAGGCGATACAGTGGTGGTGCACAGCATGGATCGGCTGGCCCGCAACCTCGATGACCTGCGTCGCTTGGTACAGAAGCTGACTCAGCGCGGCGTGCGCATCGAGTTCCTGAAGGAGGGCCTGGTGTTCACTGGCGAGGACTCGCCGATGGCCAACCTGATGCTGTCGGTGATGGGGGCCTTCGCTGAGTTCGAGCGCGCCCTGATCCGCGAGCGGCAGCGTGAGGGCATCGCCTTGGCCAAGCAGCGTGGCGCGTACCGGGGCCGCAAGAAAGCCCTGTCCGATGAGCAGGCTGCTACCCTGCGGCAGCGAGCGACGGCCGGCGAGCCCAAGGCGCAGCTTGCCCGCGAGTTCAACATCAGCCGGGAAACCCTCTACCAGTACCTCCGCACGGACGACTGACACATGCCGCGTCGCTTGATCCTCTCGGCCACGGAGCGGGACACCCTGCTTGCGCTGCCGGAAAGCCAGGATGACCTGATCCGCTACTACACCTTCAACGACTCCGACCTGTCGCTGATCCGCCAGCGACGCGGCGACGCCAACCGCCTCGGCTTCGCCGTGCAGCTCTGCCTGCTGCGCTACCCCGGTTACGCGCTGGGAACCGACAGCGAGCTGCCCGAGCCGGTCATCCTGTGGGTGGCGAAGCAAGTCCAGGCCGAGCCGGCGAGCTGGGCAAAGTACGGCGAGCGCGACGTGACCCGTCGCGAGCATGCCCAGGAACTGCGCACCTACCTGCAACTGGCCCCGTTCGGCCTGTCCGACTTCCGCGCCCTGGTGCGCGAGCTAACCGAGCTGGCCCAGCAGACCGACAAAGGCTTGCTGCTGGCCGGTCAGGCCCTGGAGAGCCTACGGCAGAAACGACGCATCCTGCCGGCGCTGAGCGTGATTGACCGGGCCTGCTCGGAAGCCATTGCGCGAGCCAATCGGCGGGTCTACCGCGCCCTGGTCGAACCACTCACGGACTCGCATCGGGCCAAGCTGGACGAGCTGTTGAAGCTCAAGGCCGGCAGCAGCATCACCTGGTTGACCTGGCTGCGCCAGGCACCGCTGAAACCCAACTCTCGGCACATGCTGGAACACATCGAGCGGCTGAAGACATTTCAGTTGGTGGACTTGCCCGAAGGCCTGGGCCGGCACATCCACCAGAACCGCCTGCTCAAGCTGGCCCGCGAGGGTGGGCAGATGACGCCCAAAGACCTCGGTAAGTTCGAGCCGCAGCGCCGCTACGCGACCCTGGCCGCCGTGGTGCTGGAGAGCACCGCGACCGTGATCGATGAGCTGGTCGATCTGCATGACCGCATCCTGGTCAAGCTGTTCAGCGGCGCGAAGCACAAGCATCAGCAGCAGTTCCAGAAGCAGGGCAAGGCGATCAACGACAAGGTGCGCCTGTACTCCAGGATCGGCCAGGCGCTGCTGGAAGCGAAGGAAAGCGGCAGCGACCCCTATGCCGCCATCGAGGCGGTGATTCCCTGGGACGAGTTCACCGAGAGCGTCAGCGAGGCCGAGCTGCTGGCCCGGCCGGAAGGCTTCGACCACCTGCACCTGGTCGGCGAGAACTTCGCCACCCTGCGCCGTTACACGCCGGCCTTGCTGGAGGTGCTGGAACTGCGCGCCGCGCCGGCCGCGCAAGGCGTGCTGGCAGCCGTGCAGACCCTGCGTGAGATGAACGCCGACAACCTGCGCAAGGTGCCGGCCGATGCACCCACGGCCTTCATCAAGCCGCGCTGGAAGCCGCTGGTGATCACCCCGGAAGGCCTCGACCGGAAATTCTACGAAATCTGCGCCCTGTCCGAGCTGAAGAACGCCCTGCGCTCCGGCGACATCTGGGTCAAGGGCTCGCGGCAGTTCCGCGACTTCGACGACTACCTGCTGCCGGCCGAGAAGTTCGCCGCACTCAAGCGCGAGCAGGCCCTGCCCCTGGCGATCAACCCGAACAGCGACCAGTACCTGGAAGAGCGTTTGCAGCTGCTGGACGAGCAGTTGGCCACCGTCACCCGCCTGGCCAAGGACAACGAGCTGCCCGATGCCATCCTCACCGAGTCAGGGCTGAAAATCACCCCGCTGGATGCGGCGGTGCCGGATCGGGCGCAGGCGCTGATCGACCAAACCAGCCAGTTACTGCCGCGCATCAAGATCACCGAACTGCTGATGGACGTGGACGACTGGACGGGCTTCAGCCGCCACTTCACCCACTTGAAGGACGGGGCCGAGGCCAAAGACAGGACGTTGCTGCTGTCCGCAATCCTCGGTGATGCGATCAACCTCGGGCTGACCAAGATGGCCGAGTCGAGCCCCGGCCTGACCTACGCCAAGCTGTCCTGGCTGCAAGCCTGGCACATCCGCGACGAAACCTATTCGGCGGCCTTGGCCGAGCTGGTCAACCACCAGTATCGCCACGCCTTTGCCGCCCACTGGGGCGACGGCACGACCTCATCCTCCGATGGCCAGCGCTTCCGCGCGGGTGGCCGGGGCGAGAGCACCGGGCACGTCAACCCGAAGTACGGTAGCGAGCCGGGACGGCTGTTCTATACCCATATCTCCGACCAGTACGCGCCGTTCAGCACCCGCGTGGTGAATGTCGGCGTCCGCGATTCCACCTATGTGCTCGACGGCCTGCTGTACCACGAGTCCGACCTGCGGATCGAGGAGCACTACACCGACACGGCCGGCTTCACCGATCACGTCTTTGCCCTGATGCACCTGCTAGGCTTCCGCTTCGCGCCGCGCATCCGCGACCTCGGCGAAACCAAGCTGTACGTGCCGCAGGGCGTGCAAGCCTACCCGACGTTGCGCCCGCTGATCGGCGGCACCCTGAACATCAAGCACGTGCGTGCCCACTGGGACGACATCCTGCGCCTGGCCAGCTCGATCAAGCAGGGCACCGTCACCGCCTCGCTGATGCTGCGCAAGCTCGGCAGCTACCCGCGCCAGAACGGACTGGCCGTGGCCCTGCGCGAGCTGGGCCGGATCGAGCGCACGCTGTTCATCCTGGACTGGCTGCAAAGTGTTGAACTGCGCCGCCGCGTGCATGCCGGCCTGAACAAAGGTGAGGCGCGCAACTCGCTGGCCAGGGCGGTGTTCTTCAACCGCCTTGGGGAAATCAGGGATCGGAGCTTCGAGCAGCAGCGCTACCGGGCCAGCGGCCTCAACCTGGTGACGGCGGCTATCGTGCTGTGGAACACGGTGTACCTGGAACGCGCCACCCAGGGGTTGGTCGAGGCCGGCAAGCCGGTGGACGGCGAGCTGCTGCAATTCCTGTCGCCGCTGGGCTGGGAGCACATCAACCTAACCGGCGATTACGTCTGGCGGCAGAGCCGCAGACTGGAAGACGGGAAGTTTCGGCCCTTACGGATGCCCGGAAAACCTTAGCGTACGATTTTTTCCGAATTCTGCGGGCTCCCCATCAACACGGATAAAGCGCCCGCCTATGGTCGCGCGCTTGCTCTGCTCAAACGCGAAGGCCGGTGCCCGTCTGACGTTGAACACCGACAGATTAAGTACCGGAACAACGTGATTGAATGCGATCATGGCAAACTGAAACGGATAATCGGCGCCACGCTGGGATTTAAATCCATGAAGACGGCTTACGCCACCATCAAAGGTATTGAGGTGATGCGTGCACTACGCAAAGGCCAGGCCTCAGCATTTTATTATGGTGATCCCCTGGGCGAAATGCGCCTGGTAAGCAGAGTTTTTGAAATGTAAGGCCTTTGAATAAGACAAAAGGCTGCCTCATCGCTAACTTTGCAACAGTGCCCTGGCCATTAATTTTGACCCACCCCAAGGTGGCCAACCGGCCAGAAATGCAGATAGGGTTCCCAGCCTTTTGGCAGGCCGGGAACCGTTCTGATGATGAGGTGGAACGTGATACACAAAATAAAATCATTACATGACGATGGCAAAGGACTTTCCATTCGGGCCATCAGCCGGGAGCTGGGCATCTCGCGCAACAGCGTGCGCAAGTATCTGCGTCAGGATGAAACAACCACTGCCCGCAAGCTGGATAACCCTGTCCGCAGCAAACAGCTCGACACCTACCGGGGATACCTGATCAGCTTGCTGGCCAGCTTTCCCGGGCTCAGTGCAGTCAAGATTGCCCGCAAGCTCAAGGAGAAACTGGGTGAGCTGCCGACCTCCGAGCGCAGTATTCGTCGTTACGTCAGCGCGCTGAAGGAAGAGGTTGCAACCGGTCAGCACCGATATTACGAGCCGGTGGTTGATGAGGTGCCGGGTGTGCAGTGCCAGGTTGACCCGGGCGAGCTGCGTAACGTGCTGATTGGTGGCGTGGAAACAGTGGTGCACTTTGTTGTGTTTGTGCTGGCGTACTCGCGGCTGATGTATGTGGGCCTGTCGTTTAAGCCGCTGGATACCCGGCAGTTCATCCAGCTGCATGACGAAGCGCTGCGCTACTTTGGCGGCATGCCTGAAGAGCTGGTGTACGACCAGACCAAGCTGGTGGTGATTGAGGAGAAATACCGGGAGCTGACCCTCAACGAGCGTTTTCATCAGTACGCCACCACAGCCGGCTTTCGTATCCATGCTTGCGAAGGCTATGACCCCGAGAGCAAGGGCAAGGTTGAAGCGGGCGTCAAATACGTCAAGCAGGACTGCTTTTACGGCGAGACCTTCCGTGATGAGCAGCACCTGCGCGAGCATGTGCATCACTGGCTGGACAAGGTCGCCAATGTGCGGGCACACGGCACCACAGGTGAGGCACCTCAGCTGCGTTTTGAACGTGACGAACAGGCTCTGCTCAAGCCCTACCTGTCACCCTCTTGCGTCACATCTGAAGCCCGTGAGACCCGCAAGGCGGATAAGACCGGACTGATCTCCTGGAAGGCCAACAAGTACTCTGTGCCCATGGCCTGGCAGCAAAGCCGTGTCGGTGTGCTGGAAGACGACAGCCAGCTGCATGTGATTGATCTACAAACTGGCGAAGTGATTGCCCAGCATGCGTTGGCGGGCGGCAAAGGTCAGATTATCAAAAACACCCACCACTACCGTGACCATGCCCAGCGCCGGCAGCAGCTGGAGCAGGACATTCAAGTACTGGTGGGCGACGAGGCACTCAGCCTGGCCTTGTGTGATCAGTTGCGGAGATCCTTGCCCAAGGTCTATAAGGATCAACTGTTCGCAGTACGCAACCTGCTGAGTAAGCACGCACCTGTTGAACGGGACATGCTGTTGAACCTGAGCCAGAAGCCGGGCCTGACCGCCCGACAGATCGAAGCGTATCTGGTGGCCACCCAGCTGGCCAGCCGGCGTGAGCGTCTGCCTGAGCCCGTGCCAGAGGCTCCGTCAGAGCTGGACTTGAGTGCATACCGACAGCTTGGCCGCTCGACTGGCCAGGAGGTGACCCATGGGCATGCTTGAACAGACTGCCGCCCAGTACCGTAGCCTGCGCATGACCTCCATCGCCGCAGAGCTCGCCCAGTTACTGGCCGAGGCCGAAGCCAGTGAAATGTCGTTCCTGAGCTTTGCACAGCGACTGGCTGAATACGAACTCCAGCAGCGTCAGGCCAACCGGGTACAGCGCAATTACAAGACGGCAGGCTTTCCTGCGCACAAGCATCTGGAGGGCTTTGACTATCGCCACCAGACCACCATCAGCAAGCGCCAGATCAACAGCCTGCTGGACTTCCGGTTCATCGACGAGCGCAACAACGTGATCTTCATCGGCCCGCCAGGCGTGGGCAAGACCCACCTGGCCATCGGGATTGGCCACAAGGCCGTCGAGGCCGGATACCGGGTATTGTTTCGCACCGCGCTGGAGTTGGTGGAAGAACTGGAGCTGGCAGAAATGAAGGGCGAGCTGAAAAAGAAAATCAGCCAGCTGAGCAAGGTCGACCTCTTGATCATCGATGAGCTGGGCTACCTGCCCATGACCCGGCAGGCCCGCTACAACCTGTTCCAGCTGATCAACAGTCTGTACGAATACCGGTCTATCATCCTGACCACCAACAAGGACTTCACCTGCTGGGGCGAGTTCTTCCACGACGACAACGTGGCAGTACCGATCATCGACCGAATCATCCATCACTCACACATCTTTATGCTGGGAGGAGAGAGCTATCGGCTGAAACAGAAAACAACGGGTTAAACGTGCAAGGGTGGGTCAATTTTATTGGCCAAAGGTGGGTCAAAATTAATGGCCATTGACAAATGGCAAGAAGCACAGGCTCCAAATGTGACTTTATGACGTCGACGACTATCCGCACCTGAGCGGATACCTCTGCGGGGACGGTGTGGTTCATGCATGACGCCTAACGTTTGACATGAGGGGCGGCCAAGGGCGCCAGCCCTTGGACGTCCCCCTCGATGGAAGGGTTAGGCATCACTGCGTGTTCGCTCGAATGCCTGGCGTGTTTGAACCATGTACACGGCTGGACCATCTGGGGTGGTTACGGTACCTTGCCTCTCAAACCCCGCTTTCTCGTAGCATCGGATCGCTCGCAAGTTGCTCGGCGACGGGTCCGTTTGGATCTTGGTGACCTCGGGATCATTGAACAGCAACTCAACCAGAGCTCGAACCAGCTTGGTTCCCAAACCTTTGCCCAGTTGTGATGCATTCGCCAGTAACTGGTCTATTCCGCGTACTCCTGGATCGGTTTCTTCTTCCCACCATCCGTCCCCGCTTCCAAGAGCAACGTACGACTGGGCATACCCAATCGGCTCTCCATTCAGCATTGCAATGTATGGAGTGACGGACTCTTGCGCTAAAACGCTTGGCAAGTACTGTTCCTGTACGTCAGCAAGTGTCGGGCGTGCTTCTTCTCCGCCCCACCACTCGACGATATGAGATCGATTTAGCCACTCATAGAGCATCGCAAGGTCATGCTCAGTCATGAGGCGCAGTGTGACGGAATCGTTGCTGTTGGTCACGATGCTGTACTTTGTGATGCCTAACTTTGTTTTAGGGCGACTGCCCTGCTGCGTAACATCGTTGCTGCGTAACATCGTTGCTGCTCCATAACATCAAACATCGACCCACGGCGTAACGCGCTTGCTGCTTGGATGCCCGAGGCATAGACTGTACAAAAAAACAGTCATAACAAGCCATGAAAACCGCCACTGCGCCGTTACCACCGCTGCGTTCGGTCAAGGTTCTGGACCAGTTGCGTGAGCGCATACGCTACTTGCATTACAGCTTACCAACCGAACAGGCTTATGTCAACTGGGTTCGTGCCTTCATCCGTTTCCACGGTGTGCGTCACCCGGCAACCTTGGGCAGCAGCGAAGTCGAGGCATTTCTGTCCTGGCTGGCGAACGAGCGCAAGGTTTCGGTCTCCACGCATCGTCAGGCATTGGCGGCCTTGCTGTTCTTCTACGGCAAGGTGCTGTGCACGGATCTGCCCTGGCTTCAGGAGATCGGAAGACCTCGGCCGTCGCGGCGCTTGCCGGTGGTGCTGACCCCGGATGAAGTGGTTCGCATCCTCGGTTTTCTGGAAGGCGAGCATCGTTTGTTCGCCCAGCTTCTGTATGGAACGGGCATGCGGATCAGTGAGGGTTTGCAACTGCGGGTCAAGGATCTGGATTTCGATCACGGCACGATCATCGTGCGGGAGGGCAAGGGCTCCAAGGATCGGGCCTTGATGTTACCCGAGAGCTTGGCACCCAGCCTGCGCGAGCAGCTGTCGCGTGCACGGGCATGGTGGCTGAAGGACCAGGCCGAGGGCCGCAGCGGCGTTGCGCTTCCCGACGCCCTTGAGCGGAAGTATCCGCGCGCCGGGCATTCCTGGCCGTGGTTCTGGGTTTTTGCGCAGCACACGCATTCGACCGATCCACGGAGCGGTGTCGTGCGTCGCCATCACATGTATGACCAGACCTTTCAGCGCGCCTTCAAACGTGCCGTAGAACAAGCAGGCATCACGAAGCCCGCCACACCGCACACCCTCCGCCACTCGTTCGCGACGGCCTTGCTCCGCAGCGGTTACGACATTCGAACCGTGCAGGATCTGCTCGGCCATTCCGACGTCTCTACGACGATGATTTACACGCATGTGCTGAAAGTTGGCGGTGCCGGAGTGCGCTCACCGCTTGATGCGCTGCCGCCCCTCACTAGTGAGAGGTAGGGCAGCGCAAGTCAATCCTGGCGGATTCACTACCCCTGCGCGAAGGCCATCGGTGCCGCATCGAACGGCCGGTTGCGGAAAGTCCTCCCTGCGTCCGCTGATGGCCGGCAGCAGCCCGTCGTTGCCTGATGGATCCAACCCCTCCGCTGCTATAGTGCAGTCGGCTTCTGACGTTCAGTGCAGCCGTCTTCTGAAAACGACAAACAGCCAGAAAGGCTGTTACAGGCGATTTGATCTGCAACCTATTGGTTAAATTAATGTATCAAAAACGATGGTTTTTGTGACAGTCTTGAAAAGTCCTGACTTCTCCCGAAAAATGACTCCCCTCATGTAACAAAACTCGTTACTATATCAACATAACAATAACCCCATAACTAATTAGCGTGAAAAGAATGAAAATCGGCTATGCACGTAAATCTACGCATCTTCAGGATGTGGCGCACCAGGTTGACGAACTAACAAAAGCTGGATGTGAGCAAATCTATCAGGATCAGACCTCACGTAGCGGCCCCAAGCGCGACAAAAAAGGTGCGCCGGAACTGGAGAACTGCCTGAAAGCATTGCGCGAGGGAGATACCCTAGTAGTTTGGGCACTAGATCGGCTCGGCGGTTCATTGGGTCAAGTCATTACTTTACTCGACGACCTGAAGAAACGCGGAATAACTTTCATAGCCATCAAGGACAGAATAGACACAAATGCGCCAGTTATAGGGGAAATCTATACGCATCTGATGGCGATATTCTCTAGCTTTGAACGCAACCGCAATATTGAAAGAACGCGCTCAGGCCTTGCAGCTGCACGCGCAAGGGGCCGTGTGGGAGGGAGAAAACCGTCACTTTCTGAAGAAGATGTTAAACAAATTAGAATCTTACTTGCTGATCCTGAAATGACAGTTGGTGCAGTTGCTAAGCGCTTCAACGTTTCTCGCATGACTATTTATCGCTACACCACAAAATCATGAATGACCGCAGCATGGCGGTTTTATTTTCTTATGCCCGTCAGGGCATGGAAGGCGTCCGCGCCGGACTTAACCGGCCACCGGCCGCAAATCGCCGGAAACCGCAACGCTGACCGGATCGCCCGGCCCAGCCCCCTCCCTGTGTATTCGCATGTATCTGATCCCCCATTCGCAAATCAGTTGATCACTCACTCGCAAATTACTTGATCACCTCCAGCAGGAAGTTTGCATCACTTCAGGGAGCGAATAATTGTATCTCAGGGGCACTGTTGCAAAGTTAGCGATGAGGCAGCCTTTTGTCTTATTCAAAGGCCTTACATTTCAAAAACTCTGCTTACCAGGCGCATTTCGCCCAGGGGATCACCATAATAAAATGCTGAGGCCTGGCCTTTGCGTAGTGCACGCATCACCTCAATACCTTTGATGGTGGCGTAAGCCGTCTTCATGGATTTAAATCCCAGCGTGGCGCCGATTATCCGTTTCAGTTTGCCATGATCGCATTCAATCACGTTGTTCCGGTACTTAATCTGTCGGTGTTCAACGTCAGACGGGCACCGGCCTTCGCGTTTGAGCAGAGCAAGCGCGCGACCATAGGCGGGCGCTTTATCCGTGTTGATGAATCGCGGGATCTGCCACTTCTTCACGTTGTTGAGGATTTTACCCAGAAACCGGTATGCAGCTTTGCTGTTACGACGGGAGGAGAGATAAAAATCGACAGTGCGGCCCCGGCTGTCGACGGCCCGGTACAGATACGCCCAGCGGCCATTGACCTTCACGTAGGTTTCATCCATGTGCCACGGGCAAAGATCGGAAGGGTTACGCCAGTACCAGCGCAGCCGTTTTTCCATTTCAGGCGCATAACGCTGAACCCAGCGGTAAATCGTGGAGTGATCGACATTCACTCCGCGTTCAGCCAGCATCTCCTGCAGCTCACGGTAACTGATGCCGTATTTGCAGTACCAGCGTACGGCCCACAGAATGATGTCACGCTGAAAATGCCGGCCTTTGAATGGGTTCATGTACAGCTCCATCAGCAAAAGGGGATGATAAGTTTATCACCACCGACTATTTGCAACAGTGCCAATTAATTCTCCAACCTGTTTGGCGGCCATAGCATAAGCAATAGCTGAGCCAGCACCGCCTGTTCCAGCTAGATAGACTCTTTTACCTGTCACATCGAAGCCTCTTTTCAAAAGGCTCGATACGAAACCTTCACCATCGAGCATATCCCCATGTAGTTGGCCCTGAGCATTCCTCCTGATGACGTTGCATCCTCCGATTGCCATAGCAGATTCACTGGCTGAATCAATTAATGAAAGCGCATGTTGTTTGTGAGGCATCGTTATAATGGCACCACGAAAATTCTGAATACATTTCAGACCATTGACAGCGGTTTGCAGACCTACAGAGTTTATATGGAGAGGGACCATCAAAGTGTCGGGGATTTGTTTTTCAAGGATGGCGGCATTTATCATGAGTGGAGCGCTGACCTGAGCGATCGGGTCACCTATGATCGACAACAGTTGCAATTTACCACTAACAATACTGAGTTCATTCATCACTGATACCCGTATGTAAAATAAATTAACCAGACTATTTTACATAGGATTACATGAAAGACTGGTTTAATGGCAAGTAGAAATGCTGTATCAGCCACCTCAACAGGGGAAGACACATCTACATACAGTGATTGAAGGTTACGCCTTCAAATGCTCATATGTCAATAACGTAATTAGAGAATTTGTAGAAACCTACATGTCAGGCTTATTGCGAGATATAATAGATTTAAATTGTACTTTTAATACCTGATACAACGATAAATCTCCAAAATTTGGTGTAAATAATTATCTCATCTGTATTTTTTAGTGGAACATTCGTATTGTCCTGTCCCCCGTTGACTACACATTCTGAAGTGAGGGATGTCTGTTCTTAGAACGAAGCGGACAAGATGGCTGGGTTAGAGGTCCGCTGTGAGCGAAAAGCAGTCCTAATATTGCTGTACTTGTTGTGATTGAAAGACGGGTAGCCGGAAGTCGCCTTGACCCGCATGGCATAGGCCTATCGTTCCCACGATCAGCGATCGGCTCGTTGCCCTACGCCGCTCCAAAACCCGCGACGCAGCGCCGGCAGGCAGAGCAAGTAGAGGGCGGCACCTGCAATCCATGCCCACCCGTTCCACGTTGTTATAGAGGCCGCATAGATCGCCGTGAAGAGGAGGGGCCCGACGATCGAGGTCAGGCTGGTGAGCGCCGCAAGAGATCCTTGAAGCTGCCCCTGACGTTCCTCATCTACCTGCCTGGACAACACTGCTTGCAGCGCCGGCATTCCGATGCCACCCGAAGCAAGCAGGACCATAATCGGGAACGCCATCCATCCCCTTGTCGCCAAGGCAAGCAGGATGTAGCCTGCGCCGTCGGCAATCATTCCGAGCATGAGTGCCCGCCTTTCGCCGAGCCTGGTGGTTACAGGGCCGGTGATCATTGCCTGGGCGAGTGAATGTAGAATACCAAATGCGGCAAGCGAAATGCCGATCAAGCTCGTGTCCCAATGAAAGCGATCCTCGCCGAAGATGACCCAAAGCGTGGCCGGCGCCTGTCCGACGAGTTGCATGATGAAGAAGACAGCCATCAGGGCGGCGATGACGGTCATGCCCCGGACCCACCGGAACGAAGCGAGCGGGTTGAGAGCCTCCCGGCGTAATGGTCGACGTTCGCCTTTGTGCGACTCCGGCAAAAGGAAAATGCCCATCAGGAAATTGAGGCCATTCAAGGCTGCTGCGGCGAAGAACGGAGCATGGGGGGAGAAACTGCTCATCAGCCCACCGAGCACAGGTCCCGCGACCATCCCGAACCCGAAACAGGCGCTCATGAAGCCGAAGTACCGCGCGCGCTCATCCCCATCTGTGATATCGGCAATATAGGCGCCGGCTACCGCACCAGTCGCCCCGGTGATGCCGGCCACGATGCGCCCGATATAGAGAACCCAAAGGAAAGGCGCCGTCGCCATGATGGCGTAGTCGATAGCGGCGCCGGACAGCGAGACGAGCAAGACCGGCCGCCGGCCGAAACGATCCGATAGCGCACCCAGCACAGGCGCGCAGGCAAATTGCATCAACGCATACAGCGCCAGCAAAATGCCATAGTGGGCGGTGACGTCGTTCGAGTGAACCAGATCTCGCAGGAGGCCCGGCAGCACCGGCATAATCAGGCCGATGCCGACAGCGTCGAGCGCGACAGTGCACAGTATTACGATCAGGGGTCTGTTGGGTTTCACGTCTGGCCTCCGGACCAGCCTCCGCTGGCCTCCGGACCAGCCTCCGCTGGTCCGATAGAACTCACGGATCCTTTATCACTGATAAGTTGGTGGACATATTATGTTTATCAGTGATAAAGTGTCAAGCATGATAAAGTTGCAGCCTAATACAGTTATCCGTGTCGCCCTGGACCTGTTGAATGAGGTCGGCGTAGAGGCTCTGACGACACGCAAACTGGCTAAACGGTTGGGGGTTCAGCAGCCGGCGTTATACTGGCACTTCAGGAACAAACGGGCGCTGCTCGACGCACTGGCCGAAGCCATGCTGGCGGAGAATCATACGCATTCGGTGCCGAGAGTCGACGACGACTGGCGCTCATTTCTGATCGGGAATGCCCGCAGCTTCAGGCAGGCGCTGCTCGCTTATCGCGATGGCGCGCGTATCCATGCTGGCACGAGACCGGGCGCACCGCAGATGGAAGTGGTCGACGCGCAGCTTCGCTTCCTCTGCGAGGCGGGTTTTTCGGCTTGGGACGCCGTCAATGCGCTGATGACAATCAGCTACTTCACTGTTGGGGCCGTGCTTGAGGAGCAGGCCGGCGACAGCGATGCCGGTGAGCGCGGCGGCACCATTGAACAGGCTCCGTTGTTGCGGGCCGTGATAGACACCTTCGACGAAGCCGGTCCGGACGCAGTGTTCGAGCTGGGGCTCGCGGTGATTGTCGATGGATTGGCGAAAAGGAGGCTCGTTGCGAGGAACATTCAAGGGCCGAGAAAGGGTGACGATTGATCAGGACCGCTGTCGGAGCGCAACCCGCTCACTACAGCAGAGCCATATAGACAACATCCCCTCCCCCTTTCCACCGCCTCGTGCGCCTGGCGGGCAAGAGCCAGGGCGGCCGTCTTCACATTCTGCCCTGCGCAGATAAGATAGATTTAGCGTGGACTCAAGGCTCTCGCGAATGGCTCGCGTTGGAGGCTTTCATTGATACTTGTGGGGCACCGCAGGGAAATACCGGCTATGTCGTGCTGCGCATCGCAGCCTGCGCCCTTGACTTGTCTCGCCTCTCGGGACTCACCCCTTGATACTGAACAATATCGCCAGCAGCTTCAGTCCTGTCCCGATAACCACCCCGTGGTATCCACTCCGATTTCAGACTGCGGAACAGTCATT
Organism: Enterobacter sp. JH25; assembly: GCF_021725435.1. Classification (NCBI taxonomy): domain Bacteria; kingdom Pseudomonadati; phylum Pseudomonadota; class Gammaproteobacteria; order Enterobacterales; family Enterobacteriaceae; genus Enterobacter; species Enterobacter sp. JH25. Next base: position 127,390 of record NZ_CP091320.1, on the reverse strand, counting down.
CTGCAAAGCATTATCCCAGCAGTTCCCGCTGCGGCTCATGCTGAGCATCATTCCATATTGAGCGGCCAGAATCCGGTACGGCAGGCTGCAATATTGGGTTCCCTGGTCCGAATGGAAAATTATACCTCCCGGGCAACCTCGGCCCTGCCAAGCCATTGCCAGCGCTTGTTTTTGCAAGCAGGCTGTTTGCTTCTGACGAGAACGCCCAGACCACTAATTTATCTGTATATATTCAAGTTTCATCTTGTTTCCCCATGTAAGTATCCCTGCAAAACGAACCATTCACTTTTAGAGATCCTCCGACATACTAATTATGTCCTCTGAGGAGATCTCCATGCGTAAAGTCCGATTCACCGAGCTGCAGACATTCGGCCGGCACTGTTGCAAATAGTCGGTGGTGATAAACTTATCATCCCCTTTTGCTGATGGAGCTGCACATGAACCCATTCAAAGGCCGGCATTTTCAGCGTGACATCATTCTGTGGGCCGTACGCTGGTACTGCAAATACGGCATCAGTTACCGTGAGCTGCAGGAGATGCTGGCTGAACGCGGAGTGAATGTCGATCACTCCACGATTTACCGCTGGGTTCAGCGTTATGCGCCTGAAATGGAAAAACGGCTGCGCTGGTACTGGCGTAACCCTTCCGATCTTTGCCCGTGGCACATGGATGAAACCTACGTGAAGGTCAATGGCCGCTGGGCGTATCTGTACCGGGCCGTCGACAGCCGGGGCCGCACTGTCGATTTTTATCTCTCCTCCCGTCGTAACAGCAAAGCTGCATACCGGTTTCTGGGTAAAATCCTCAACAACGTGAAGAAGTGGCAGATCCCGCGATTCATCAACACGGATAAAGCGCCCGCCTATGGTCGCGCGCTTGCTCTGCTCAAACGCGAAGGCCGGTGCCCGTCTGACGTTGAACACCGACAGATTAAGTACCGGAACAACGTGATTGAATGCGATCATGGCAAACTGAAACGGATAATCGGCGCCACGCTGGGATTTAAATCCATGAAGACGGCTTACGCCACCATCAAAGGTATTGAGGTGATGCGTGCACTACGCAAAGGCCAGGCCTCAGCATTTTATTATGGTGATCCCCTGGGCGAAATGCGCCTGGTAAGCAGAGTTTTTGAAATGTAAGGCCTTTGAATAAGACAAAAGGCTGCCTCATCGCTAACTTTGCAACAGTGCCCTGTTTCGTGCTTTCGATGTTGTTCATGAGTCTTAAAATCTGCTCACTGTTTAGGGTACTCATGCTGTAAATCATCAAGAAGGAAGCGCAGAACAACATAAGCAATCGGAAAAGGAAACCATGCCAGTGACAGGCCATATATGGCGGAGATAAACATAGGGTAATTTAACTCACTTACAAAATTCGCTTCATTGTATTGTTGAATCGAAATGGCAGAAGCAAAAATTATAATTAAAGTAAGAAAAATCCACTCTAGCCATCTCTTTTTATAACAAGCATAAGCGAAAGCTGTAGGGTAAAAAATAAAGCAAAAAATTCCAGCTGCAATTACGTTCATAAAAGTAACTTTCCTGATAGCGCAGTTATTTTTCGAATGCAGCATCATGAACAACTGCCATAACATTGATGATTGGCTTTCTTTTTCTGAAGAACCTTCCGCGCGGCAAAGTTTCTCCCGCTTTGAGACGATAAAGCCAGAAAACATAAGCCGGAGGAACATTGCTGTCAAAAATATCTGAACAAGTTTGAACTGTGATGCCTACTGTATTGTCTTTCCTCATCTCTTTAAAAGTGCCTTGCAATGCAGCGGATAACGTCATTTTTAAGAAACCTTTTTCTGTTTGAACGGATAGACTTGACTTAGCTGGCTTGACTGTAATGTTTGCCACTAAAGATCCCTCGTTCTGAGGATGCAGGCACTACAAAGTTACCGTCAGGTCTAATCATACGAGTTTGGATGAAATTTTTGCCGGATTTGGTTTTTTCAACCTGGTGCTCGATCTTCCATTCTTCTTTGACGGGACCGGATGACAAATGAACTAGAACCGGTACTTTTTTACGTGTTCTATCCAGAACAATACAATTTGATTTATCCGTATCAACGCTTCCCTGAAGAGTATTCAAAGAGCAATTATCATATCCCTCAACCGGAACTGCATTACCTTGGATATCAATTTTGAATCCTCCAGCTATTACAATTTCGGGTGCATTATCATTTAAAGTCTCGTCATAGGCAGCATCAACTACATCGCAAGCAGTAAGAGTAAGTGACGATGCCACAGCAAGACACAATAAAGAAAATCTGTTTTTGAGCATATTTGAGACCTTTTATAAAAATAAAATAACAGGAGAATTGTATCATTAACAGTCTAGTTCTAACGACTACCACTTTTAAGTATGTATTGAGCCAGTTTTATATTCAGGCACACCATATTGCACTCTAGCTCTTTCATCATCCTAGAAGAACTCTTAATTAAGTATTCTTCAAGTGGGCCAGCATATGCCCCTGATGTCACGATCGTTAGTTGCGTAAGAGGATGAGTCAAACTCTCAATGCCCTTCAGGATGTCATTCTGGACAGCAGAAATATAAACAGGCGAAGCCGCAATCAAATATTCATCATTCGGACTGGACTGCATTAACTGGCTTATAGTTGCGCAACGGTTATGCTTTCCTAGTGATTTTGTGATGGCTTTCCACCAGAGATCATGCCTGAATGGTACTTGATGAAATGTCGCCTCGTAAGAGGGCACCCGATCTCGACTATTTAAAAACCCCATCCCGGCAGAGATTATCCACAACTCCAGATTTCTGGTTGAGTTTAAAATTTCCTTTGCCGTAGACCAGTGATTACCTGAATACAAGGACAATGCCGGTACCGCCTGATTACTTCTGGCGTCGTCTACAATGTTACTCCAGGCATATGCTGCGTCGTCCGGGGTTTGTTTTGGATCTATGTCCAATGTCGGCCAGACGTGGCCCTGATGATTCTTGCCCTTTGTACAGGAAGTGATTAAGTGTACTGAGCGTTCAGAGAACATTATCTTCCTTACATACCCATAGAACAGCTTTCTAAGAACGGTGGGCTCGCCTGAAAATTACAAATCAGCCCCTTTCACGGCATCATTTTGATTCTTCGCGTCTGCCCCCAGTAAGATGACCGGTTTTCTGCATGACAGTGTTATTCCTAACAAACGCAACACAAAACCACGCCAGCCAGAGCAAATTTTTTCATTTGCTGCGTAAAGCCTATTGTTTTCTCTTTTAAGCTTCGCCCACTCGTTACAGAGGGTAACATCATCAAGCGCTGTTATATGCTTCGCCTCACCTTCGACGATAACGGTATGGATACCGTATGCTGTAAATCTCATACTATTTTCCAGAACCCAGTTGCGGTATTCGTTGAGTCCACCTTCGGAACCGGTAGCTCTGCGCCACATTTCAATTTGCTTGTGTGATGGGTCAAGTGTACTTGTCATTGAAGCCTCGTCTCAGCGATAACGCTTGAAATAGCCCGCTTTGGTCAAAATGAAATTAGCCATCTGACTGGCGATTTGATTGTATCTTACTCATAGTGCCCAACCTATAGGTTAAAAAGGGGCATTTTCGCTTTATAGCGTGTTCAACATCATCAATCATCCCAAGAAAGGCTGGCTTATTAAGCCGGTCCATCATTTTCTGTATATCTCTCATCAATTTTTATATCCGGCCTGAAGTGCACCGTTCAAGCACACCGATCAGGCAGTTAGTCACTAGTTAACTCTTTACTAGAGACTAAATTCCATTGATTTACGTGACAACGTCACGTCATTAAGGTTTGCAAATGCCTAATTTTCATACTATGGGATTTAATTAGGAGTAAATCCCACAGGTTTACATAAAGCTGACATTTAAAAGTGTTAAAAATCAATCAGATAGAAAGAAAAGGCTCTCCGGAAGAACTCTTCTCATTATTTCGCCGCCCGGGGTTATTGCTGACAGATCTGAAAGTGCTAATATGTTAGTCATTAGTAATTAGTAAAGCCTTTACTAAACGCGTTTCTACGTAAATTCTATTGGTTTTAGAGGGTCCTACTGTCCGAAGACAATAAAGTTGTACACAAAGCACTAAAGTTGTAACCATTCTCAAAAAACGACGCTAATGTTGTATGCTTACTGAATGTGTGGTTATAGGGTTGGAGACTATAAAATGCACATATAGGTACGTATCAATGTCGTTTTTTGGGTACGATCATGGGTAGGGGTAGGCGTCTCAAATCCTATTTGGATTATGAAAATGCGCTAGGTGACGGCATAGGAGTGGGCTATGGCCAAAGTTATCAGCCCTGGCTTAGAGCTCAGGACGTTAAATCCCGTGGAAACCGTTCGATAGTCTTTGGCCTTAAGACGTTTCGAAACCATCATCATGGGGTTTGAGGGCCAATGATGTAAAAAACCACGCTAAGGAGATAATTCATTGTTTAAATTGAGATTTAACGGCCTCAATTCCCCCTTCATAATATCCTCCGGTAGTGTGAACGTATAATGTCCCAGCATGTTGATATGACCGTGCATCAGAGGCGAAAGCCGCGCGATATGTTCATCCTCTGGCCCTTCCCCGATGCTGCGCAGGTGCGACAAGGCTTCCTGCATATAAAGCGTATTCCACAGCACCACTGCGTTTGTCACCAGACCCAGCGCACCCAACTGATCTTCCTGCCCCTCGCGGTAACGTTTTCTGATCTCGCCACGCTGACCGTAGCAGATGGCTCTTGCAACGGCATGGCGGCCTTCACCCCGGTTCAACTGTGTTAGGATCCGGCGACGATAGTCCTCATCATCAATATAGTTGAGAAGATACAGTGTCTTGTTAACTCTTCCGACCTCCATTATTGCCTGAGCAAGCCCTGACGGTCGGGTACTTCTCAATAGCGATCGAATGAGTTCTGACGCATGAATAGTGCCCAGCTTCAGCGAACCGGCAACCCGCATCATCTCATCCCAGTGGCTTTCGATTTTAGAAAGGTCAACACAACCCCGCGCCAGTTTGTCCAACGCCCCGTAATTCGCTGCTTTGTCGGCCCGCCAGAACACAGCCTCACCCGCATCCGCCAGACGAGGTGAAAATTGGTATCCCAGTAGCCAGAACAGGCCAAAGATAATGTCACTGGTACCTGCTGTGTCCGTCATGATTTCAACCGGGTTTAGTCCCGTTTGTTGCTCAAGTAGCCCTTCCAGCACAAAGATGGAATCCCGCAGTGTTCCAGGAATCACTATGCCATGAAAACCCGAATATTGGTCAGAGACAAAGTTGTACCAGGTGATGCCGCGCCCTGAACCAAAGTATTTTCTGTTGGGGCCAGAATTCACCGTTTTCACTGGCGTGACAAAACGCATACCATCAGCGGAGGCTACCTCCCCGCCCCCCAGTATCCTGCCAACGCTAACGAGGACTGAAAATCAACCAGCCGCGCATTGGCGCTAACCAGCGTTTCTGCTCGGATGTAGTTCTGTTTCACCCAGCTCAGACGATGGCGAGTCAGTGCAGGGATATTGTGCTTGATCAGCGGCTCATGTCCGATATTGCAGGCCTCAGCCAGCATCACCGCACACAGGCTTATATGCAGATCCTGCGCACGGGCACCTGACTCGCTGACATGGCTGAATTCACGGGTGAAGCCAGTTCTGGCGTCAATCTCGAGCAACAGTTCTGTCAGGTCAACGGGTGGAAGCAATTGTCTGACTCGGCTGCTCAGTTGTATCAGCGCCGGTGGTTCATCCAATTTATCCAGGCTGCTGATGGTCAGCGAAGGATGTTTACCTTCATTGCAGATGTCCACGGCGGTATTGCGATCAAAACGTGATGCCACCGTTTTCCAGGTTTCATCTAACTGAGCGGCCAATTGCTCCGATGCTTTACTGCCATTAGTGGGGTGACCCAATGCCCGGCAGACTGGAACCCGCTGCGCCTGCCATTCCTCCCCCTGAAGAAGTTTTTGGCGCGGATCACCCCAACGATCGCTGTTTTCCAACCAGATGTCACGACGGCGTAGCGCATCCTGAAGTCGCTCCAGCAGACACAACGAGTAACCTGCTCGCTGTATCCGACCGTCAGCATCGTACACCAGGCGTTTCCAAGGGCCTGAAATGATATGTTCAGGTGCATCGTCCAGGATCCGTTTTTTCGAGCCGTTTAGCTCTGCCAGGTAATGGATGGCAGCCAAGGTATGTTCACCGTCTGGGGCCGCACGGAAGTGCAGATCGCGCAGTAGTGCGGGCAAAAAACGCCTTACCCGTCCGTATTGCTCCACCATTTCATCCTGAAAGTTTGTATCCTGGGGGCGGGCCAGTTCATTCACTTTTTCCACGGACTCTGCCAGTCTGGCGACAGACACACTGCTGAATATGGTCTTTCGCAGCAAATCATCGGCGGTATCTTCATCAAGTAAAAGTGCGCATGCCCGCGCCAGCAGCAACGCCGCGCGGTCAAGATCCTTGAGCGTCCTAAGTCGCTTTTTCTGCCCGGTTTTCTTCGCCTCCCGGGTAATATTGAGGATCAGCATATCCAGCACGTCAACGGCCTCGTCCAGCGCCGAGATTTCTTGCGCTTTCACGAATGCGGTAAGGATCGCCAGCCGCCGTTCTTCTGGCATTCTGCTGATATATTTCACCGATGCCATTCCGGCATAGCGTGCCAGATTGCGGAGCTGTATGGCGGGCAGCCCAGTGAAATTCAGACAGGAAAACTCCAGGCTGCGCAGGCGAGTGTAACGTTCAAGTGCTTCAGTGAACGCGGGGCCGCTGATAGTGACAGGGCCTCTTTTTAGGTGCTCCATCACTGAGAGTCGCTGTCCTTCGGGGATTTCAAGTAACCCAGCCAGTTGTGCGGTCTGCCAACGGTTTGGCAGCGCGGCCAATTTTCGCCACAAGCGGCGGGTCGCACGCTCACGGATTTCACCAATGACTCTCGTCAGGGTGGATGCGGCTGGCAACAACACTTTATTTTGAAGCAACCACGCGGTGGCAAAATCGAACATCAGTCCGGGGCGTTCATTACTGAGCCATGCACGGGTATACAGCAATCGCTTCAGTCTGAACGACCACGGGAAATCACCGAAATCATGATAGCTATAGTGCTGCCTGATAAGCCCGTGGTGCTCCCAACGTGTGTTTTCCCTTTGAGCATAGCGGGAAATGATCTCTGGATAGCGGATGTTAAGTTGCCTTGCGACATAAAACTGGACACCGGGCGGTATTTGCATGAGATCGGACAAGAAGGTTCCCAGAAAGCGGGCAGTTGTGAGTTGAAGGGCAATTCCCAACCGGTTATGCCTGCCCCTACGCAGGTTGATGAAAGGGCACTGTTGCAAAGTTAGCGATGAGGCAGCCTTTTGTCTTATTCAAAGGCCTTACATTTCAAAAACTCTGCTTACCAGGCGCATTTCGCCCAGGGGATCACCATAATAAAATGCTGAGGCCTGGCCTTTGCGTAGTGCACGCATCACCTCAATACCTTTGATGGTGGCGTAAGCCGTCTTCATGGATTTAAATCCCAGCGTGGCGCCGATTATCCGTTTCAGTTTGCCATGATCGCATTCAATCACGTTGTTCCGGTACTTAATCTGTCGGTGTTCAACGTCAGACGGGCACCGGCCTTCGCGTTTGAGCAGAGCAAGCGCGCGACCATAGGCGGGCGCTTTATCCGTGTTGATGAATCGCGGGATCTGCCACTTCTTCACGTTGTTGAGGATTTTACCCAGAAACCGGTATGCAGCTTTGCTGTTACGACGGGAGGAGAGATAAAAATCGACAGTGCGGCCCCGGCTGTCGACGGCCCGGTACAGATACGCCCAGCGGCCATTGACCTTCACGTAGGTTTCATCCATGTGCCACGGGCAAAGATCGGAAGGGTTACGCCAGTACCAGCGCAGCCGTTTTTCCATTTCAGGCGCATAACGCTGAACCCAGCGGTAAATCGTGGAGTGATCGACATTCACTCCGCGTTCAGCCAGCATCTCCTGCAGCTCACGGTAACTGATGCCGTATTTGCAGTACCAGCGTACGGCCCACAGAATGATGTCACGCTGAAAATGCCGGCCTTTGAATGGGTTCATGTGCAGCTCCATCAGCAAAAGGGGATGATAAGTTTATCACCACCGACTATTTGCAACAGTGCCCGAAACAGTCTGCACAAGGAAGATAAGGAGTATTCTTAGCAAGATATCTTTGTACCTGAAGACATAAAGCTGGCATCTTTTTCCTTATAGAGTGTATTATGATTAAGTAAATCCTTATCAAAGAATTAGAAAGTGAGGTCGTATGTCTGAAGCACTCAAATCGTTAAACAATATTCGTACTCTTCGCGCCCAGGGCCGCGAGCTGCCTTTAGAAGTACTTGAGGAAATCCTCGAAAAGCTTAATGTCATTGTTGATGAGCGTCGTCAGGAAGAATCATCCAAAGCTGCCGAACTGCAAGCTCGTCAGGAGAAACTTGACGCCCTGCGTAAGTTAATGGAAGAAGATGGTATCAACCCGGAAGAGCTGCTTGGCTCATTCCAGGCCAAATCTACGGCTACCAAGAAAAGCCGTGAACCACGCCCGGCCAAATACTCATTTACTGATGAAAATGGCGAAACAAAAACGTGGACTGGACAGGGCCGTACCCCCAAAGCTCTGGCAGAACAAATTGCAGCCGGTAAAAGTCTTGATGATTTCCTGATCTAACTTTTGCCACCAGTTTTGATAGAGGCCACTTCGGTGGCCTTTTCTCATACGGAATCAATTTCAGGTACAGAACATATGAAAAATTCAGAACCTAAGAGCTGTGATCCCTATGTGGACAGTTTGATTAGAAATGCAGATGCAAAGTAAGCCAGGTCATTTCTCAAAATATTGAAGCCCTTACCATTCCTTATCGTTATCATCGCTGTATTCTTTTTTTGGGTATCGTTTTCCCGTTTATTATCCCAGGTCGCGTAAAACCTTTTTAAAGACTCTTCTTTACCAGATATGCTCCCTCACCGGGATGGTTTCAACCTCTTCAGTTTCCCATATTGGCAAAACCTTCAGGAAATAAGACGATACCCTCCACGCTTTCCATTAAAGCGGGATGACGACGCCCAGTTCTTACGACCAGACTCCACGTTTTCGATTAGGATGCCTTTGGGCCCTTCTAACGAGGCCACCTCAACAACTCGCACTTTCCGGATCAGTCTTGGATCCACTTCTTCCCAGATCTGGCCAACTGTAATATCTTTTTGGGTTTGCATTTAATCTCTCGCTGTCATTTAGTGAACAAGACTAATCCTCGCCGTGGTTCAGCTTATGGCTTTATTTACGCTGACGATCCTTAGCCTTAAATTTTTGCCATCGTATCCGAAGGTTTTCGATGTTAACCGGAACCTGCATGCGTGTCGTCTCTATCTCATTCCCATGCCATTTCAGGAGATCATCATCCAACTCCCGGGCCTCCCGGCTGAAGTAAATTTTCATAGTGTCAGGGTTTATGGCGCAATGGTCATTGTCGAACAGTGTATGGATATCACGGCGAAGTAAAATTCCGTTCGTTACGTCGGGAATGCCTTCTTCATGACGTGGCGTTAAGTGCGCGGCCTCAGTACGCCAGGGGGACCTTACGCCGGTGACAACACATCGCCCGTAGCAATTCAACCTAACATCCCGGGCGAAAGGACCTTGGTCAGGACTGGTGACAGAAGTACATTCCTGGCCCTCTTTGTAGATACGCTTCGGGAAGTCGATAGTGGTTTGAGCTGTTTGGGAAAGTGACACATACGTAACCCCTTTGTATCTCTTTATCCCACCATTAAAAGTGGTAGGAATCGAGCTGGTTATGGCCACCAGTTTCACATCGCCCATTTCGACGATCTTAAGGCTCTTATTAGCGGCTACATGTAACTGGATGAATTTACCTACGTACACATCATGGTTCTCATCTTGTCTTTCAACACACAGGGGTCGTCTCAGAATTCGGAAAATAAAGCACGCTAAGGCGTAGTCACCCCGTGACTCCCCCGCGCCGATGCAGCGAGCTTCGTTCCGTCTTGCAGTGACGCAATCAGCGGGCAGGAAACGTTCCCTTTCCGCGCATGGCAGGCGCACACCAGTTCAGACAGCACGGCCTCCATGCGTGCCAAGTCGGCCATCTTCTCGCGCACATCCTTGAGCTTGTGCTCGGCCAGGCCGCTGGCTTCCTCGCAATGGGTGCCATCCTCCAGCCGCAGTAGCTCGGCGATTTCGTCCAGGCTAAAGCCCAGCCGCTGGGCCGATTTCACGAACCGCACTCGTGTTACATCCGCCTCGCCATAGCGGCGAATGCTGCCATAGGGCTTGTCTGGCTCCGGCAGCAGGCCCTTGCGCTGGTAGAACCGGATGGTCTCCACATTGACCCCGGCCGCCTTGGCAAAAACGCCAATGGTCAGATTCTCAAAATTAATTTGCATATCGCTTGACTCCGTACATAACTACGGAAGTAAGCTTAAGCTATCCAAACCAAATTTGAAAGGACAAGCGTATGTCTGAACCACAAAAGTCTGAACCACAAAACGGGCGCGGCGCGCTCTTCGCCGGTGGGCTGGCCGCCATTCTTGCGTCGGCCTGCTGCCTGGGGCCGCTGGTTTTGATCGCCTTGGGGTTCAGCGGGGCATGGATCGGCAACCTGACGGTGCTGGAACCCTATCGCCCGATCTTCATCGGCGCAGCGCTGGTCGCGCTGTTTTTCGCCTGGCGGCGCATCTACCGCCCGGCGCAAGCCTGCAAACCGGGTGAGGTCTGCGCGATTCCCCAAGTGCGAGCTACTTACAAGCTCATTTTCTGGATCGTGGCCGCGCTGGTCCTGGTCTCGCTCGGATTTCCCTACGTCATGCCATTTTTCTATTAATCACAGGAGTTCATCATGAAAAAACTGTTTGCCGCCCTCGCCCTCGCTGCCGTTGTTGCCCCCGTGTGGGCCGCCACCCAGACCGTCACGCTGTCCGTGCCTGGCATGACCTGCGCCTCTTGCCCGATCACTGTCAAGCACGCGCTTTCCAAGGTTGAGGGCGTGAGCAAGACCGACGTAAGTTTCGACAAGCGCCAGGCCGTCGTCACCTTCGACGATGCCAAGACCAACGTCCAGAAGTTGACCAAGGCGACCGAGGACGCGGGCTATCCGTCCAGCCTCAAACGCTGATCCGTTAACCGAACTCGGGAGCGACACATGGGACTCATCACGCGCATCGCTGGCAAAACCGGCGCGCTCGGCAGCGTCGTTTCCGCGATGGGCTGCGCCGCCTGTTTTCCTGCCATCGCCAGCTTTGGCGCGGCCATCGGACTGGGCTTCTTGAGCCAGTACGAGGGGCTATTCATTGGCATCCTGCTGCCGATGTTCGCCGGCATCGCGTTACTCGCCAATGCTATCGCTTGGCTCAATCATCGACAGTGGCGACGCACGGCGCTCGGCACGATAGGCCCGATCTTGGTGCTGGCAGCGGTGTTTTTAATGCGGGCTTACGGCTGGCAGAGCGGTGGACTGCTCTATGTCGGCCTGGCCTTGATGGTTGGGGTGTCGGTCTGGGATTTCATCTCGCCAGCACATCGCCGCTGCGGGCCGGACAGCTGTGAATTGCCAGAACAACGTGGCTGACGGCAACAGCCGTAGCCACCACAGAAAAGGAAAAATACATGACCACCCTGAAAATCACCGGGATGACCTGCGACTCGTGCGCGGCTCACGTCAAGGAAGCCTTGGAGAAAGTGCCCGGCGTGCAATCGGCGCTGGTGTCCTATCCGAAGGGCACAGCGCAACTCGCCATTGAGGCGGGCACGTCATCGGATGCGCTGACTACCGCCGTGGCCGGACTGGGCTACGAGGCAACGCTTGCCGATGCGCCACCGACGGACAACCGCGCCGGCCTGCTCGACAAGATGCGCGGCTGGATAGGGGCCGCTGATAAGCCCAGTGGCAACGAACGCCCGTTGCAGGTCGTCGTCATTGGTAGCGGTGGAGCCGCGATGGCGGCAGCACTGAAGGCCGTCGAGCAAGGCGCGCAGGTCACGCTGATTGAGCGCGGCACCATCGGCGGCACCTGCGTCAACGTCGGTTGTGTGCCGTCCAAGATCATGATCCGCGCCGCCCACATCGCCCATCTGCGCCGGGAAAGCCCATTCGACGGCGGCATGCCACCCACACCGCCGACGATCTTGCGCGAGCGGCTGCTGGCCCAGCAGCAGGCCCGTGTCGAAGAACTCCGTCATGCCAAGTACGAAGGCATCCTGGACGGCAATTCAGCCATCACCGTTCTGCACGGTGAAGCGCGTTTCAAGGACGACCAGAGCCTTATCGTTAGTTTGAACGAGGGTGGCGAGCGCGTCGTGATGTTCGACCGCTGCCTGGTCGCCACGGGTGCCAGCCCGGCGGTCCCGCCGATTCCGGGCTTGAAAGAGTCACCCTACTGGACTTCCACCGAGGCCCTGGCGAGCGACACCATTCCCGAACGCCTTGCCGTAATCGGCTCGTCGGTGGTGGCGCTGGAGCTGGCGCAAGCCTTTGCCCGGCTGGGCAGCAAGGTCACGGCCCTGGCGCGCAATACCTTGTTCTTCCGTGAAGACCCGGCCATCGGCGAGGCGGTGACAGCCGCTTTCCGTGCCGAGGGCATCGAGGTGCTGGAGCACACGCAAGCCAGCCAGGTCGCCCATATGGACGGTGAATTCGTGCTGACCACCACGCACGGTGAATTGCGCGCCGACAAGCTGCTGGTCGCCACCGGCCGGACACCGAACACGCGCAGCCTGGCATTGGAAGCGGCGGGGGTAGCCGTCAATGCGCAGGGGGCCATCGTCATCGACAAGGGCATGCGCACCAGTAGCCCGAACATCTACGCGGCCGGCGACTGCACCGACCAGCCGCAGTTCGTCTATGTGGCGGCAGCGGCCGGCACTCGTGCGGCGATCAACATGACTGGCGGCGATGCGGCCCTGGACCTGACCGCAATGCCGGCCGTGGTGTTCACCGACCCGCAGGTCGCCACCGTGGGCTACAGCGAGGCGGAAGCACATCACGACGGGATCGAGACCGACAGTCGCCTGCTAACACTGGATAACGTGCCGCGTGCGCTTGCCAACTTCGACACACGCGGCTTCATCAAGCTGGTCATCGAGGAAGGTAGCGGACGGCTCATCGGCGTGCAAGCGGTGGCCCCGGAAGCGGGTGAACTGATCCAGACGGCGGTGCTCGCCATTCGCAACCGTATGACCGTGCAGGAACTGGCCGACCAATTGTTCCCCTACCTGACCATGGTCGAAGGGCTGAAGCTCGCGGCGCAGACCTTCAGCAAGGACGTGAAGCAGCTTTCGTGCTGCGCCGGATGAGGAAAAGGAGGTGTTCAATGAGCGCCTACACAGTGTCCCGGCTGGCCCTTGATGCCGGGGTGAGCGTGCATATCGTGCGCGACTACCTGCTGCGCGGATTGCTACGGCCGGTCGCGTACACCACGGGCGGCTACGGCTTGTTCGATGACACCGCGTTGCAACGGCTGCGCTTTGTACGGGCTGCCTTCGAAGCGGGTATCGGCCTGGACGCACTGGCGCGGCTGTGCCGGGCGCTGGATGCTGCGGACGGTGACGGTGCGTCTGCGCAGCTTGCCGTGTTGCGGCAACTCGTCGAGCGTCGGCGCGAGGCCCTGGCCAGCCTCGAAATGCAACTGGCCGCCATGCCAACCGAACCGGCACAGCACGCGGAGAGTCTGCCATGAACAGCCCAGAGCACTTGCCGTCTGAGACGCACAAACCGATCACCGGCTACTTGTGGGGCGCGCTGGCCGTGCTCACCTGTCCCTGCCATTTGCCGATTCTCGCCATTGTGCTAGCCGGCACGACGGCCGGCGCGTTCATCGGGGAGCACTGGGGTATTGCAGCCCTCACGCTGACCGGCTTGTTTGTCCTGTCTGTGACGCGGCTGCTGCGGGCCTTCAAGGGAAGATCATGACCGCTTCCCAGCCAGCCGAGAGTGGGCAGCTTTGAGCTTCGCTACCAATCTGGAGGAGTACCACCATGAACGCAAACGCCCCGAACACTGCCAGTTGCACCACCTGCTGCGTATGCTGCAAAGAAATTCCGCTCGATGCCGCCTTCACCCCGGAAGGCGCGGAATACGTCGAACATTTCTGCGGGCTGGATTGCTATGAACGCTTCCAGGCACGCGCCAAGGCCGCGACAGAATCTGACATTGCGCCTGTCCTGTCATTTTCAGAAGACGACTGCACCAGTTGATTGGGCGTAATGGCTGTTGTGCAGCCAGCTCCTGACAGTTCAATATCAGAAGTGATCTGCACCAATCTCGACTATGCTCAATACTCGTGTGCACCAAAGCGAGGTGAGCATGGCGACGGAGGCTCTGTTGCAAAGATTGGCGGCAGTCAGAGGTAGGCTGTCGCTCTGCGCCGATCAGGCGGCTGCTGCGAAATGGTGGTTGAGCATGCCCATGGCCTCCGTCAGCGCCGAGGGCCCAATGCCAAAAGCTCTCTCCACAAGGCGCACCTCGCCCCTGATGCCGGGCTGCAGGCACCAGGGGCGAGCCTGTCCTTTGCGCAGGGCTCGCATGACTTCGAATCCCTTGATCGTGGCATAGGCCGTGGGGATCGATTTGAAACCGCGCACCGGCTTGATCAGTATCTTGAGCTTTCCGTGATCGGCCTCGATCACGTTATTGAGATACTTCACCTGCCGGTGGGCCGTCTCCCGGTCCAGCTTTCCTTCGCGCTTCAATTCGGTGATCGCTGCACCATAGCTCGGCGCTTTGTCGGTATTGAGCGTGGCAGGCTTTTCCCAGTGCTTCAGGCCTCGCAGGGCCTTGCCCAGGAACCGCTTCGCTGCCTTGGCGCTGCGGGTCGGCGACAGGTAGAAATCGATCGTGTCGCCCCGCTTGTCGACTGCCCGGTACAGGTAGGTCCACTTGCCCCGCACCTTGACGTAGGTTTCATCCAGGCGCCAGCTCGGATCAAAGCCACGCCGCCAGAACCAGCGCAGCCGCTTCTCCATCTCCGGGGCGTAGCACTGGACCCAGCGATAGATCGTCGTATGGTCGACCGAAATGCCGCGTTCCGCCAGCATTTCCTCAAGGTCGCGATAGCTGATCGGATAGCGACAATACCAGCGCACCGCCCACAGGATCACATCACCCTGGAAATGGCGCCACTTGAAATCCGTCATCGTTCCGTCCGTCCAATCTCCGCCAAGCATGCTCAAGCTTCACGATTTTTGCAACAGAGCCCACACGAGTATTGAGCATAGTCGAGATTGGTGCAGATCACTTCTGATATTGAACTGTCAGGAGCTGGCTGCACAACAGCCATTACGCCCAATCAACTGGTGCAGTCGTCTTCTGAAAATGACATTTGGTATCTCTCATAAACGGATGTTTTTGAGAGAACTATCTTCGGCCTTCACACGCACGAAAGGCGGCGAAGCTCCGCCGTTAATCCGTCCGCCGGAGATCTCGCCCAGGCAGGCTGAAGGCCGAGCAAGCCTGACAGGCCCGAAAAGCCCGGCACGGGCGTCGGCGGCGATGACGGCGGCGGCATTATCCAGGGTTGATGATGGAAGTGGAGGATATCGACAACCTCTCGCGCAACCAAGACATCGCGGTCGGACTGCAAGTGATCTTGAAGCCACGGGCCCGTCCCACCCCGACATGGACCTCGATGCCCGAACGGACGTTAGATTTCGAGTTCTAGGCGTTCTGCGATGAAGGTTGGATCCCAGCCGGGATTGAAAGTGTCGACGTGGGTGAATCCGAGCCGCTCGTATAGGCCACGCAGGTTCGGGTGGCAGTCGAGCCGCAGCTTGGCGCACCCCTGCGTTCGCGCGGCATGGCGGCAAGCCTCGATCAGCGCGGAGCTGACACCCCGGCCCGCATGTGTCCGTCGCACCGCGAGCTTGTGCAGATATGCGGCCTCCCCCTTGAGGGCGTCGGGCCAGAACTCGGGATCCTCGGCCGACAAGGTGCAACAGCCGACGATGCCGTCGCTGCAACTCGCGACTAGGAGCTCGGATCTCAGGACGAAGGTCTCCGCGAATGTCCGGTCGATCCGCGCGACGTCCCAGGCGGGCGTTCCCTTGGCGGACATCCACGCCGCAGCGTCGTGCATCAGCCGCACAACCTCGTCGATATCACCCGAGCAGGCGACCCGAACGTTCGGAGGCTCCTCGCTGTCCATTCGCTCCCCTGGCGCGGTATGAACCGCCGCCTCATAGTGCAGTTTGATCCTGACGAGCCCAGCATGTCTGCGCCCACCTTCGCGGAACCTGACCAGGGTCCGCTAGCGGGCGGCCGGAAGGTGAATGCTAGGCATGATCTAACCCTCGGTCTCTGGCGTCGCGACTGCGAAATTTCGCGAGGGTTTCCGAGAAGGTGATTGCGCTTCGCAGATCTCCAGGCGCGTGGGTGCGGACGTAGTCAGCGCCATTGCCGATCGCGTGAAGTTCCGCCGCAAGGCTCGCTGGACCCAGATCCTTTACAGGAAGGCCAACGGTGGCGCCCAAGAAGGATTTCCGCGACACCGAGACCAATAGCGGAAGCCCCAACGCCGACTTCAGCTTTTGAAGGTTCGACAGCACGTGCAGCGATGTTTCCGGTGCGGGGCTCAAGAAAAATCCCATCCCCGGATCGAGGATGAGCCGGTCGGCAGCGACCCCGCTCCGTCGCAAGGCGGAAACCCGCGCCTCGAAGAACCGCACAATCTCGTCGAGCGCGTCTTCGGGTCGA
Source organism: Enterobacter sp. JH25 (assembly GCF_021725435.1). Classification (NCBI taxonomy): domain Bacteria; kingdom Pseudomonadati; phylum Pseudomonadota; class Gammaproteobacteria; order Enterobacterales; family Enterobacteriaceae; genus Enterobacter; species Enterobacter sp. JH25. Next base: position 110,679 of record NZ_CP091320.1, on the reverse strand, counting down.
AGGTGACCGGTGCGGGTGGCGATGCCATCCCGCTGCGCTGAGTGCATAACCACCAGCCTGCAGTCCGCCTCAGCAATATCGGGATAGAGCGCAGGGTCAGGAAATCCTTGGATATCGTTCAGGTAGCCCACGCCGCGCTTGAGCGCATAGCGCTGGGTTTCCGGTTGGAAGCTGTCGATTGAAACACGGTGCATCTGATCGGACAGGGCGTCTAAGAGCGGCGCAATACGTCTGATCTCATCGGCCGGCGATACAGGCCTCGCGTCCGGATGGCTGGCGGCCGGTCCGACATCCACGACGTCTGATCCGACTCGCAGCATTTCGATCGCCGCGGTGACAGCGCCGGCGGGGTCTAGCCGCCGGCTCTCATCGAAGAAGGAGTCCTCGGTGAGATTCAGAATGCCGAACACCGTCACCATGGCGTCGGCCTCCGCAGCGACTTCCACGATGGGGATCGGGCGAGCAAAAAGGCAGCAATTATGAGCCCCATACCTACAAAGCCCCACGCATCAAGCTTTTGCCCATGAAGCAACCAGGCAATGGCTGTAATTATGACGACGCCGAGTCCCGACCAGACTGCATAAGCAACACCGACAGGGATGGATTTCAGAACCAGAGAAAGAAAATAAAATGCGATGCCATAACCGATTATGACAACGGCGGAAGGGGCAAGCTTAGTAAAGCCCTCGGTGCGGCGGACATTATCCGCGAACAGGCTGAACAGCACGGCATTGCGCGGGTAACGGATGTCTGGCTGGAAGTCGGCGCACTGGCGGATGTTGAGGAGAGTGCACTGCATTTCTGTTTTGATATCGCCTGCCGTGATACCGTGGCGCAGGGCTGCACACTGCATATTGATGTTATCCCGGCACAGGCATGGTGCTGGGATTGCAGCCGTGAGGCCGAAATCATGCAGCACGCCGGATGCTGTCCGCACTGCGGCAGTGAACGGCTGCGCATCAGTGAAGGTGATGATTTGCGGGTAAAAAGCCTGGAAGGTGAGTGAGTTTTACGCCGCCGCCGTATTCAGCAGCCAGCGGGCGAATTGCTGCATGGCCGGGGTTTCCGTACGGGACTGTAACCGCGTCAGCCAGTAGCCGCCGAGGGTGATTTCTGCGGCAAACGGCTGTACCAGTGCGCCTGACTGTAACAGGCGGCTGAACATACATACCGGTGCGATCGCTACCCCGGCACCCAGTTGTGCCGCCTCGGCCATGGCCAGTGAGGTATCGAACACCATTACCGGCTGTGACGGGGAAGGCGGTGTGCCGCCCGCACAATCCAGCCAGCGGCTCCATTCATCCCGGCGGAATGAGCGCAGCAGGGTAAAGCGGTGAACATCATCCGGCTGCTGTAACTGTTCTGCAATGGCCGGTGAGCACAGCGGAGCGTGTGGTGCACTGAAAATCAGTTCCGCATCTGACTCATGCCACGCGCCGTTACCGAAACGGATCGTATAATCATGCCCTTCCGCCGCCGGGTCCACATGATTGTTATGGGTGGAGATATGCAGATCAATATGCGGATGGCTGTCATAGAATCCGGCCAGACGCGGCAGCAGCCAGCCTGCGGCAAATGTTCCCACCGCACCGACTTTCACCCGCTCACGGAACTGCCCGTGAGAAAAACACTCCAGAGTATCCGCAATCCGGTCAAACGCCTCATTGAGCACCGGCAGTAATCCCTCACCTTCATGGGTCAGCACCAGCCCGCGCGAGACGCGGGTAAACAGCACACAGCCGAGTTGTTCTTCCAGCGCCCTGACCTGCTGGCTGACGGCGGCATGGGTGACATTCAGCTCAATCGCCGCGCGGGTAAAACTGAGATGACGGGCGGCGGCCTCAAAGGCGCGCAGCGGGTTAAGGGGGAGATAACGTCTGACCATAATCCACCTGTAAGTTTTTCTTTAGGGCAGTTGAGTCTTCATAATGCCTCCTTTGAAGGGAAGGTATAACGTCGGCTGCGGCAGCAGAGAAACGGCATTCCGGCGGTAATACTCTGCTATAGCAGAATCTGCCTTGTTGTAGCGCGGAACTCAAGTGATATTTGCCTCTTGTGTTTGCATTCGAGCTAATCCGGCAGCACTATTACTCCCAAGGGTTCCAGCAGTTGCTCCTGTTGCCAGGCACAGATCTTGACTCCTTCGAGGTTGACCCGTCTGGGGTCGAGCCCATCCAGATCGGCAAAGGTCAGGTCACAGCCCCGCAGATTGACCTGTTGCCAACAGTCGCGGGAGAAGGTGCCGCGGCTGAGATCTGAGCCCATCAAGGAAGCGCCGCTGAGATTGGCATTGCTCCAGTTGTTTTCAAACAGCTCGCATTTTTCCAGGCATTGGCCACTCAAGTTGGTATAGGCCAGGTTGCAACCTGAGATATAAGCCGAGCAGAAGTACATCTTATGGCTGACTTGATTGTAGAAGCGGGCCCGGGAAAAGTTGGCGCCCTTGAGATCGCACTCCCTGAACTCTATGCCAAAGCAGTTGGCACCGCTGAAGTTGGCCAAAGACAGACGGCAGGCCTTGAAACTGGCATCGCGCAGATCGGCATAGCTGAAGTGACACCCTTCAACGGCGCCGCTTTCAATGAAACTGCAATCCTCGAAACTGGCATCCTGCAGCTGACAGTGGCTGAAGTCACACTGATAAAAGCGGCAGCGGCGAAAACGGCTGTCACTCAAATCCTGGCGTGAGAAATCCTCTTGCTGAAAAACTTTATCAATAATATCCATACGGCTTCCTTTAATCAGGGAGGGTGCTAACGGGTATAGGAAGTATAAACCACCTTTTTGCTCCTCATCCGAAGTATCTTACCTGAAATTCCCTCACTCGTTTACCGCTCAAGCCCCAATTTTAACTGCCGGTCCAGCCTAAACCGCTCTAATAAGGTTCGATTTGGCGGTAAAATCTCTAGCCTGATAGCTCGAGAGATACAAACTGCCCCACCGCCCCGTTTAAAAGTTGGCAGTGTTGAGCAGTGTTGGATTTGGGGTCGTCAGTCAAAGAGACGACTCTGTGATGGATCGAACAGGCTGGGAGTCAGTGGCGGCGCTCGTTCTGGTGGCAGCTCACGCTGCTTGGCGGCATTCGCCTTGGCTGTTTTCTGTTTCAGATGCTTGAGAATCTGCTCAATGACCTTCGGATCTTCGATGCTGGCAATCACTTTGACGTGACCGCCGCAGTGTTCGCAGACTTCAATATCAATATTGAAGACTCGCTTGAGGCGTTGCATCCAGGTCATGGCGCGGTGGCGCTCTGCAGGACTCTTGTCACGCCAGTTAGTATCGAGACCTTCCGATTTGTCGGGCTTCTTGCCCCGCTTGGCGGGTGTTACTTGAACTCGGTGTTTGCTGTTCGGTGCAAAGACGCCGTGGAAGCGTGTGAGGTTGACTCGCGGCTTAGGTACCAACGCAGCGAGTTTGGCGATGAAGTCCAGCGGCTCGAAGATCACATGGGTGGTGCCATTGCGGTACGGAGTTTTGAGCTCGTAACGCACCTGCCCATTGGCGGTTAATGCCAGACGTTTTTCTGAAACCGCTGGCCGACTAATGTAGCGACACAAGCGCTCAAGCTTATCCCGCTGATGCGCTTCGGCCATCACACCGGCGTGTAGCGAGAAACCAGCATGGTTGGCTACTCGACTGCTTGAGTCGGCTTTATCCTCACGCCCTGGCAAGGTTTGCAGGGTGAAGACTTTGCGCCCTTGCTGGGGGCCGACGGCAATGCGATACGTAACCGAAGCACCATGTAATTGAGTCAGCGTATCGTCTTCGCCCTCTTCCAGTGTCAACCACGTATTCTCGGCATCACGCTCCAAAATCCCACGCTTTTCCATGCAGCGAGCGATGCGATGGCTGAGGGTGTGAGCGAGCGTATTCAGCTCATCGTAAGTGGGTGCCTTGACACGATGGAAGCGTTGCTTGCCATAGTCATCTTCGGCATAGACACCATCGAGAAACAGCATGTGGTAGTGGACATTGAGATTTAGCGCGGAGCCAAAGCGTTGGATAAGAGTCACTGAGCCAGTTTGTGCAGAGGCTTTGGTGTAACCGGCTTTTTTGATCAGATGAGTTGAGAGTGTACGATAGACGATACTCAAGACCTGGCCCATCAGCTGGGGATGGCGAGCCAGCAAAAAGCGTAGCTGGAAAGGAAAGCTGAGCACCCACTGGCGAATGGGCTCCTTGGGGAAGACTTCGTCTATCAGCAGCGCCGCACTCTCGGCCATCCGGCGGGCACCGCAGCTAGGGCAAAAGCCGCGTCGTTTACAGCTGAAGGCGACCAGACGCTCGTGATGACAATCCTCGCAGCGAACCCGCATGAAACCATACTCCAGACGGCCACATTGGAGGAGGTCGTTGAATTCTTGTTGGATGTAGCGAGGCAGGTGTTGACCTTGGGCTTCGAGTGAGGCTTTGAAGGCTGGGTAGTGCTGCTCAACCAGCTGGTAGAGCAGCGTCTGGTCGGGTTGGTGGCGTTCGTAACCGTTTGTTTGAGTGGGCGATTGACTCGCCGTGGCGTTCCTTGCCAGCGACATGGGTATCCTCCGCTGATACTGTGGTTATGTACAGTATCAGCGGCTTGCGTTCAGACGTCCAGTCTGGCCCTAGACATCGCTAAATGCTTAACCCGCAATAGCCCTCACGAGTTGTTATCAGCCACTACCGGTTGAGCGAGAAGGTTTTGGGTTCAGGGTGCTATTGCTCCACCAATCACAATACTGAAGCCCCAACTGTTATCAGTTGGGGCTTTTTCTTGTCTGTTTGCGGCGGTTGCGTTTTATCGGTAGTCGTCGAGCTCTGCACCATCCCACATAAGAGCTTAACGGTGCGATCTTCAACGCCATCACACAAAACTTTCTTTTTCACGCACAGTCAACTTATTGGATGTTTTATTAACAACCCAAAAGGAGATATTTAGCGGGCGGCCGGAAGGTGAATGCTAGGCATGATCTAACCCTCGGTCTCTGGCGTCGCGACTGCGAAATTTCGCGAGGGTTTCCGAGAAGGTGATTGCGCTTCGCAGATCTCCAGGCGCGTGGGTGCGGACGTAGTCAGCGCCATTGCCGATCGCGTGAAGTTCCGCCGCAAGGCTCGCTGGACCCAGATCCTTTACAGGAAGGCCAACGGTGGCGCCCAAGAAGGATTTCCGCGACACCGAGACCAATAGCGGAAGCCCCAACGCCGACTTCAGCTTTTGAAGGTTCGACAGCACGTGCAGCGATGTTTCCGGTGCGGGGCTCAAGAAAAATCCCATCCCCGGATCGAGGATGAGCCGGTCGGCAGCGACCCCGCTCCGTCGCAAGGCGGAAACCCGCGCCTCGAAGAACCGCACAATCTCGTCGAGCGCGTCTTCGGGTCGAAGGTGACCGGTGCGGGTGGCGATGCCATCCCGCTGCGCTGAGTGCATAACCACCAGCCTGCAGTCCGCCTCAGCAATATCGGGATAGAGCGCAGGGTCAGGAAATCCTTGGATATCGTTCAGGTAGCCCACGCCGCGCTTGAGCGCATAGCGCTGGGTTTCCGGTTGGAAGCTGTCGATTGAAACACGGTGCATCTGATCGGACAGGGCGTCTAAGAGCGGCGCAATACGTCTGATCTCATCGGCCGGCGATACAGGCCTCGCGTCCGGATGGCTGGCGGCCGGTCCGACATCCACGACGTCTGATCCGACTCGCAGCATTTCGATCGCCGCGGTGACAGCGCCGGCGGGGTCTAGCCGCCGGCTCTCATCGAAGAAGGAGTCCTCGGTGAGATTCAGAATGCCGAACACCGTCACCATGGCGTCGGCCTCCGCAGCGACTTCCACGATGGGGATCGGGCGAGCAAAAAGGCAGCAATTATGAGCCCCATACCTACAAAGCCCCACGCATCAAGCTTTTGCCCATGAAGCAACCAGGCAATGGCTGTAATTATGACGACGCCGAGTCCCGACCAGACTGCATAAGCAACACCGACAGGGATGGATTTCAGAACCAGAGAAAGAAAATAAAATGCGATGCCATAACCGATTATGACAACGGCGGAAGGGGCAAGCTTAGTAAAGCCCTCGCTAGATTTTAATGCGGATGTTGCGATTACTTCGCCAACTATTGCGATAACAAGAAAAAGCCAGCCTTTCATGATATATCTCCCAATTTGTGTAGGGCTTATTATGCACGCTTAAAAATAATAAAAGCAGACTTGACCTGATAGTTTGGCTGTGAGCAATTATGTGCTTAGTGCATCTAACGCCGGAGTTAAGCCGCCGCGCGTAGCGCGGTCGGCTTGAACGAATTGTTAGACATCATTTACCAACTGACTTGATGATCTCGCCTTTCACAAAGCGAATAAATTCTTCCAAGTGATCTGCGCGTGAGGCCAAGTGATCTTCTTTTTGTCCCAGATAAGCTTGCTTAGCTTCAAGTAAGACGGGCTGATACTGGGCAGGTAGGCGTTTTATTGCCCAGTCGGCAGCGACATCCTTCGGCGCGATTTTGCCGGTTATTGCGCTGTACCAAATGCGGGACAACGTAAGCACTACATTTCGCTCATCGCCGGCCCAGTCGGGCTGCGAGTTCCATAGCTTCAAGGTTTCCCTCAGCGCCTCGAATAGATCCTGTTCAGGAACCGGGTCAAAGAATTCCTCCGCTGCCGGACCTACCAAGGCAACGCTATGTTCTCTTGCTTTTGTAAGCAGGATAGCTAGATCAATGTCGATCATGGCTGGCTCGAAGATACCCGCAAGAATGTCATTGCGCTGCCATTCTCCAAATTGCAGCTCGCGCTTAGCCGGATAACGCCACGGGATGATGTCGTCATGCACGACAAGGGTGACTTCTATAGCGCGGAGCGTCTCGCTCTCGCCAGGGAAAGCCGAAGCCTCCATAAGGTCATTGAGCAATGCTCGCCGCGTCGTTTCATCAAGCTTTACGGCCACAGTAACCAACAAATCAATATCGCTGTATGGCTTCAGGCCGCCATCCACTGCGGAGCCGTACAAATGCACGGCCAGCAACGTTGATTCCAGATGGCGCTCAATGACGCTTAGCACCTCTGATAGTTGGTTCGAAATTTCGATGGTCACCGCTACCCTCATGATGTCTAACACCTGAGTTAAGCCGCGCCGCGAAGCGGCGTCGGCTTGGACGAATTGTTAGGCCGCATATCGCGACCTGAAAGCGGCACGCAAGACCTCAACCTTTTCCGCCCCGAGTGAGGTGCATGCGAGCCTGTAGGACTCTATGTGCTTTGTAGGCCAGTCCACTGGTGGTACTTCATCGGCATAGTAAAAGTAATCCCAGATGATCGCCTCCCAGCTGTTACAACGGACTGGCCGCCCGGCGATGACGCCCTCAGCCGCCTCTGGGCACGAGCCCTGCGGAGCCTCCGCGATTTCATACGCTTCGTCTGCCCACCAAGCAGGTTCGCAGTCAAGTAACTCATCCCCGATCTCCGCTAAGAATCCATAGTCCAACTCCTCCATGACGCGCCCGCCGAGCATTTCAACTATTGCCTCGAGCTCGCCGCGCCTCTCGCCGGGAAACGTCAGATCAATATCATCGTGCTTGCGTGTTACACGCCCTAGCCGTGCATCGATCGCCCAGCCCCCACCGATCCAGAGCGGCAGATTTCGCTCATCTGCCGCAGCTAGAATTTTGTGTATCAATGTGACCTGCGTTGTGTCCATGCGGCCTAACTTTGTTTTAGGGCGACTGCCCTGCTGCGTAACATCGTTGCTGCTCCATAACATCAAACATCGACCCACGGCGTAACGCGCTTGCTGCTTGGATGCCCGAGGCATAGACTGTACAAAAAAACAGTCATAACAAGCCATGAAAACCGCCACTGCGCCGTTACCACCGCTGCGTTCGGTCAAGGTTCTGGACCAGTTGCGTGAGCGCATACGCTACTTGCATTACAGTTTACGAACCGAACAGGCTTATGTCCACTGGGTTCGTGCCTTCATCCGTTTCCACGGTGTGCGTCACCCGGCAACCTTGGGCAGCAGCGAAGTCGAGGCATTTCTGTCCTGGCTGGCGAACGAGCGCAAGGTTTCGGTCTCCACGCATCGTCAGGCATTGGCGGCCTTGCTGTTCTTCTACGGCAAGGTGCTGTGCACGGATCTGCCCTGGCTTCAGGAGATCGGAAGACCTCGGCCGTCGCGGCGCTTGCCGGTGGTGCTGACCCCGGATGAAGTGGTTCGCATCCTCGGTTTTCTGGAAGGCGAGCATCGTTTGTTCGCCCAGCTTCTGTATGGAACGGGCATGCGGATCAGTGAGGGTTTGCAACTGCGGGTCAAGGATCTGGATTTCGATCACGGCACGATCATCGTGCGGGAGGGCAAGGGCTCCAAGGATCGGGCCTTGATGTTACCCGAGAGCTTGGCACCCAGCCTGCGCGAGCAGCTGTCGCGTGCACGGGCATGGTGGCTGAAGGACCAGGCCGAGGGCCGCAGCGGCGTTGCGCTTCCCGACGCCCTTGAGCGGAAGTATCCGCGCGCCGGGCATTCCTGGCCGTGGTTCTGGGTTTTTGCGCAGCACACGCATTCGACCGATCCACGGAGCGGTGTCGTGCGTCGCCATCACATGTATGACCAGACCTTTCAGCGCGCCTTCAAACGTGCCGTAGAACAAGCAGGCATCACGAAGCCCGCCACACCGCACACCCTCCGCCACTCGTTCGCGACGGCCTTGCTCCGCAGCGGTTACGACATTCGAACCGTGCAGGATCTGCTCGGCCATTCCGACGTCTCTACGACGATGATTTACACGCATGTGCTGAAAGTTGGCGGTGCCGGAGTGCGCTCACCGCTTGATGCGCTGCCGCCCCTCACTAGTGAGAGGTAGGGCAGCGCAAGTCAATCCTGGCGGATTCACTACCCCTGCGCGAAGGCCATCGGTGCCGCATCGAACGGCCGGTTGCGGAAAGTCCTCCCTGCGTCCGCTGATGGCCGGCAGCAGCCCGTCGTTGCCTGATGGATCCAACCCCTCCGCTGCTATAGTGCAGTCGGCTTCTGACGTTCAGTGCAGCCGTCTTCTGAAAACGACAAACGATGTCAGAATAGAGTTAAATTTCCTATTGATTGACATATTCCGTCAAAGGTAATAGATTTCATCCTGACACTTTTGCCTTTGGAGGCATCTTGCAAGGTCAACGCATCGGCTATGTCCGCGTCAGCAGCTTCGACCAGAACCCGGAACGGCAATTGGAGGGTGTTCAGGTGGCGCGGGTGTTCACCGACAAGGCTTCTGGCAAGGACACCCAGCGTCCCGAGCTGGAAAGGCTGCTGGCCTTCGTCCGCGAGGGCGACACCGTGGTGGTGCATAGCATGGACAGGCTGGCACGCAACCTTGATGACCTGCGCCGCATCGTCCAAGGGCTGACACAACGGGGCGTGCGCATGGAGTTCGTCAAAGAAGGGCTGAAGTTCACCGGCGAGGACTCACCGATGGCCAATCTGATGCTGTCGGTCATGGGAGCCTTCGCTGAGTTCGAGCGCGCCCTGATCCGCGAACGTCAGCGCGAGGGAATCGTGCTGGCCAAGCAGCGCGGTGCCTACCGGGGACGAAAGAAATCGCTGAACAGCGAACAAATTGCCGAGTTGAAACGGCGAGTTGCGGCAGGCGACCAAAAAACCTTGGTGGCCCGTGACTTCGGCATCAGCCGCGAAACCTTGTACCAGTACCTGCGGGAAGACTGACCATGCCACGCCGCTCAATCCTGTCCGCCACCGAGCGCGAAAGCCTGCTGGCACTGCCAGATGCCAAAGACGAACTGATACGGCACTACACGTTCAACGAAACCGACCTGTCGGTGATCCGTCAGCGTCGCGGCGCCGCGAATCGATTGGGCTTCGCTGTGCAGCTTTGCTACTTGCGATTCCCTGGCACCTTTTTGGGCGTCGATGAGCCTCCGTTTCCGCCCCTGTTGCGCATGGTGGCCGCGCAACTCAAGATGCCAGTGGAAAGTTGGAGCGAGTACGGCCAGCGCGAACAGACACGGCGGGAGCACTTGGTCGAGCTGCAAACGGTTTTTGGGTTCAAGCCCTTCACCATGAGCCACTATCGGCAAGCCGTGCATACATTGACCGAGCTGGCCTTGCAGACCGACAAAGGCATCGTGCTGGCGAGCGCACTTGTCGAGAATCTGCGGCGGCAGAGCATTATCCTGCCCGCCATGAATGCCATCGAGCGCGCAAGCGCCGAGGCCATCACCCGTGCCAACCGACGCATTTACGCGGCGCTGACCGATTCTTTGTTATCACCCCACCGTCAGCGCCTGGACGAACTTCTCAAGCGCAAGGACGGCAGTAAAGTGACGTGGCTGGCATGGCTGCGCCAGTCGCCTGCCAAACCGAACTCTCGCCACATGCTCGAACATATTGAGCGCCTGAAATCCTGGCAAGCACTTGATCTGCCCGCAGGCATCGAGCGGCAGGTTCACCAGAACCGCCTGCTCAAAATCGCTCGTGAAGGTGGCCAGATGACGCCTGCTGATCTGGCAAAGTTCGAGGTGCAACGACGCTATGCCACGCTGGTAGCGCTGGCCATCGAAGGCATGGCCACCGTCACCGATGAAATCATCGACCTTCACGATCGCATCATCGGCAAGCTGTTCAACGCGGCCAAGAACAAGCATCAGCAGCAGTTCCAGGCTTCCGGCAAGGCGATCAACGACAAGGTGCGGATGTATGGGCGCATCGGTCAAGCGTTGATTGAGGCCAAGCAAAGCGGCAGCGATCCGTTCGCCGCCATCGAGGCCGTTATGCCCTGGGACACCTTCGCCGCCAGCGTCACCGAAGCGCAAACATTGGCGCGGCCTGCCGACTTTGATTTCCTGCACCACATCGGTGAAAGCTATGCCACGCTACGCCGCTACGCGCCGCAGTTCCTGGGCGTGCTCAAATTGCGGGCTGCGCCCGCCGCCAAGGGTGTGCTCGATGCCATCGACATGCTGCGCGGCATGAACAGCGACAGCGCGCGCAAGGTGCCCGCCGATGCGCCAACCGCATTCATCAAGCCGCGCTGGGCAAAGCTGGTTCTGACCGACGACGGCATCGACCGGCGTTACTACGAGTTATGCGCCCTGTCGGAGCTGAAGAACGCGCTGCGCTCCGGTGATGTCTGGGTGCAGGGTTCTCGCCAGTTCAAGGACTTCGACGAATACCTGGTGCCGGTCGAGAAGTTCGCCACTTTGAAGCTGGCCAGCGAATTGCCGCTGGCAGTGGCCACCGACTGCGACCAATACCTGCATGACCGGTTGGAATTGTTGGAGGCGCAACTCGCCACAGTCAACCGCATGGCTGCGGCCAACGACTTACCGGATGCCATCATCACCACCGCGTCAGGCCTGAAGATCACGCCGCTGGACGCGGCAGTACCAGACGCCGCGCAAGCCATGATCGACCAGACAGCTATGCTGCTGCCGCACCTCAAAATCACCGAGTTGCTGATGGAGGTCGATGAATGGACGGGCTTCACCCGCCACTTCACACACCTGAAGACCAGCGACACGGCCAAGGACAAAACCTTGCTGTTGACGACGATCCTGGCCGACGCGATCAACCTGGGTCTGACCAAAATGGCCGAGTCCTGCCCTGGCACCACCTACGCCAAGCTGTCTTGGCTGCAAGCCTGGCACATCCGCGATGAAACCTATTCGACGGCGCTGGCCGAGCTGGTGAATGCGCAGTTTCGGCAACCCTTCGCCGGCAACTGGGGTGACGGCACCACGTCATCGTCGGACGGCCAGAACTTCAGAACCGGCAGCAAAGCAGAAAGCACTGGTCATATCAACCCGAAGTATGGAAGCAGTCCAGGACGGACTTTCTACACCCATATCTCCGACCAGTACGCGCCCTTCAGTGCCAAGGTGGTCAACGTGGGCATTCGTGATTCAACTTACGTGCTTGATGGCCTGCTGTACCACGAGTCGGACTTGCGCATCGAGGAACACTACACCGACACGGCAGGCTTCACCGATCACGTGTTTGGCTTGATGCATTTGCTGGGATTTCGCTTCGCGCCGCGTATCCGTGACTTGGGCGAAACCAAGCTATTCATCCCCAAGGGCGATGCCGCCTATGACGCGCTCAAGCCGATGATTAGCAGCGACAGGCTGAACATCAAGCAAATACGCGCCCATTGGGATGAAATTCTGCGGCTGGCCACCTCCATCAAGCAAGGCACGGTAACGGCTTCGCTGATGCTGCGCAAACTCGGCAGCTACCCGCGCCAGAACGGCTTGGCCGTGGCGTTGCGCGAGCTGGGGCGCATCGAGCGCACGCTGTTCATTTTGGATTGGCTGCAAAGCGTGGAGCTGCGCCGCCGCGTCCATGCGGGGCTGAATAAGGGCGAGGCGCGCAACGCGCTGGCCAGGGCGGTCTTCTTCTACCGATTGGGTGAAATCCGCGACCGCAGTTTTGAGCAGCAGCGCTACCGGGCCAGCGGCCTCAATCTGGTGACGGCGGCCATCGTGTTGTGGAACACGGTATATCTGGAGCGTGCCACCAGTGCTTTGCGTGGCAACGGCACGGCGCTGGACGACACATTGTTGCAATATCTGTCGCCGCTGGGGTGGGAGCACATCAACCTGACCGGCGATTACCTATGGCGCAGCAGCGCCAAGGTCGGTGCGGGGAAGTTTAGGCCATTGCGACCGCTGCCACCGGCTTAGCGTGCTTTATTTAATGAGATGGTCACTCCCTCCTTCCCGGTACTATGCTGAGGACAGGCTTTCATTCGGAGAACTATCATGGAAAACATTGCGCTCATTGGTATCGATCTGGGTAAAAACTCTTTCCATATTCATTGCCAGGATCGTCGCGGGAAGGCTGTTTACCGTAAAAAATTTACCCGGCCAAAGTTGATCGAATTTTTGGCGACATGCCCCGCTACAACCATCGCAATGGAAGCCTGTGGCGGTTCTCACTTTATGGCACGCAAGTTGGAAGAGTTGGGGCATTCCCCAAAGCTGATATCACCACAATTTGTCCGCCCGTTCGTTAAAAGCAATAAAAACGACTTTGTCGACGCCGAAGCTATTTGTGAAGCTGCATCGCGTCCGTCTATGCGTTTTGTGCAGCCCAGAACGGAATCTCAGCAGGCAATGCGGGCTCTGCATCGTGTCCGTGAATCCCTGGTTCAGGATAAGGTAAAAACAACCAATCAAATGCATGCTTTTCTGCTGGAATTTGGCATTAGCGTTCCCCGAGGAGCTGCCGTTATTAGCCGACTGAGTACCATTCTTGAGGATAATAGTTTGCCTCTTTACCTCAGCCAGTTATTGCTGAAATTACAACAGCATTATCACTATCTTGTTGAGCAGATTAAAGATTTGGAATCCCAGTTGAAACGAAAGTTGGACGAAGATGAGGTTGGACAGCGCTTGCTGAGCATTCCCTGCGTCGGAACACTGACAGCGAGTACTATTTCAACTGAGATTGGCGACGGGAAGCAGTACGCCAGCAGCCGTGACTTTGCGGCGGCAACAGGGCTTGTACCTCGGCAGTACAGCACGGGAGGTAGGACGACATTGCTGGGAATTAGTAAGCGAGGTAATAAAAAGATCCGAACTTTGTTGGTTCAATGTGCCAGGGTATTCATACAAAAACTGGAACACCAGTCTGGCAAATTGGCCGATTGGGTCAGGGATTTACTGTGCCGGAAAAGCAACTTTGTCGTCACTTGTGCTCTGGCAAACAAGCTGGCCAGAATAGCCTGGGCCCTAACGGCACGACAGCAAACTTATGTAGCATAACGGCAGAAATACACCGGTTTAAAGAATTACTGATCTGGTTTTGCGAATACTGATATTGATGATACTAACGGCCCACCGGCCTGTTGAGGAACCTGTAAAACGGAAAGGCTCATTGAAGCCGTATATTTTCTGGAGGTTCATCAGGCGCGGAACTCATCAAGGCGCGGGAATAAAATCCCATTCAGACGCCGGATAGATTCAAGCAAGCCAACTTGTCGTCAAAATCGGTGTTGCAAAAACGGGAGTGACCATAGATTCCGTTTTCTGAGACGACCCCATCTACGTCAGGTTTCCGCTTTGGTTCGCTGGTGGCCGTCTCAGCTTGTTTTAGGGTGGAACGTGGATAGGCCAGGTTATATGCTGCGCCTGTGGTCATTTGCTCGATGACCGCAGGTGCATAACCTTCTGCTTCCAGCTTACGATATGCAGCCCGGTAGTCTCTTTGGGTTTTCAGCGGGTATATCTTTCCGCCTTTACCATCGAAAGCGATAAACCAGAAATCGTCCGTGCCAGTTTCCAGATTTCTGCAACGTTTCAGATGCCATCCGCCTTCTCTCGCCCAGATGGTACGGTTATTTCTGGCATTCGTTTTGTCATAACCGTTCTCGTCAAGCCAGCTATCAAAGCTGGTCAGCCCCAGATCCTGAACCTCCAGAGAAGGCACTCGAATGACCTGCAAGGTATGGCGGGGTCTTGGCTCTCTCATCTTGATCTCTTCCTAGCGCTGGTCTGGGAAATACGGATATTGCGGGCCATATTCATAGTCATGCGGGCCTGGCTCAACTTCCCAGAATGGACGGCCGCTAATTGTCTTTGGACCGCGCTCGTTTACGATGTCTTCTACATCCTGAATATTAAATGGCATCGTTGCCAGTAACAGCTGATCTTCGGGTGTCAGCGTCACAGTTGCACCGTCGATACGGCTGTAAAGGTCGGCAAACTGTTTACCTGCACCGTGCAACCGGTGCTCCGCTACACTTCTGATTGCGTGTAAGTCCAGCTCCGCCGCTTCCATGCGATCCACGTATAGTTTCATTTCTTTACGCAAAGCGCTCAGCTCACGGGCTTTAATAAACCCGCAGGCGTACCCACCCAGGGCGATAACTGCAATGATTGCTAAAATTGCCATTTTTTTCTCTCACGTGATTGCGGCCGTTACTCTAGTCTTAATGTGAAGTCTGGGAATTCGCTGGATGTTAAGTACGTTTTCATCCCCAGACTGACAGATGCTAAGGCGCGATCCCAACACTCCATTTGTAAGTATCAGGCCCATCTTCTCCGCTGGTGGCATCTGCTACAATCTGTGCATAACGTTCTCCAGCAAGTTCTCTTACCATCTGATCCACGACCCATTGCAGATGATGCATTTCATCGGTTCCGCCGTAACGACAAGCCAACTCAATAGCCCGCTCTATTCTTTTTTGTTCTTCAGTCATACTGAATCCTCACGCTTACATCAGCTATTCTGAAAACATGCACACTATAAATTGCGGCTGTCATTTCTCAGCCAGGCGCCTGCATTGCTGCCTCATTCCATCAAAAATACTTTCCGCAAGCTGCTGGGGGAACTGGTCCGGAAGAAGCCCGCTAACACGTTCAATGACACCCGGGGTTCTGGCGATGATTTCCTCTATCATCGCCTCTGTCTGCTGTTTACTCAGGCCGGTTATCTCACCATGCCTGATCCAGTGGCGTCGTTGTATTCGATATATCTGGTAATAGTTGCTACTGCCACGTACGGCCATCGCCAGTTTGCACTTCTGCCAGGATATCTGATTGTTCCCATGACCGATCACCGGCCATGCCGACAACACATCATAGAGTGGTGTAAGGTGATAACGTCCCTGTGGCCCAATAGAAATACTGAAATTTTTAGCGTGGCCATCTGTTGCGGCCATCATCCAGAAAACTATCTGCGTCATAAAAAACTGCGCTTTGTCACGCTCAGCACGGTCTGAATTACTCAGAACTTCCATAATTTCCGATATACCTGGCCCGCCGTCCGCCTGATATTTTCGTAATGGCGAAATGCCCAGGGCCTGACACATATCCTCCTGGGGTAAACGAATGATCCATTGTCCGTTTCCTGACCATTTTCGGTCAAAACGTTCTACCACCAGCGCTTTCTGATCTTCAAAGTGAGCAATCTGCGTTCTTGCCACGGGGAGCCCGTACTGTTCGAGAAGTACCGAGCAGAGCCATTCATTTTCAACCGACGAGCGCATGTCGGCTTTCATGTTCCCCACAAGTCCGAGCGGTAGCTTGAATATATGCGTCGTTGGTGTATTACCCTCCGGCATACACCACCGATCTTCATGCCACAGTAGGGCTGTTTTCTCCTGAGCACCGGCAATAGATAAACGTAAGTCGTCGTTATCTTCTGGCCTGCCCGGTAGCAATGTCTCCGTGGTATTACGCAAAGTTGCCGCAATTTCTGATTCAGTAAGCGGGTGATACTTCACGGAATATAAATCTGTGGGTTCATCTCCGTCATGAAGCAGCTGTATCGCGCCCACGCAGTCTTTTCCCAGCTCCGTCAGAAGATCAAAAGGCTCCAGGCTATCGGCCTTGTAACGCATTGCCAGACGTCTGCGTATGCCTTCGCTGTCCGGGAGTAAATTATCAAAATAGTCACGTACCACATTTCCACGCCAGACCTGGTTCCCGGGAGTAAAAGGAAGGGACAATGACAGCGGCCTTCCCTGTTCGTCTGCACTCCAGTCAGGAAGGTATTGTAAGCTGTCTACCCCTTTACTTTTTTCCCAGTATCCGACTTTGATTCCGTTCATCCAGATTGCCAGACGCTGCTGTTTCCGGCTCATATCGTTACCATTTCTCCTGTCGTGCAGGTGAGTTTGATTTAAGCATTTCTTCCGTCTGCTTCCCCTCTGAAGAGGCGGTTGTCGAGGAGAAGCTGATTTTTACGCCCAGGATAGAAAACACCTTGAATAGCCGTTCAATGCTCGCACTGGCAGGGTTGGCTTCCAGACGTGAGTATGTCTGTTGAGTGACCCCTAACCTTTCGGACAGGTCTTTTTGCGTCAGGCCATTCGCCTTGCGAAAACCAATGAGCAAGGGACGCAACTGGTTGAGCGTGTTTAACGGGTAATCATTATTGATCATAAGCTGGCCTCAGTAGTTCCTCTGATACACCTTGTACGCTGTTTTCTAAACATACACCCTAAAAGCTGTAATATCAAATTAACAGCCTAAAAGCTGTTAAATAGAGAGTACAACCTTTAGGCTGTTACTAAGTGGCAGCATAAATCTTTATGAGGTTTGATATGAGAGAACTATCAATAATAAGCCGTTACGCTCGTACAGCATCCGGTAAGAGAGCTGACAGATCAGGATCATCGGTAAACGAGAAGCGGAGTATCTTATGGCCCTGTTGTGAGCTGTATAAATAACTACGAGCTACTCTCTGCCTCGGGGAGGAGGCAGAGAGAGTATTAAAAGCAAAGGCAGACATTTTTAGCAGCTGGTGGGCTATGGGGTTCCGGAGGTGCTCCGGTGAATGTTACTTGACTGGCAAGTTTCCTGCTATGATGGTCAATGCCTCGATGCTGTCTATATTGTTCTGAAGCCGTTCCAGTTCTGCCTTTTCAATACCGGCCCAAAGCTTTAAGTGTCGCTGATAAAGGGACCACTTGAGTGAGTGAAAACCATTCCAGGCCAACCCCATCCAGGAGGCGTAATTCGCATTGAGAATATTGCCGGTGATATACATTTTACCTGCGTTAACAGCACTGGAAGTTCCATAACCCAGGGCAAGCATCATCCGGAAGCGTGGATTTAGCCGCAACGGCATGGTATCCAGTAAGGTCTCCCCAAAAGCTCCTTTTCCCAGCGATACCTGTTTCGCCACATAGAAAACCCGCATCAAAACTTCCATTATGCTCATCGGAATACTTGTCACGATAAACTGACGAAAGTCATACCCGTTGACATACATGTACTCTATTTGTTTGCCGAAGTTAGAACTCCCCACAGGGATCCCCTCAAGCATACGAAGTAGCCCCATAAAAGGAGCCGGTAACCCCATGCCACGGTTTCCTTTTGCTGAGGGGGCATTAACATCCGATGCCAGGTGTCCAAACATTCTGGCGATGAGCCTGAAAATATTGGTTTCGTCTGTAACGCCTTTACTGGAAGGATAAACCACGATCTGTCCATTCTGAACCACCGTACAGGTCCCGTTCAGCATATCCTTTATACCGAAAATAATGCCCAGTACGGGATCGTGTGACAAAGCTCTTAAGCGGTGATTTGTGGGAGACAAAACGCCACCGGCCGCACCCACTAAATCGCTGCTGATCGAACTGTCTGGTGCCCCTATAGGGAACAAATCTGAGAGTTTTGTACTCAGGTCCTCCGGCAAAATGGCATTGAAGGCTTTCTGCACCTGTTTATTGAAAATACCATCCACTTCTGCCGTAAAGCTCACCGTAGGTTTTGGCGGGGCTCTGACGCAAAGTAAATCCAGCATGGATGCTATGAGCCCGCATCCGCAGGCAATAGCATAATCCCAGGCGTCGAGTGCGTAGCGATCATTAAATTCTTTAATATGATTCTGGATCCGGGCATCTACAACAGCCAAGTCATCCGTGGAGAGTATTGTGGCCAGTCCAATATCACCGCATACACGCTGGTTAGCCTCGCTATATATAGTCTTGAGACCAGTAGAATGCATGGCAGTATCTGAAGGGGTCATTTCTCGCAGATGATGTTCTTTAAGCGCCAGATGCTCCGCTTCATCAAGTTCAGTGCCGCTGATTAGCCCGGTCAACTGTGCCTTAAGGCTCTCTATATCACTGTTAATTGTCTCGTGAGCGTTCGCGATATCCTGACCACGGAGCTGAATATAACGGATGGCCCTGAACTCATCATCATAAGGAGACTGACTCATGTGTTTACCTCACCGCGACCAGGCTACCTTTTGGAGCTTTCTTAGTAAGCATGTCGATTGTTGCCTTGATGCCAGCAATTTCTGCCTTAAAATATTCCGCATTCGACATCAACCTTTCCTGAACTTCGTAGAGCTTTTGGATGGCCTGACTAAGGGCGGCTGTCAGTTTCGCATTTTTTTTGTGTTTCACTATCGCGTACCCGCCAATCCCTAACACAGCTACAGGTGCGGCCAATACCGCAATGCCTGCAACCATACCGCCACCGACGATAGACCCTGCTGTAGCGAGCCCGGAGGTTATGCCTGCTGCTGACACTCCCGTTGTACCAAGCGTATAGAGAGCACCGAAGGAAGCCGCTGCGCCTACGCCTGACCCC
This sequence comes from Enterobacter sp. JH25, assembly GCF_021725435.1. NCBI lineage: Bacteria > Pseudomonadati > Pseudomonadota > Gammaproteobacteria > Enterobacterales > Enterobacteriaceae > Enterobacter > Enterobacter sp. JH25. Next base: position 91,659 of record NZ_CP091320.1, on the reverse strand, counting down.
GCCAAAGCTGCTGCGCCCTCAGTAATACCCGGGAACTTATTTTCAAGCGCCTGAAGAGCACTTGTAACTTCATCCATTGCCTTCTTGCGAATTTTTTCGAGCTCTTCAGTTTCGGTAGCGTCCATTACAGGCCTCGTATTCATAACTTGCTGTGTGATAGGTGAAAAAGAGCACCATAAAAGTGATGAAGAAATCATGACTTACTATTGTGGCACTTTCGAGTTCATGTTTGTCAGTTTCAATGCTGTTGCTGTTAGTAAGGGCAGACGCCATATCGGGCAGACCCAAAATAACTATCGTGCCAGCGTCATTTTGGAACTGACTTTGCTAAAAATCAGTAGCGGACTGAACAGACATGTGTGGATTTGAATCTGGGCAGGTTCCAGACATTATTCCAACCAGACTTCCAATGACAAAATGCTCGTCATTCTCGGAGACGACATAGGGTCCACCAGAGCAACCATCGGTGTTGAAATGTGCTATTACAAAGCGAGTTGTGAGATGTTGGGGAGAATGATTTGAGCAATTTAAAGGCCAAATGCCTGAAACTTCACCAGGGAATGTCGAAATTGTTGTCTCATTCATTGGATATCCGACACCCAATGTACCCATGCCAGCTGCGGGAGCCAGGACCTTAAAGTAACTACTTACAGGCTGTTGTATTCCAGCTGGTAATACGATTTCTGCACTGTCAACAAACGGAATGCCGTCTTTAAAGTCTGCCCTGTCATTAGCCTCATTGAGAATGAAATCGACTAGAACAGGCTCTTCGTTCACCAGTCCTTGATGGTTAAGAAATTTGACGTAAAGTTTAAGTGTATTGCTGACGGGATAAATTTTTCCAAGAGCATTGGTAACAACATGGGCTGCGGTGAGAATCTTTTGCTGCTGACCATTATCGAAACCAAACGCAGTTGCTTCGAGATGGCTACTAAAATGAGGATCATTGCTTACATAGATTTTACAAACGTAGTTTTCAAACATTATTTCCTCCTTTTGCCGGTACCTAATCAGTTACACGGCTGCATGTTATAAACAACTAAACTCGCTTCCTGATATTTGAGTTTGTATGTTTTGCCAGGCACCAGCTCACCTCTGAAACACGGTTAGTCTCCTCCATGACATGGTTATGGCGATGGTCAGAAACTGTTATCGACGAAAGGCTGGAATTCCTTTAATGGCATTATCCATTTCAAGTCGTATGTCCTGAACGGGAGCGTATATTTTTATGATTCCAGATCTTAACCCTGAAACATTCCCCGTATCAAAACTGACCCGTTACAGATAAGTCACCACCGGTGCTGTCGATTAATTTAGTGAATTGCATGTCCTCATCCCATAAAGGGTAGGGCCTACCCCCGGCATCGAGCAAACCTGACCACCCTGCCCTTATTAAGACCCCACATGCGGCAATGGTGCCCTGTCCACGCCGCCCGCGAACTTTGAGGAAATGGGGAGAAAATAAAAAGAAAACAAAAAGTTATCGGCTGAAGTACCGGCGCAGATCGGGAATCAGGCGAAGCCTGACAGCACGTTAGGGCCTGGCAGGGGGCTTGAGGGATGAGGACATGCAATTGTGATAACCTTCCCGCCACGGGGTCGGTTAAATTCGTATCCTGCCGGTGCAATTCCAACGGCCGCGTTACCAGTTCGCCGGGTAGCATGGCCAGCAAAGCCAGGCATCGAGCACCCGGGTTTCACTGACGGCCGCTGCATAGACGCCGGTATCCGGGAAGAAATAAACCGGGGTGGCGTTGTTCAGCTGGTCGCCTTCATCGGCCAGAGCGCCGATCACCTCATGAGGCTTAAGCAGCATATCCGTTAAATATTCATCCGGGTGGATGGCATTCAGCGATATGGCCATCTCCAGAAATTCATCCAGGGTATGGCGGGTACGATACCCCCGGAAAACCTCGTATGAAGGCGTGACGCATTCACCATCCAGGGAACAGGCATCGTAACCGGCCAGCTGCTCTTCGGTGAGTCCGGAGGCATGCTTTGCCACAAGATTCGTAAATTGCTCTTTATCGTCCATCACAATCCTTACGCTGTAGGGGCCTGTTTGTGTTATCACTGCTTCCGGTTTTTACTTCGCACAACCCGGCAGGTATCCGGTCGCCCGGGCGTCCTTTGCGGTCTTGTTCGCCCTTCGCCTGAATTACGTCAAATCCCTTTCACTACCCGGCCGCAGGGTGACACCTCCCCTTTTCTCCGGAAGCGAAAGAGGAAGAACAGTTTAACAGCCCGGATCCTCAATAATTTTCGCGTAACGGACTAAATAACCGGTTTATGCAGCTTCTGATAACCACAGACCGCGATAGAATAAAACGTCTGGTGAGGAACCGGAGTGTTATGTAAGCGGGGGGTTTAACTGGGTATCTGTGTAGTCCTATTTAGCCAGATATCCCGAATAAAAACCTCAACGATTAGGTAAACGAAATGGATGGATTCTGGTCGATGTTCTGTTTGTTTGTCGTGGTAGTTTCACTGCATAAAGCCCTTTCTGTAGCAGCAGCACGAGCAGACGCAGCAAAATTAAATATGCTTCTCAGAATGAGAAAGTTTAAAAAGTAGCTTTCAAGACATCTGAGAATTCTTTTAAATCCTCAGAGGAAGTTATATGTTTAGGCTATTTGCAAACTAAGGTTGGAATTCCATCATTCTAGCCTTAGATCTTTGATCAAGTGAAGTTGCTCACTTGGTTGGATTTTACCGTTTCCTGACGGCTTTTCAGAAGCGAGGGCTGGTTGGAATGCCTTCCAGCTAGAAGTCTTGCAGATGCTCTCCGGGCATTAACTCATTGTCGAATCTGCACCAGTATCACTAGGTTGTTGAGCGGGCGATTAGCTTTTTCACTGAGCCGCTGTACACTCGACTGCTTCAAGAAGCACTACTTACCATTTGCCTGCCGTAAGGTCTGTTCTTAGCTGGATTTTTTTGGGAGGATACGCAGTCATGACAACTCAATCCAGCTCAATACAATACGCTTACGCGCTAGACGGCGAGGGCACCCTCACGCACATTGGCGCTGCCCTGCGCTCACATACTTACACCTGCCCAGGTTGTAAGAGCCCCCTGACCCCGGTAATGGGCGAGTTCAACGCTAAGCACTTTCGCCATTCGGAAGAATGCTGTGCCCTTGAAACCTATCTTCACAAGTGCGGCAAAGAAGCATTCTTCTATCGCTACCAACAAGCTCTCAGCCGTGAAATGCCTATTAGCCTTGAGCTGGAGCGCCGGGTTGCCTGTAATGGTTCTCGTTTAGCCTTGGTTAGAGACGAAGCACGTCAGTGCGTAAAATCCGTGCCTGCACGCTACAACTTGACTCAATTTTTCGATCAGGCAGAGCTGGAAAAACACGATAAGGTCACAGGGCTGCGACCAGACGTGATGTTGTATGATACGACTGGCGAAAGGCGTTGCTACGTAGAGATTTGTGTCACACACCCCTGCTCTCAAGACAAGATCGAAGCCGGTATCCCGATTCTTGAGTTTAAGGTCCAATCTGCCTCTGATATTCAGATGTTGCTTACCGGGGCCTACTCGATCAAGGAGAAGATCCTGAGAGTATTCAACTGGCTTCCCCCGTTTCAATCTGTGGACACCTGTAGCGGCGTCTGCTCAGTAGGTAACGTGGATATGTCTGTCTGGAGTTTAAGTGGTTCCGGCCGACTCAACGAACAAACGATGCCGCTCGCTGAAGTGGATTTAACAATCAATTCTGACGTGAACACATGGCCTAGATCGTTAGGGGCCGCTGAGCTGGCTGATAACTTACGAGCTTTTATCCGTCACGCCGATCCTCATTCACTATTTCCCAACTGCATTATGTGCGAGCAAGCAGGCCGATGGGAGGATGGCTATCTGCAATGTCACAGTAAGGCAAAGATCGTTCCCTACACCGAGGCCCGTCAGTGCGCCAATTACAAGGTTAAGGCATGACCAAAAGACTGACTTGGGAGCAGAAAAGTATTGTCAGCCATGACACCGGACATGCGTTGGTAAAAGCCGTACCTGGTAGCGGGAAAACAACCACACTTGTAAAGCGCGTTGAGCGGCTGGTCAAGACGGGAACTGATCCTCGCTCCATTCTGATCCTGATGTACAACAAGTCGGCGCAGGTGAGCTTCACGGAGAACTTGAAGACGGCACTGATGTCGAGCGTGATTCCAGAAATCCGCACGTTCCACAGCTTGGCCTTAAAGATTGTTGGTTACGGAGAACGCCAACAGATAATCAAGAAGAAAGACCTCATTACTCCAAGCGACTACCGCTATGAGCAACTGGTAAAGCAAGCCTACCGCTATGGCTTTGACCATGAGGCGAATTATATTGACCCCAATGAAATTGAAAACTTCGAGCTGTTTATTGCTCGCTGCCGGGCGGCGGCCGTAACTCCTGTTGATGCTGCCAATGATCCAACGTTCAGCAACATCAAACGGGAGTTTATTCACGCCTATGGCCGCTATTGTGAGCTGCTGGAGGAAAACAGTCTGCGAACCTTTGATGACTGTTTGATTGAGGCTGTCGCACTGTTGCGTAATGACAGCAGCCTTGGTGCCCACTTCAAGCACATCATTGTTGATGAATATCAGGACGTTAACCTGATACAGCATGACATGACCCGCTTGCTATCTAAGTCGGATACGTCGGTTATGGCTGTTGGTGATGTTAACCAGTGTATTTATGAGTGGCGTGGTGCTCGACCAGACTTTATCGGCGGACTGTTTGAAAGGCACTACCCGAATACGAAGGTGTTTCAACTGTCATGCACGTTCAGATTTGGCCATGAGCTTTCCTTGATGGCTAACTCGGTAATTCGGCGCAACTCTACAAAGCTGACCAAGCTTTGTGTCAGTCATCCTAGCACCCCCAAAACAGAGGTCAGATTGCACTTTGATAACTGCCTATCCAAGGTGCTATCAAACCTCTCGGTGAGCAGTGGAACACAAGCCATATTGTCCCGCACTAAGGCGAACCTTGCTGAGGCGGAAATTGCTTTACGCCTGTGTGGGCTACCTTATCGCTACCTCAATGGTTCAAGCGCATTACACACCCGCACCGAAATCGGGATACTGGTAGTTGGCGTCTTGCTGTCTGTGTACGGCGATCTGCGGCTACTGGAAAACCATCCCAACAAACAAGCGATTGTTTACGGCTTTCTGAAGGAGGCTGGTTTTAGATGGCAGAAAGGGCAATTCAAAGCGGCGCTCAGTGGATTGATGGCTCCGCACGCCGACCTATGGTCTGCTCTAGGTCAGTTATTCGAGGGCGCACAATACCAAAAAGATCGGCTGGGCAGGCTCGCCACTATCTGCCAGAAAGACGGAGAGGAAACGCCTGCTATCGATGTGTTACGACGCCTGAGTATGGAGGGTTTCATTGATAGTGTTGGCTCTGAGGGTGTAACTCGCACTGGATCGAACGACCAGCAACGAGGGGTCGTGAGGATCGGGGAGCTACTTGACTCCAGTAAGATCGATTCCCGCACGTTTTTAAACCTTATCTTGAATCCAGGCGAGGCTGCTACTGACTGCGATCCCTTCATCCTTTCCACACTGCATGGTTCCAAGGGGCTGGAGTGGGATAACGTAATACTGATCGGGCTGAATGAGCAGGAATTTCCTGGCGGCAAACCCGATGATGTTTACAGCGTTCGCACATCGATGAACACCCCTCCGGCCGAAGAGGAAATCGAGGAGGAACGTCGGCTGTTTTATGTCGGTATCACTCGCACAAAACAGCAGCTAAATCTGGTGGTCCCTCTTGATGAAGGGCTTGCGCGGTGGCTCAAAAACCGCTGGGATAGCACCCCGAAGAAGTCACCGATAGCTACTCGCTTCGTCTATGAGGCTGGCTGGACTGCTTGTGCGGTTACCAGTGATGCGATCTATAACAGCACGGTAGAGAAACAGAAGGCTGACTTCAGCAAGTTTCACCAATGGTATCTAAGAGATCTTCAGCGGCTAAAAGTCTAGGGCTACCGATACTTTTCGATTTCAGACAGGTGCTCGTTATCCAGATCAATTGTGGCTTTTCTTTCAGAAGCGAGCTTCTTCGCTCGCTTTGCATACTGAAGCCCCTTGGCTGGCTGCTCTCCGCGTAGGATCTGTTCAGCCTGCTTGCTCGTGCTGTGCCCCAGAAAGCGTTCGTACTGCTCGTCAGATACCTCAGTGCCGATCAGTCGTTCGATCCAGCCGCTTTTCGGCGGGTAACTTACGCCCAGCGCAAGCAACTGCCTTTTCTGTACCCACTATTTCCGGCGCGGCCGGCTTCAATCAAGGCTTTGGTTAGAACTACAGCCATTTGGGGACTCTCATACACAAACCTGAACCATGCGGGTCTGATTGGCGGTCAAGATAGCAGCGCATCGAAATCAACACTGAACTCTGCTTCTAAGAACTCAATCGTGGCTGGTTGGCTATCGAGCGATGCTTCCCGTGTAGACTCCAGTGCGCACTCCAATCGACGCAGCAGAGTAAACGGCAAAATGATCTTGCCGAAGTCGGTATGCTTGAAATCCCCCCCCACAGGTCTTCCGCGTTCTTCCAAATGAAATCAGCTTGCGAAGCAGCCGAACCTACGAACTCTGCCATCTTGGCCTCCAACCAACTTTTGCACGAAACGGCACATCTTCCAAAAGAGGGTTGTCAACCAAGTTTTGCACAAAACGGACTTTGATCCATTTCTAACTAAAATCTACAATCCAACCTCAGATTGCAAATAGCCTATGTTTATTACAGATGGTATGGTTCGTGTTTTTGTTTATTCGATGGCAACTGTACTCTTTCTGCCGCTTGGCTTGTTGAAAAGCACGTGGTGGTTTTCACCATTGTTTGCGATAGCTGCTATTGATTACTTAATGTTTCTGCGTCGACAAGGCTAGTTGCTGAACCTCATACCTCAGAGCAATCTGTATGTTTTTTACACCACTGGTTAAAAGGTCAGGCTACGTTCCTGACGTTTTTTAAAAAACAGTTTTATGTTTGATGCGTTACTGGTCTGTCTGGTAACCCAGTGGTACATTACCATTATTAAGGCTGGCTGGCGGTGGTGCATCATGCTTAAACGACCCTCTCTGAGCGTACTTTCCGACAGTCCTGTGCACCGCACCACTTACCCGGCAGGCCTATGTCTTGGTTATTCTTCGTTGTACCTTTTTCTTCAGCTTTATCCCTGACATGTCTGTCTGAACAGTTCTAAGCAAACCGGAATGTTGTCATGGCCAAAGTACAAGGGCTCTTTGTTGGATACCGAAAATTCGCTGTTGATCGTGACTGGCTTCGTCAGCAGGAAGAACAACGTTATCGGGATCGCCAGCGACAATTTGATGAATGGTCCAGGAAATGGGTCACTGTAACCAGGCTCAAAGAGACTCGTTTATGGACTGACGGAGCCATCAGGCGATGGTTGGGTGAACCTCAGCAGCAGGGTAAATATAAAGTTTTCCCCGTTGAAGCGGTTTTGGCTGCTGAGAAGTTGAATGAGTTTCGGCTCTGGCTTAAACCCCGACTGGAAAAGAAACGTGCCCAGCACCACCACTTTTTAATTCCATTTCTGTAAAGTAGAAACAACGGCAGTTCCGGCCGCATTCAAGGCTTCGGCATCTGGTCAGAAATAAAGCGCCATTTTTCAGTATAAGGGAGGTTAGATAGTGGAAGGTATTGAGACACTGAGTTTGCAGCTTGATGAGAATGAAACTATGGCCCTTGCTCAATTAGTTAAACGTCTGAGCTGGAGCGATCTTCGTGGCTGTGCTGTGAGTGACGAAGAAGCCTGGGTAATGAAAAGCGCAATTGAAAAATTACAACAGGCGTTAAGGGAAGAAGGTTATGCGCCTCGATGAGGCTGGCTTCGTTCTTTATTCCGATAACAAATTTGCTTAAGGACTAACTATGAGCCAGCACTGGTATGAGGTGAAAAGCAATCAGGGAATTGTTCAGGTGATTGTTGGGAGAAGATATTAATGTAATGCGTTTCTGCATTACATCAAGCAGATTAGCTTTTTCTGGTCAAAATAGACGATGTGATTTTTCTTTAGCCGAAGTCCATCCGCTCCCCACGCAACCGGTAAAGGTTCGCAGGTTTAATAAAGATAGGTTTCGTATCTCCCTAAGGGTGGGATAGGTAAACTCATAATGGCATCTGTGTTTACTATGTAAGTATTCGGGTAAAATTCATCTAATACAGTAAAGTTTAGTTTCTTACAAAAGCTTAATAAATATGGGTTTTTCACGTCTTCTATTACAACATCGCACCAGGGATTCGATTCACAGCAAAGCTTCAGAAAAGACTTAAACCATCCCTTGTTTTGTATTTCTTCCGGAAGCCGTACCACATGTATGGTCAGACAATCTCCATGATAACGATTAGTACTTTGTCTAAGCCCTACAACAATCCCCTTTTCTTGAATCTGTACACCTGCCTGATGCTCTTTCATGTCGGGCGTATAGTGCCTTGCTCTGTTTAACCAGGCCACCAGCTGCTGAGCCGTACTTGGTGATTCTTCAGCTATCCATTTCAGGTACTTGATGCGGTCCATATGCGCCTCCCTGTACGATTTCCAATGAACAAAGGCTCTACAGTATTAAGCTGCTGTAGAGCTCATTCAACCAAGCTCAAACTGTGCGTATTAAAGGATGCCTAACCTTTTTGTTTCATCGATCCACGGTCTGAATTCTTCCAGTAGATTATCATATAACTTTTCATCGCTAATCGAACCGAAATCATCCATGGCAAAGAAGTGGGTGTTATCAACCCGGCGGTCAGTAAAGTCATCCAGATTTTTGAGGATACCGTAGCTTGAACCACCCAGGCCGACAAACTTCCAGAAGATGGGGTAGTTGGCAGAACGCCGGATTGCATCTTTAATCGCCCGGGTCTTGCTGATCCCGCCATCGGTAATAAATACAACATACACCGGGATTTTCGAGTCCTTAAAGTAGTCGACTATTTCTTCCATCACAGGAGGCTCGTTGTTTGTCCCTCCGAGGCCCGGCAGGTTCTCCCAGGCTGAACGCTTTCCAGCCCCGCGAATGGACTGAATATATGTGTCCAGGTTGTCCAGTGTGACGTTTGGATACTTCTTATGCTTCTCTCCAAATCCCCAGACATCCATTTCACCGTCGTCGTCGAACTGGGCGGCAAGAACGGCGATGCGGTCCAGCACAGACTGAACGTTACCCTTACTGAACTGGCCACTCATTGAGCCGGATGCGTCAAGTACAAATGCAACCGCTGCCTCAAGGGTGTCCAGTTTATTTTTAGTAAGACTGACCGAGGCTTTTTTAGCGAGGCTTACAAGGCGCGGAGATCTGGTTTCCAGTTTCTTTTCCAGACTGATACGAGCAGGCTTTGCTGGCTGCGGAGCTGGCTGTGCGACATCAACGCCATAGCTAATGGCCAGAGGCTCAAGACCACCGTTGAAACCCTGCCCGAGCGCACGAAGCTTCCAGGCGCCATTGTGCCGATATACTTCACCCAGGATAATTGCTTTCTCACTGCGGCCCTGAGTCTCAGCCTGGAACTCAGCGATTCCTTGAGCCTGCATGCTCAACGAACTGAGCCCACTGATGGTATCTTCACCATCAATGACAACTGTGATTGCAATTTTACTGATGTTCGCAGGAACACGATCCAGTGCTATCTCAATGCTGGACTGCTGAGAACCGGTAACGAGCTTTACTGCCCCTTCAGGAGAAGACAGATTATTGTAAAAGATAAAGTCAGAATCGCCGCTGACCTTTCCCTGAGCATTAAGCAGGAACAGGCAGGTATCGGGTTCGCCTTTAAAGCCGGATTTGGTAGGGTACTGAAGATTCAGCCTGATCGCAGATTGCTGAAGTGGTATGTTTTGTCCGGATTGTAGATTCACATTAACTCTCCTGATTTTTGATTATTTTAAAGCGCAGCGTTTATATAGGTTCCCCTGGCTTAGTTCAGGACGCTGGATTTCTGGTGAGGCGTATATATGGTGTGACACCATATTTCATCACGTTGAAGTTTCTATACCTGTTGAATTGGAATTTCCATTGGTCGGGTATTTTATCTTCCAGAACCCGTGCCTTCATAAGTCGCAAACGTAACATATATCAGAGGGGCATGCTGTTGATATAAGGCACGGAATACAGGCTTTAACCAGCAACCAGAGAAAAATCCGTTTCCTGCCTTTAAAAGGCTCACGTCAGAATTAACATCTCTCTGCTTTCTGAGATTCCCGAACCCTTTCTGCCCCCCCCCTCCTGATAGCGGATCGCAACCAAAAAAAACCCCGGCATTGCCGGGGTATGATTCAGCGTTATTTTAGATGTTAACGCCGTGCTGGGTGGCAAGAGCCGCCAGGCCACCGGCAAAGCCCTGACCGACAGCTTTAAACTTCCACTCAGCGCCATGACGATACAGTTCACCGAAGACCATAGCGGTTTCGGTTGAGGCATCTTCAGACAGATCGAAACGGGCAATTTCCGTGCCGTTGTCGTTGTTGTAAACGCGCATGAAGCTGTTGCTCACCATGCCGAAGTTTTGTTTACGCGCTTCTGCATCATAGATGGTAACGGCAAACACCAGTTTTTTGATATCTGCTGAGACTTTGGTCAGATCGATTTTGACCTGCTCATCGTCGCCGTCGCCTTCACCGGTACGGTTGTCGCCCTGGTGCTCTACCGCGCCATCAGGGCTGGTTTTGTTATTGAAGAAAATGAAATGCGCATCTGACAACACTTTACCGTCTTCGCCTACTGCGAACACGGAAGCGTCCAGGTCAAAACCCTGACCATCGGTTACACGGGCATCCCAGCCTAGGCCAACCATAGCAACATTCATGGTTGGTGCTTCTTTGGTCAGAGATACATTGCCGCCTTTTACGAGAGAAACTGCCATTTTTAGCTCCTGCAAACAGTTGAATGAGGGCTGCATTAACAGCCCCGGGTAGAAAAGTTACTTTTTGATCAGGACGCGTTAATGCCGTACTGAGCACATACAGATGCCAGACCACCAGCATAACCCTGACCTACTGCGCGGAATTTCCACTCACCATTGTGGCGATACAGCTCGCCGAACAGCATGGCAGTCTCAGTGGACGCATCTTCGGTCAGATCGTAGCGAGCAACTTCAGTCTGGTTATCGTCATTAACCAGACGAATAAACGCACCGGATACCTGACCAAAGCTCTGGCGACGAGCCTGAGCATCGTGGATGGTCACAACGAAGATGATCTTGTCAACTTCAGACGGGACGGCGTCCAGTTTAATTTTCAGCGATTCATCATCACCATCGCCCTCACCGGTGCGGTTATCGCCGGTGTGCGTTACGGAACCGTCGGATGACGTCAGGTTGTTATAGAAGATGAAATCTGAATCGCCGCGCACTTTGCCGTTTGAGGCCAGCAGGAATGCTGAAGCATCCAGGTCAAAGTCCTGACCGTCTGTTGAACGCGCATCCCAGCCAAGGCCCACCAGGACGTTTTTCATTGACGGAGCTGCTTTACTTAGGGAGACGTTCCCGCCTTTGGAAAGAGAAACACTCATAAAATAACCTCTTCGATTAGTAATTGTTCAGGTTAACACTTAAGGGGATTAACTCCCCTTTTCCTCAGATTCAGGTTTGCCCGGGAACATGACGCTTGCGAGAATGCCCAGCGCCAGTACACCCAGTACAACATACAGGCTGGTTGTTGCCGCGATGCTGTAACCATGATGCCAGATGTGATCGGTCGCATTCAGGCCGAGTTTTGCCGCGATGAAGAACAGCAGCACGATAACGGCCTTCTCCAGATGAACCAGGTACTGTTTCAGTGCCTCAAGGACAAAGTACAGAGTACGCAGGCCCAGGATAGCAAACATCATGGCACTATAGACGATAAGCGGTTCACGACTGACGGCAATGATTGCCGGTACCGAGTCAAACGCGAACATTACGTCCGAGAGTTCAACCACAGCCACACACAGGAACAGCGGGGTCGCATACAGCGCCGCTTTTTTACCACGGCCAATGGTGACATCGCTGTTTTCTGGTTTCGCCAGTTCAGCATCCACTTCCTTCTGGTTAAGCAGGAAGGCATGCCCTCTGAGCTTCGGCCAGATAGGGAAGAAGCGTTTAACCATGCGGTAAGCCAGATGCTGGGAGTAATCCTCAATTTCATCATCGTCATCACCGCTTTTAAGCATCATGACCGCTGTCCAGGCAACGATAATAGCGAAGACAACTTCAACATACGGCCCCAGACTCAGCAGGCTCGTACCGATGGCGACAAAGATGCCCCTGAAGACAATGGCACCAATGATCCCCCAGTAGAGAACACGGTGGCGATAACGATCCGGAACGGCGAACCAGGAGAAGATGGCCATCATGACGAACAGGTTATCGACCGACAGCACTTTCTCCAGCGCATAACCCGTGACAAACAGACTGGCAACCTCAGCACCGTGGTGGATATAGAGGAAACCGGCAAATGCCATCGCAACCACAACCCAGAATACGGACCAGAGCGCCGCACTCTTCAGCGAAATAGGCTTGTCATCACGGTGCATAAACAGGTCAATAAAGATGGCACCGACTGAAAGCGCAATAAAAACAATGACCGTTTCAGTCGGGAAGCCGATGTGTGTGGAAACCATATTTTACCCTTAGGGATGTGGATCAGAGGCCAAATTCAGCCGGGTCGAAGCCCAACGCGATAGCGATCTCGCGGGAGGCCAGTTTCTCGTCCTGATCGAAGTTACCGTCACTTTTCGCAACGGCAATACCAACACGTAAGGCCAGCTGAGCGGCCTCAGGCTGATCTTTCAGCGCCAGGATGTATTTCATGGTTTCGCCCTTGCCGATTTCAACATCGAAATCGAAGCTTGAAACCAGTTTATTGAAGAACTCAATCACCTCATTGGTATCGAAGACCTTCAGCTCTTCTGAAGAGCGCAGAAAGCCCATCATTTTCTGCTTTTCTTCCGAACTTACGCCGTCACTCGATACGGCAATACGGGCACATACAGCAACGGTGCCCTGCATGAATTTTTTGTTTTTGAAACGGCCAACCTGGCGGGTCAGTTCGTCACGGCCTGAGTTAATGGCACCTTTAACTTTGTCGAAAAAGCTCATACCTGTTTCCTTTGTTGCTGTGTTATTTAGAACCGGCGCTCCAGCGAAATCCCCAGCCAAATGCCCGGTCCATTTCGTCCTGGCCTTTGAAGTACTGGTTAATTCGCTCGACTTTAATTGCGCCGTTTTCGTTTACGAGTCTGGCAATGGCGCACAATGTGCGACGGTTTTCACCTTCGGTCAGGCGGGTCTCAATGGGCGGTTGATCCGGCACATGAATGGTGACCACACCATCAGTCTTGTCCCAGCTGGGAACACCTTCATAAATAAAGGCGTAAATCAGCACTTCGCGGATATGCTTCCATTCACGTCCATTGATATGCAGCCACTCGCCGTCTGATACATCACCCGTCCGGTCATCGCCCTTGAGCTGAACATACGGTTCATCGCGATAATCACCGAATGCATTACCGAGCGCCTGAATGACCGATTTATACCCGTCCTGAAGCTCAACAAAGGCCCCCAGATCCAGGTCGATTCCTTTGGAGCCGAACATGCCTGCAAAGCCTGATTTGCCGCTGCCCCGGTGCCAGTTCAGGTTGATCCGGATTTCACCGAAGTTATCCCGTTTGGTCAGGCTGATTGCAGGCTTCTCTTTTGTCAGCGATACCTTGCTCAGGCTGATTTTTGTCTCAACTGGCGGAGGGGTTACAACCGGAGGAGTCGGGGCTGCGGGAGCCGGTTCGTCGGCAATATTTACGCCGAAATGCTCTGCCAGCGGTTTAAGTCCACCGTTGAACCCCTGCGCAACGAAGCGGAATTTCCAGTCATTATTACGACGGTAAAATTCACCCAGAATTAAGGCTGCTTCCTGACGGCCGCTCAGTTCGACACTGCCGCTAACCAGGCCGGTAGCCCCTTGCTCCACGTCGATGGAAAGATTACGAAGACCGGACGCCGTCTGCCCACCGTCACAGGTCACGGTGAACGCAATTTTCTGGACATCAGGTTTCAGCCGGTTGAGCGCGACAGTAAAGGTTGAGTACTGGCCTTCACTGACCAGGCTGACGGTACCATCATCGTTACGTGGCTGACCATAAAACACCATGTCCGCATCACCCTGCACCTTCCCGTCGGCATACAGGCGAAACGCCGAAGCATCCACCTGGCCGCCCGAGGTGATCCGGACCCGCAACTCCTGGGCTGGAACGGGGGCATTGCCCCCCGGCGTCAGGTTCATTAGCGAATAACCGCTGAAACGATATCGGAGTGCATATCGTCAATTGTGCGGCCGCGACAGGCATGGCCAAGGGCGGTAAAGTCCCAGTTGCCGTTATTACGGCGCAGCGAAGAAATAACGATCCCGGTATGTGAGCCCTGCTCAGTCAGCTTGTAGCGAGCCAGCTCTTTGCCGGTTTGATCGACAACGCGGCAGAACGCGTTTTCGACGTCATTGAACGACTGACCACGGAAGCTGTTTACCGTAAACGCCAGGTATTCAACGTTTGCAGGCAGTCGGGAGAGGTTGACATTAATCACCTCATCGTCACCGTCACCTTCACCGGTCAGGTTATCGCCACTGTGCACAACAGCGCCGCAGGTGGATTCCAGTTTGCGGAACCAGATGGTGTCAATTGTTTTACCGGTGCTGTCCATTAATACGCAGCCAGCATCGAGATCGATTGAGTCGTTGCCTCCAAACAATCCTCCAAGAAGACCTTTTTTCTTAACCGGATCCCAACCGAGACCGAAATGAAGCTGGCTTAATGCAGATGATTCTTTGCTGAGTGATACCGTCTGGTTCTTAACTAATGAAACCATGTTTTATTCCTTAAAATGGTAATGACCGAGACAATCAAAGGTATATTTAGTAACTGACGAAGAAAATCATATCATGATGAAGTTCTCTGACAAGGGAAATTTTGGTAGTTTTCTGTAAAAACACAAAAAGAAATCCTTTTCAGGGTGTTAATTTTCTAAGTTTAATTTAAATATCAATGTGTTATCAGGAATCCAAAAAACCTGACGCACTCCATAACCACAGGAGTTATTAATCATATTATGATTGACATGTAGCTTAGACACTCATAGACTCACTTCTCAATCATAAATTTGCATGGCGTTCCGGATAATTAAAAAAAATGAACAAGAAAATTTGGTTTATGGAAGGTTTATCCTCCCAGCGAGATATTATTCAGGGGGTAAAATCATTTGCAAAAAAAAATAATTTTGCCATTACCGTTTTTGCCTCCCACCGTAACGAAAGAAATGAAATCCTTTCCGTTGCCGACTATTCTTTGACTGAACCTGAAGATCCTCAAAAACGTCTTCAGTTTATCCAGGAAACCATTCAGTCCTACGGCATCCACCATATTCATACTGGCCGTAACAGCCAGTGGTTTGAAGAACACCGTTCAGCCATTGAATCGACCGGTGCCACCCTTACTACCGGTGCAACGGGCGTCGACTGGTTAACTCTGGCTGACGAAAAAGTTACTTTTGCTCAGTTTATGGAGCAAAAGGGTCTCCCGGTCGTACCATCCTGGCGGGTGAATACGCTGGCAGAATTAAAAACACACCTCGCGGCCCCGCCGTTCACTGACAGCCCGGTATGCGTGAAGCCGGTGACGGGTATCTATGGCATGGGATTCTGGCGCTTTGATGACAGTGCTTCGCCTATGGCCGTCTTTAATCATCCCGAACATCGTCTGGTCAGTCCGCAACAGTATATTGCAGCAGCATCAGCTGCTGAGTCGTTTAAACCCCTTGTTTTGATGCCGTACCTGCCAGGCCCGGAATTTTCCGTCGATATCCTCGCGGATAAGGGCGAAATACTCGCAGCCGTGGGACGCCGTAAGGAAGGGGTTATCCAGTATCTGGTAAACGAAGGAAGCGCCTGGGAACTGGCGTGTGACTGCGCCAGGGTTATGAAGGCCGACGGGCTGGTGAATGTTCAGACGCGAAACGATGTGAATGGCAACCCGGTGCTGCTTGAAACCAACATGCGTCCGTCAGGGGGGGTGGGTTATACCCTTCACAGCGGGGTGAACCTTCCTGGGTTATTTGCTGCCTTTAAGCTCGGTCTGATGTCTGAAGATATGGTGCGCCAGAGCGCTAAAAACACCTTTTCTCCGGTTGCGGTGAGATCCATTACGGATGTAATTGCATACCCGGAATCACTCTCTAACCTTCTGAATTAAGGCGTATTTATGTCTGATATCCTCGAAGATATGATTTATCGCCGTACCCTCTCATGCGGTACGATTCAGGTAACCCGCGACCAGGGTGAAGTTTCGCTCGATGACCTGTTTGACATCGCTGAAAGACGTAACCCGAAACGCGCCTTTCTGTTTGTCAGCAAAGTACTCGGCAGGCACATTCCCGTGCCACCCTCAGTCATGCGGCAGGCCTACAGACAGCTTGCCAGCCAGTTCCCCTCGACACTGACAGGACCCGTACTGTTTATCGGTATGGCTGAAACCGCCGTTGGGCTTGGGGCCGGTGTATTTGATGAAGTGCGCCACCAGCATCCTGAATCTGTCTATCTGACCTCTACCCGTCACCCGGTTGATGGCACGTTGCTTTGCGAGTTCAAGGAAGAACACAGCCACGCCACCGATCATCTGATCTATCTGCCAGATGATGAAGAGAAAAGACGTCGTGTTACCAACGCACGAACGCTGGTTTTGATTGATGACGAGGCAACCACCGGTAATACCTTTATTAACCTGCTTTCAGCCCTGCGTAATACCGGCAAGCTTCAACATATTGAACAGGTTATAGCCGTTACGCTTACCGACTGGAGTGGCAAAGCCTTGTCCGAGCGCAGCACCTTACCAGTCACTTCGGTTTCTCTTGTAAGCGGTAAGTGGGGATGGACCCCATTACCTGATGCACCTGTCCCGGACATGCCGAAAGTCAACGTAACTTCACGAGGAGAATGGGACATCCAGGGAAAACAGTCCTGGGGCCGACTGGGGATGCTCGCACCTGCGGCCGATCTCGGCCATGAGGTCTCCGTCCACAAGGGGGAACGTATTCTGGTTCTCGGGACCGGGGAATTCGTCTGGGAGCCGTTCCTGCTTGCTGAACGGCTCGAAGCTGCCGGAGCACAGGCATTTTATGGATCGACCACCCGCTCCCCTATCGCCGTTGGTTATGCCATTGAGTCCGCCATTTCCTTTACGGATAACTACGGGCTGGGCATCCCCAATTTTGTCTATAACGTCGCCCACCAGCAGTTTGACCGCATTCTTGTGTGTACTGAGACACCCGCAGAAAGTATTGACACGCAGCTTCTTAAAGCGCTGGCTGAGGTTGCGGCCGTCGTGGAGATTGTTACCTATGAATAAACCCGTTGTTCTGAGCGACCTTGACGACACGCTCTTTCAGACCCGTCGTAAAATGGTGGACGAGCTGGCCCTGGAGCCATTCCGTACCGGTGCCGTTGATCGCACCCTGAATCCACGAAGCTTTATGACGGAAGAACAGTCCATGTTGGTGGACTGGCTCCTGGAGCAGGCTGAACTCATACCCGTTACCGCACGGGGAACTGAAGAAATCAGCCGCGTACGGATCCCTTTCCACTCCTGGGCAATCACCACTCACGGGGCCGTCATTCTCACGCCAGAAGGCAAACCCGACGAGGAGTGGAAGGCCCATATGCTCGGCCAGCTGGCTCCCTATCAGGAAAAGCTGACATCGATGCAGCGTCTGATCACTGAAATGATGGACGCAAAAGGGATCAATGCCTGGGCAAGGCTGAACTTCGAATACGGTGAAACGGCGGTTTATATGGTGATGAAGCACCGCGACAGCACCCGCCTTGACGAGCTCAATGCCATTGCAGATGAGATAGAAACGGTGTTTCCGACCGAGGGCTTCTACATCCACCGCAACAGTAATAACGTGGCCTGGCTTCCCACCGCGGTTGAGAAAGGGCTGGCAGTCAGATGGCTTCTTGAAAAACTTCGGGCTGAACGCGGAGTCTTCCCCGTAATTGGTCTGGGCGACAGCCTGAGCGATCATCGTTTTATGAAACTGTGCAGCTGGTTTGGCATCCCGCGTCAGAGTCAGTTTGCAGATGCCATTTCACAGCGAATTTTTGGAGAAAATTAAAATGCAGCCACATGACACATTTACCGGCTCATACCAGCCCGGTGACGTGGAATTTCTGCTAAAGCCGGTAGTCATTGAGATGACGCCGGTTGAGCAAAAAGAAGAGCTGATTCAGTCAGGGAAGAAACATTATTCGGACATGCTCAGTCAGGAGCCAGCGCCAACACAATGGCATCTTGATTTGTTTCACCGGGCGCTGGATCGGGGCGCAGAGAGACTTGCAAAAGAAGTCACACAGCTCGCTATTGCTCTGGCCGAACGCTTCGGTGATGAGCCCATTGTACTGGCCAGTCTCGTCAGAGCTGGCGTGCCGCTCGGCGTTATGCTGCACCAGGCCCTGCGTGACATGGGGAAAACCTCATGGCATTACGGTATCAGCATTATCCGGGATCGTGGAATTGACGGTGCAGCCCTCGACGTCATTGAAGAGCGCCATGGTACCAGCGGTATTGTCTTTGTTGACGGATGGACAGGTAAAGGCGCAATTACCGGAGAGCTTGTACGCGCACTGAAAGATCGCCCGGGCTATCCTGAGCAGCCGCGACTGGTTGTCCTGGCCGATCCCTGTGGCTGCTCCTGGCTTGCAGCCAGTGATGATGACTGGCTCATTCCTTTTGGCATCATGGGTGCGCCGGTATCAGGCCTGATCTCCCGGTCAGTATGGTCCTCTGAAGGATTACATGGGTGCATGGTTTGCGAGCATCTCAGTGAATTCGAATGCAGCCGGATGCTTGTCGATACCGTCGCCCATTTCCGTAAGAAGTTAACCCCGTCATCCCTCGCTACCCTGAGCTGGAATATGGAGTCAGCCCGGGTCTTATGGCAGACAAGTCGCGACGTTATCGCGTTCCTGGCCGATGAATTTAAAGTGGACAGCGTCAATCGTATTAAACCCGGTATTGCTGAAGCAACCCGGGCTGTATTACGTCGGGTACCGGACCATGTATTTGTGCGTTCTATTGACGACCCGGACGTTGCCTTGCTTGTAGGGCTTGCTCGTGAAAAGGGAATAGTTGTTACAGAAATGGGGGGAACCCTCGGCCAGTATCGGGCTGTAACCATTATCAAGAAGGTACTCTGATGAAAAATCGTCTTTCTCCCTGGAATCTGGGAGCCACGCTATACATGCCTGCAACACGGGAAGATATTGCTGATGCCGTCCTGCACGGGAAAATCCCGGGTTTGCGCTCTCTGGTGATTTGCCTGGAGGATGCTGTCAGTGAAGCAGACATCCCCATCGCCCTCAAAAATCTGGAGCACCTGCTGCACGAGCTCAGTAACAGCATGCGTAGCCTGGGTAAAAATGACTGGCCTCTGGTGTTCATTCGCCCTCGGCATGCCGAAATGGGCAGATGGTTAAAAGCGCATTATGATCTTTCCGCTGTCGATGGGTTTGTGTTGCCGAAATTTACCCTCAGTTCGTTAGCTGAATGGTGGGATATCATGGGCGGGACTCACCTGTGCATGATGCCAACGCTGGAAACAGAAGACGTCTTTGACGTGGTTCAGATGCGCGAGCTGGCCACTCGCCTGGTGGAACATCCCTGCCACGACCGCATTATTGCGCTTCGAATCGGCGGCAACGATCTTATGAACGTTGTGTCGCTTCGCCGCCCCCGGGACCTGACGCTGTATGACAGCCCGATGGGCTACGTCATCAAAATGCTCGTTTCAGTCTTCGGCCCGCGTGATTTTGCCCTGACCGCGCCCGTATGTGAGCATATTGACGATCATGCCGTTATGGCCAGAGAGCTGGCTCTTGATATGGCACATGGGCTTGTTGGGAAAACGGCCATTCACCCGGGTCAGATAGAGGTCATTCAAAACGCGCTGATGGTCACTCAGGGTGAGTATTCTGACGCTCTGCGGATCCTGAACTCTACCCAGGCCGTGTTTAAGTCGCAGGGAGCAATGTGTGAACCCGCCACACATCGCCGCTGGGCGGCTGGCATTCTGGACAGAGCTCGTTTTTATGGGTTACAGAACGAGCAAAGCGCTGATGGAATCAGATTACTTACCGTGACCCAGCATCATTAAGGAAATCATAATGGGGTTCAGGTTCAGAAAGTCGATCAACATTATTCCTGGCGTTCGCCTCAACCTGAGTAACGGTGCACCGAGCCTGAGTGTCGGGCCGAGAGGTGCTTCCGTTTCTTTTGGTAGCCGGGGGACCTATGCCAATCTGGGCTTGCCCGGTACCGGGCTGAGTTACCGTACCCGGCTTGACCGGGCCGCGCGTTCCGGAGGTGGAAACCGGACGGCAACCGACCCGGGGCTCAGACAGGCGCTTGAGCAGGAAGCCGCTGAACTCATGTCAGCGGTAACCGCAATCCGTAATATTCACGAGCTGACGCCGGATCCAAAAACAGGCATCAGCTGGGCAGAGCTGGAAGCAGTATACCTGCATAACAGAACGTCGCCTTTTCAGGTTCCGGCACCGGTGCGTCCAGAAAAGCCAGACTACCTTGCATTGCCGGAAAAGCCTGCCGAGAGCGAAGGCATTAGTTTTCTGGGTAAATGGTTTGAATCGGAATCAGCTAAAGCTGAGCGCCACGCCGAAAATCTTCGCCGGTGGCAGCAGGAGCTGATTGATGTGGAGCGTGAGAATACCCTTCGACAGCACCGGTACCAGCAACAACGGACGGCCTGGGCCGAACAGTATGCAAACTGGAAGTTTGAAGCAGAAGAACATGAAAAACGGCTCGCCACGGCTCAGGCAGATGCCCGGCAGCAGTTCCGGACAGACGCCGCGTTTTTCGAATCATACCTGGCGGGTGTGCTGGCAGAAACTGAATGGCCGCGTGAAACGATTGTTGCATTTGAAGTAAAGCCGGAGCTATCAGCAGTCCTGCTGGACGTTGATTTAGCTGAGATTGAAGATTTCCCTGATAAGATTTACGGCGTTAATGCCCGGGGCACGGAGCTGACGGAAAAAGCCATGACGCAAAAAGCCGTACGCGAAAACTATGCCCGCCACGTCCATGGCTGCTTGTTCCGCCTGGTCGGTATCGTTTTACATACGCTACCTTTCGACAACGTGATTGTGTCAGGCTTTACGCAACGGGTCAGTAAGCGGACCGGCTATCTGGAGGATGAGTATATCCTGTCCTGCAAATGCACTCGCAGCCAGATGTCGTCAGTAAATTTTGCAGGCATAGAACACATTGATCCGGTTGAAGCGTTAGGCGATCACCCGGTTATTCGAAAGATGAGCAGTACCTTCATTTTTCAGCCTATTGAACCACTAACCCTTTAAGCAGGCTAAATCTTACGATGCAATTAAATACCAGACAGGCCCGGATTTTTAAGCTTGCCAACTTACTGGGCACCGGCAAGCCCGTTTCCGCTGCCGACATTATAACCAGTCTGGAATGCTCAGAGCCGACATTAACCCGGGCCCTCAAAGAGCTACGCGAGTCATATTCTGCGGAGATCAAATACAGCAAGGCAGGTCATTCCTACCATCTCGTTAATCCGGGCCAGCTGGATAAAAAGACCCTTCGCCGGATGAATGAAGCGCTCGCACAGAATGCTGAACTGAAAACCGGTGAGTCTACAGGGAAGGTCGTACTCGATAAGGATAAAAAAACAGCCGTGTCCTTATCGCTACGCATGCGGATCTTAAGAAAAATTGACCGTCTGGCTGCGCTGAGTGGCTCGACCCGAAGTGAAGCGGTAGAGAAGCTGGCTCTGCACTCCGTTGACGAACTGATAAAAGAATACAGCGCTAAAAAGTCCTGACGCTAAATCTCAGACCGGGGTGAAAACCCCGGTTTTGTCATATTTTACCTCTGTATTGGCGTGACGTAGTTTTGATCTATTCTCCTCCCGCAATGCCAGCAGCGCCTTACTGACTACAAAACCTGGTGTCTTGACATCCTCTTGTGCTACACATCAATCTTTGGGCGTTTTACACTCCATTCATGCAGATCTGTGATGTATGATGAATTTCATACATAAGACAGTTTATTTGTCCGAGTTTTTTCAGAAATCTTATATTCCAGTCCGGTCTGAATTATTTTTCTGTTGATAAGAGGCCATTCACATGTCGGTAATTCTATGGTGGTTAACTTATTTCTTTAATGCCGCTTCTGAGTATTTAATCTCCACCCGACAGATGTCGTGCCGTTTTATCAAATCAACAAACCCTGGCCTCTTCCTGAAACTACTCTCCTCTTCCGATCTCTTAAGAAGGAATTACATTTGAGACGCTTACCCGTATATCTGCTACTCGACACGTCCGGCTCTATGCACGGAGAGCCTATCGAAGCGGTTAAAAATGGCGTTCAGACGCTGCTTACCACGCTGAAACAGGATCCGTATGCACTCGAAACGGCTCACGTGTCAGTGATCACCTTTGATTCTTCAGCCCGACAGGCAGTCCCCCTGACAGACCTCCTGAGTTTCCAGATGCCAGCACTAACAGCCAGCGGCACCACGTCTCTTGGCGAAGCGCTTTCCCTCACGGCCAGCTCCATTGCCAAAGAAGTACAGAAAACGACGGCTGACACTAAAGGTGACTGGCGTCCCCTTGTATTCCTGATGACGGATGGAAGTCCGAATGATGACTGGCGTAAAGGCCTGAATGACTTTAAAGCGGCCAGAACCGGCGTTGTTGTGGCATGTGCAGCCGGGCATGATGCCGATACCAGCGTCCTCAAAGAAATCACTGAAATCGTGGTTCAGCTCGATACAGCTGACAGTTCGACGATTAAAGCTTTCTTTAAATGGGTCAGTGCGAGCATTTCGGTAGGCAGTCAGAAAGTGGAGTCCAGCAAAAAAGAAGTGATCGGTCTTGAAGACCTGCCACCGCCGCCGCCAGAAGTAAATGTGGTCTTATAATTTTATTGATTAAGGGGATATCATGTCTGTCAGTCTGAGCAAAGGCCAGGGCGTAAGCCTGAAAAAAAATGAATACGATCTCTCGTCCGTTACTATCGGCCTCGGTTGGGATATTAATGAGGAAAAGAAAGGTTTTCTCGGCGGGATCTTTGGTAAAAAAGAAGAAGAATACGACCTTGATGTGATCGCTTTCCTGTGTAATTCAGCCGGAAAGGTGACCGATCTCGGCAATGTGGAAAATGGTAAACCAACGCTTGTGAATGGCGATATCATCTTTTTCAACAGCCTTCGCCATAAGTCAGGCAATATCTGGCTGACGGGCGATAACCGAACCGGAGCCGGTGACGGTGACGATGAGCAAATTATTGTGCGCCTGAATTCCCTTGACGCTCAGTACGAGAAAATTGTGTTCATCGTTCAGATCTACAATGGTGAAAAGCTCCAGCAGCACTTTGGTAAAGTTCAGAATGCCTTCATCCGGGCAGTAGATGCCCGTAATATTGAAATGGCACGATTCGATCTTTCTGGCGGACCCGCCTTCGCCAGCCAGCGCTCCATGGTCTTTGCCGAGCTGATACGCGAGGCTACAGGCTGGAAACTCAGGGCAATTGGTGAGCCTTCAGAATCAGATTCGTTTGTCTCGCACCTGAGGAATTACATGTGATGCGCCGCCTGCCTGTTTACCTTGTTATCGACACATCCGGCTCGATGCGCGGTGAGTCAATCCATTCCGTTAACGTTGGAATTCAGGCGATGCTTAGCGCTCTTCGCCAGGATCCCTACGCCCTCGAAAGCGTTCATATCTCCATTATCACCTATGACAATGAGGCGCGTGAGTTCATTCCTCTCACGCCGCTGGAAGACTTCCAGTTTTCTGACATCGTTGTGCCAAGCGCAGGCGGGACGTTCACCGGTGCTGCCCTTGAATGTCTGATGCAGTGTGTTGAACGGGATGTACGTCGCTCAGATGGTGATACCAAAGGAGACTGGCGTCCTCTGGTATTCCTGATGACTGATGGAACCCCTTCTGATGCCCTGGCGTACGGTGAAGCGGTAAAAGCGATTCGCGGCCGGGGATTCGGATCCATCATTGCCTGCGCCGTTGGTCCTAAAGCAGGCCATGAGCACTTAAAACAGCTCACCGATAAGGTTGTGTCTCTGGAGACGCTAGATTCAACCGCGTTTGCAGGTTTCTTTAAATGGGTATCGGCCAGCGTGTCTTCCGGCAGCACAAGCGCGGGGATTAATAACGGAACTGATACCCTTCCCCCTCCTCCACCAGAAATCCAGCTGGTGCTCTGACAGACAGAAAGGTGCTGTTTCCGGGCAGCACCTTTCTGTACAGCAACGTTTTCTGCTGGCCGTACCAGCCGTACGAGGAAAATTATGAGACGCCTTCCCGTGTTTTTTGTCCTGGACTGTTCAGAGTCCATGATTGGTGAAAACCTGAAAAAAATGACTGATGGTCTGCAAATGATCGTCGGAGATTTAAGAAAGGATCCACACGCACTTGAAACAGCCTGGGTCTCGGTAATCGCATTTGCCGGTGTAGCCCGTACGATTGTACCTCTTCACGAAATTGCCTCGTTCTACCCTCCCCGCCTTCCCGTTGGCGGCGGTACGAGCCTTGGAGCTGCATTGCGTGAGCTGACCGTGCAAATTGATACCCAGGTCAGAAAAACCACTCATGAGGCTAAAGGCGACTGGAAACCCGTCGTGTATCTCCTTACCGACGGACGTCCGACTGACGACACAACCGCAGAAGTGAAGCGCTGGAAGGATCACTACGCGAGTAAAGTGAATCTCATTGCCGTTGGCCTGGGGCCGTCAGCGGACCTGAATATCCTGCGGCAACTGACAGAGAATGTCATGCTGTTCACCGAATCTCAGGAAGGGGACTTTACCCGCTTCATCAAATGGATCACGGCCTCGGTTACGGCGCACAGCCGCAGCGTCGGGGACGACAAACAACCTGAGCTCAGCCAGACTGAATACATAGTCCGGCTGGCCAAGGACGAGCCAGTAAAAGCGTACGACGAAAACTGCGTTACGCTTACCGGCCGTTGCAGCAAGACCCGTCGTCCGTACCTGATGAAGTATGAACGGCCACCAGCAAGGGTTTCCGGGCTCGATTTCAGTCTGAACCTGAACAGCTTTAATATTGCCGGATGCTATCCCATCGATGAGGACTATTTTGCGTGGTCAGATGCCACCGCTACCGGTTTGCAGGTAAATACCAGCGAACTGCATGGCGTACCGGGTTGCCCCCACTGCGGTAATGCCAGTGCGTTTGCCCTGTGCTCATGCGGAAAGTTGCTGTGTATTGACGGCCCGGATGACGTGATCTGCCCGTGGTGTGAAACAGGCCTGTCATTCAGCAATGATGGCGGAAACACTAACTTCGACGTAAACAGAGGGAGAGGTTGATGTCGCAAAATGCTTTACTTGAAGAGAAGATTATCCGCTTAGTTCTGTCTGAGCTGGGCCACCCTGTTGAAGGTGAGCGGCTTTTACTTCTATCGCAGGACCCATCCCTTACCGAAGAAATTATGCGGCTTAAAGAGCGGATTGAGAGCCTTGCACAGGGTTTATCTGCGCGGGTTAGCGAAGGTGATAACGACGCAGAGATTGCCGCCTCGTCAGCATCCAGTCTTTCCGATCAGCAACAAACGGTCGTAAGTGTTGCTGATAACCCGGGCATTGACGCTACCGATACATCAGCACTGCAACCCCTGCCAGAAAATGAGCCTCATCCTCCGTTCTGGAAGCTGATGCCTTATTACGAATTTGATAAACCAGCACAGAGGGAAGACGAAAACCTGTCTTCCCTGGTATTAAAACCCGGGCAGATACCGACAGGCCAGCAGCGGGCCAGCTTAGCTGTGCCACCTGCCGTTCCCCCGAGAGCTAAAATAACGATCCCCAACGCCCGCGCAGGCGAACGTTTCTCTTCGCCGGTTGCTATCGTTCTGGGTGAGGGCCAGCAGGCTACTGTCAGGGACGTTGTCTTTCCCCGGAACATTGGCCTGTCTTTTGACAAAGAACAGGAGTTGCTGACAGGTACTCCCACCGAAAGCGGCGATATAGAGCTTTCAGTAATCTGGTCATGCACGTCGCACGACGAATGTGAAACAAAACAGCTATTTATAATCAATCCCGATCCGAGAAGCCTGTGGAAGGTGGTAGAGCCACCAGCAGACGCTCCCTACCCTAAGTCCCATCTGGACGCTGCTGGCCTGGTCAGGGGTGATATACGTATTGCTGCCGCCAGTCGCCGGGGACGCTCTCATGAGCATGCCGGAAGCTTCAGAGATGACGACTTCTACATCAACCACTGCCAGGAAACAGGATGGTCTGTCATGCTGGTCGCAGACGGAGCCGGTAGTGCGGTAAATTCCCGGGAAGGCTCCCGGATTGCAGTCAAAACGGCTGGCGATTACCTTTTAAATCAGCTCAGTGGTGTGAAAGGCGTCCATTTAAAGCAGCACATCACGGCGTGGGAAGGGAGCGATCAGCAGGCAACAATAAACGCCATGCTTCATCATTTTAAACAGGCAGCTACGCTCGCGGTCAACAGTATCCAGAACGAAGCCATTTGTGCAGAACAACCTGTGAAATCCTATTCAACAACCCTTCTGGCAACTGTAGCGCTACGAACTGATAACGAGCTGTTTGCGGCTGCATTCTGGCTTGGTGATGGTGCGATAGGTGCATACAGCCCTTCCGGTAAAGTCAGGATACTGGGAAATCCCGATAGCGGAGAATACGCAGGACAAACCCGTTTCCTTGACCAGAGCATTATCGCAGACCCCTCGTTTAGCGGCCGCATCAGCGTGGGTAAATGGAATGATGTATCTCACTTGATCCTCATGACAGACGGCGTCTCAGACCCTCTGTTTGAGACGGATAATGGGCTTCGCAGTGACGAAAAATGGACCCGTCTCGTTGATGAGCTCAACCCTGTCCTTACAGACGCCAGTATTGCGCCTGAGAGGTTAGGCGACTGGCTTAACTTTTTCTCCACAGGGAACCATGATGACCGCACTATTGCGGTGTTGTGGTAAGGGATACGCTTTTTCGGTGATCAATATGGCAAATATCGTTACGTGCAAAACAAAGGACGGCGAAACAGTCCAGTATGTTGACGAGGTAATTGGTTCGGGCTCGATGAAGGATGTTTACTTTTCGCCTGATAAATCATACGTCGTCGCTTTTTATCATAAACCGCAGAACGAGCAGGCCCGGGATCGGATTGATATGATCACCGGACGCTACAGGCAAAACATTTTTGGCCAGTCCGGAGGTGAATACTGGAAGGACCTGTTTTGCTGGCCGACCCATGTTGTTGAGCATGGGCATAAAATCGGCATCGTGGTTCCAACCTACAAAAGCTACTTTTTCTTTAAATACGGCTCTAAAAACGATGATTTTCTTGGCATAAAAGGTCGTGAAAAGGAAGGCAAATGGTTTGCCAGCGCCAGCAACCAGAACAAATTTCTCGACCCACGTGAACGAGGCAATACGCTTACCTATCTCAAGGTCTGTCTGCTGCTGACAAGAGCCGTCAGAAGGATGCATGCGGCAGGTCTCTGTCACAGCGATCTAAGCTATAAAAACGTGCTTATCGATCCAGAAATGGGACATGCCTGCATCATTGACGTAGACGGCCTGGTTGTCCCTGGAAAGTATCCTCCCGACGTGGTGGGCACCCCGGATTTTATCGCTCCGGAAGTGGTGAAAACCAGTCATCTTTCCAAAGAGGATCCGAACCGCGTATTGCCAAGCATTACTACTGACCGTCATGCGCTGTCGGTGCTTATCTACATGTATCTGTTCTTCCGTCATCCGCTACGTGGCGGAAAAATACATGACATGTCGGATGAAGTACGTGATGAGACCTTATCTATGGGTGAGAAGGCACTCTTCATTGAACATCCGACAGACAAAAGCAATGCAGTCAAAGTCAGTCAGCTATCGTCCTTTTCACTGCCCTGGGCTGACCCGGAGAAAATTCCTTACACCATCATGGGCCCTTATCTGACACCTTTGTTTGAGCGCGCCTTTATAGATGGCTTACACGATGCCACTAAACGCCCGACCGCCGATGAGTGGGAAAGCGCCCTGGTTAAAACAGTCGATCTGATACAGCCCTGCCAGAACAAGGCGTGTGAACAGAAATGGTACGTTTTCTCGGGTAAGACAAAGCCGGTTTGTCCCTACTGCGGTACGCCATACAAGGGTAAATTACCGGTTCTAAATTTATATTCTTCCCGAAAGGAAGGCAGTTATCGTCCTGACGACCACCGGTTGATGGTGTGGAGCGGGCAGTCAATCTATGCGTGGCATGTGAATCGCCTCATTGCGCCAAATGAGCGTACAACCGATTTGCAAAGGAAACGAGTTGGGTATTTTGTTTTCCATAACGATCAGTGGTGGTTAGTAAATGAAGGCATAAATGGGCTTATGTCATTACCGGATAAACGACAGATTGCCATTGGGGAAAAAATTGAACTGACGAATAACGCTCAGTTTGTTCTGTCAAAGGAGGAAGGCGGCAGGCTGGTCGTCGTTCAGTTAGTAGAAAACTAACGGACGCCCATAACGACTAAAACGTTCTGGCAGCATACTGAACCTGTTTAATGAATCACTATATTAAGCTGTGTCAAATTTAAGCTGCCAGAAAAACTGACTGTCTGTGCCGGATATGCGGTACACCTCCTGCGGCAAGGGTTTAATGCGCAAAGCCCAATTTATTTATAAGAGTGAATAGTTTTGTGGCTCTACCCTGCCGCTCTCCTTTCCTGTGTCATGGTTTTTAACATCTGAAATACTGACATTGTTAAGCCGGTGATTGTATAAGGCGATGCGGACAATCTCATGAAGATATTCAAGTTCGTTTTGTGTCAAGGACTGGCCTTCCTGGGTTTTTGAAATCATTTCCTGCCAGCAGATCAGTCTTTCGTAACTGACATGTTCGCTGTTTTCCAGGCAGTGCAACCTGAAATAGCGAAGGAACAAAGGAAATTCATCGGTCTGAGCGATGTCATAAGCCCGAACCGTTAACCTACACAGACATACAATCGTATCCTGCTGTAACCTGACTAACGCGTTATGACTGCCCGGAAGGATATCAGGCAATTTCATCTTACAGTCAGCAAGGCGCTGAAGAAGAGGCCCTTCCTCTGAAGGCTCCCGTCCCCGATACTCCTGAAGAGGTTCAGATTCAAGTTCATGCATTAATGGATGATATAGCCATTCCCGGGAACTGGTCTCATCAATGATCAGGCTTTCAATGCACTCACTGTATGTTGTTTTACGTCGCCCGAGCTGCACCTGACTGATTTCATATTCAATATCTGGAAGATCGATACGCAATGCGGCAACTCTTTCGGAAGGATGAAGGTGGTCAAAGGTTAACTTCGCAGAAATGCTACGATCCCTGTCCAGAAAGACGGCCACACATAAATCATTAACCTTTACGAACAGATCAGCTGTGCCTCCGAACATACTGCCGCTTCCAATAACCTCATTCAGTGAAACCGGCCCACCATCGTCGCCAGCGAGAAGATTTGGGAAACCAAGAACCTGGTGCTCGTTGATGACTTCAATAATTTTTCCCCGGATGGCTTCCATCAGACCATCACAGTCACCGGCTACAGCAGTACTGTGTGAGAAATGCCAAAGCTTGACCTCCCCCTGCTTTGCTAACAGATCAGTTTTGCAAGCGGGGCAGATGCAGTTACAGTCGATACCCCGGCTGACCTCTGTAATATCTAAAAAGAGTCCTGATTCTCTCTGGAGTCCAAATGGAATACCAAATGTGTAACTCTTACGCATGGCTGCACCCCGTTTTTGATAATTATTCAAACTATATCCGAAATAACGGAGGAGGATTTCTGTAAAACGAATTAAAAGAAATGATTTTTTAGTTTTCCAGATTAATGTTTGACAAGAATCAAATGAGAGCCTTACAAATATGGAGAGAGAAGTTTAGGTAAAGTAACTTTTATCACAACTTCTAAAATTAAGGAGAATATCGGATGTATTTAGCAGTGGGCTTGGCTTATGATTAAAGTCTTTCTCCGAACTTAATAAGAAAGTTAAAAAGACAGGCTATTACAGTGCCTTTAGCCCCGAAAGGGGCATAAACTATTTTCAAATCCAGACACAGTCTTTTTGTTGTGCCAATATCAATAATTACTCGCGAACAAAGGTCCACACACTCGCAGGAACTTTGTCATATAACTTTTTCATTGTCAGTTCAGCTTTACGATGATCATAAGCACCAGAAATTTCAAGAGAGGCGACACCCGAGTTTTTTTCACATAACCTTTCAAATACTTTTTCGAGCGTTTCGAACGAACTACACTTACGGAATTTCATTAAATAAGACTGCTTTGTGTCAGACATAATCAACCTTCTTTAGACAGGCCTCAACTGGCCAGGGATAATCTTAATATCATTTTTCACTTAAGCCTAACGATTTCACAACCTTTTTCGTTGTTTCCACCCTGTTCATAACCAGGTACATGAGTGCTAAAATGACTGTAAATAAAACCAGTGTATCCCGGTGAGCAGGATGAAGAATCAATCAGTGATCAGACAGTTTTCGGAAAGCGAATTGCATCAGCAGCTGGAAACGTTCGGCAACCATGATAAACAGCTTTCACGCTTGATCCGTTACTTTTCCCATCTGAGATACAACACAGCTAAAACCTATCTGCACTGGCTACGAGTATGGAACGAATGGTATCAGGCGAATGCCCGGTTGCATACAGACTGGCCAGTAAGTTCGCTCCCCGTGTCTGAGGAAGCTCTGCTGGCGTTTATGGGGCATCTTGAAGGCAAATTGTCACGAAGCAGCATAAACAGCTGTCTTCAGGCCTTAAACAGTATCCATAAAAAAGGGCTTAACCTGCCCGGGATTATTACGTCTGAAGCATGGTACATGCTGGAAGCCTTAAAACAATCGGAAGCCCGGAAGCGAAAGACGACTAAACAGGCAACTCCCTTTCTTATTGGCGATCTCAAGGCTCTGATAAAGTTACGCAGTACTACAAACTCAGTTCGTAAGCTTCGTGACCTGTGCCTGATCTGGACAGGCTTTGAAACACTGCTCCGTTCATCCGAAATTCGCCGTATACGTCTGAAAGATCTGTCTCTGGATAGTATGACCGGTGAATTTAACCTGACGGTATACCGTACAAAAACGAACATCAGTACACTTCTTACCTACCGGCTGACACGTCAGTTAACTAACTGCCTCTTGAGATTGATGAACCTTGTGAAAATGGATCAGCACAGTCATCCGGATGAATACCTTTTCCAGGCCGTAAATTTCCATGATACAGGCTATATGCCACCCGGCTGGAAGCTTCGGAGTAAAGGGAATGAGCTATCTGAGCTTCTTAAACGGCATAACCTGCCCTACCGTGCTAAACAAAGTCTTCTGAACGATGAAGATGAGGAAGACACTGTGGACGATGCCGGTATGCTCAGCAAAAATTCCCTTTTACGGGCATTTAAAGAAATGTGGAATGAGCTTTATCCAAATGAGACTAAAACCCGTTACTGGACAGGGCACAGCGTTCGTGTAGGCGGTGCGATACAGCTGGATATTGAAGGTTACTCGCTACCACAGATTATGGAAATGGGGAACTGGTCGAATGAAGAAATGGTTATGCGCTACATTCGCAATATTGAAGCTGGTAAAAAAGCCATGATCAAGCTTATGCGAAATGCCTTTGATGAATAGCGCCCTCACGGGCGCATAACTTTATTTTTTCTTGAACGGGTTAAGTCTGGTGAGATTAGAGAGTGCCCCTCCCGGAGGCAAAATTCCCGTCCTTTTATATTTGTACACGCCATTTAATTTCATTGTCTGGATTCCAAGATTAATAAGCGTGACAAGTTTAAGGGTATACAGGAGTGTAAATTGGGGAGCAACCTGAATAAAAACTAATAACAAGCCTGCACACATTACACGTAGCCATGCCGCGTACTCCATGCTCAGCGGACGCTTGAAATAGAATCTTTCGAGCAAATCAACTGTCTTATTACTGATCCACGCCGCCGCCACTGAGAGTAACAACACGATGCACACCATAATGCCCAGTTCCATTTTCACTCCCTTCTCTTTTAGTCTGTTTAAGTTGAGGCTTAGCCACAGTAGTTTTGTTTTTTGCTTTTTTCTTAGGTTTGGTATGGTGAAACAGAAAACAATCCACCATTACCCAACCATTTTTATATCGAGCCACCAGCATCTTCTGGCTGGGGTAATGAGCATGAAACAGCATTTTCACGTCCATGGTGCCCATCAACGACTGTTTGCGCTTTAGCTCATCCTCAGCCATCTGAAATTCTTGTAAGAATTCTGAAGACAGACGCTGACGCAGAATTCTTATGGCACTGGAGTTTTCATCATTCTTTGCCAGGTGCCCGAAGCGTACAAGTGCCTTGTGGGTTATCTGGATGGGTCCCAGATGAGAGCTGAGCTGTTCGTACTGCCAGAAGTAGGTCAAATCCACCTTAACCCAGCTGATGCTGTCCAGCAGAGCCTCGTTCATGATGGTTCCGGACATAGGTACCATTGTCAGCCTGGCCAGACGCATATGTATGTAGTCCGTAAGCAACCTCAGCGACTCAGGAACGTTTTTATTGAGTAGGAGATGCTGAAGCACCGGGGTTGCGGTCTGCCAACACAGATTGCGCCCGTCAGGCAGGAAAGCAAACTTTTGATCGTCAGGCGCAGAGTTCGAAGCGTTTTCCTTACGAAGCAAAAAATAATGGCCGCACAGCAGCTCTGCTCTTACCTGGTCCTCGTCAGGGTCATGTCGGGCTTTACTTAGATCAACGGTTAGCACAACGCGGTTAATCGCATCAGCGTGATATTTTTTTACCCAGACGCAGACACGATAGAGACGCTCATCGATTTTCTGGCTGGCTGTGGAAATCCATTGCATTGTTGTTCCTTAATTTTCGGGGCTGACAATGAAAATGCCCAGCTCAGCCCCCGGCACGAGTTCTGTATATTTCAGGCTCAGCTTCCGTTGGTTGGACGGACCCTGGCTGTTTTCAGGAGCCCAGTCAGAGAGCGTTTTTAATTGAGGTATGTTGCCTGCTGCGAAAATGGGCAAGGATGCTTTTACTACTGAATAATCAGTCTCAGCATATTTATTCCCGTTTCGTTCCTGCCCTTCAGGCCTAAATGCAAAAATGTGAGCAATCGGAACAGGGAAAGAGTTAGTTCGACAAAGGCGATAAGATTCGCCCTGCTTCAGTGGGTGAAATTCAAGACGGTGTAAAGCCTTATCGATATTAGACACGACATTCAAATTGGTAGTTGCTACATTTTTTACTTCTGAGGCTCTCCTGCGCTCCAACAAACTCACAAGTTGCTCTGCTGTTTTAACTTCCTGGTTTCGGTTTAGCCGCCATGAAAAAGTAACTTTTTTAAGCTGGGACTTGATGAAAAGGATATTTCTTGTTGAGTGCATAGCGACAAGGCCCGGGAGCTTCTTGTGCACTTTATCAAAACGGACATTCTTTTTATTATCGATACGCCTCATTGCCGCAGCAAAATCATTTTTTGCTTCGTTTATAGAAGTGATCAAGCTTTCGAGAAGATCTGCTCTTTCGGGGACAATGATTAGACCCGGGTATTTAGTGGTTACTTTGGTGGAATCATGACTTAATGACTCTATGTCATCCACACAGATGTCAGTAAGTGCCTGAATAATTTCCTCAACCGAAGCATCGTCTTTAATACTAACCCTGATGGGTTTAACCTGCTTCAAGCGCTCTTCTGTTCTAGATACGGTGGAGACAGTCATCAGGTTTGCCATCATCGGGGGGGTGTTCGAAAGAAAACACTTGAGCGAGTCGATGCGTTCCAGAATCTGGTCACGAAAATAGGGCAAATCGTCATAACTCATACGTTTCTCCAGGCTCATGTTATTTCCAATCAATTTTGCTGCCCAGGCTGACCTTGCAGAACATAAATGTCATGTAAACCTCTAAAGAAGTCATTTTGAAACAGCTTTCACAGCATGCGATTTATGTTCGATAGGGCTCATGAACAAAGGATGATAATGGAGACGCCATGGATAGTGGATAGTCTTACCCACCTGGGTGATCCGATTGAGGCGAAAACGACCATTTATACAGTCAACTGACCAAAGCCCGGGAGAAACTAACCTCTTCCAGCGGTAAAAAGAGAAACCTGCAACACAGAGGTCATGCTCCAGGAAATGTTGAGTTTCGACGACGCGAACTTTTATCAAAAACCCCAGCATTGGCGAAAACCAGATCAACAACCATGTTGGCGGCAGGATGACTTTGTTCAGGAGATGATCTGTCATAAGCAAGGCAGATAACATCAGAAAACTGATAGTCAACCACAGGGCCATCCAACCGGCCCATACGCGGCTCTGACAGGGTTTCCATTCGAGAAGAAAAAGTTTTTTATGCATTCTGCCCCGCCTAATTTTAATGTATTGCCGAAGTATGCTGCATCATGATGGTGGTGCGGGGAAAGATTTCAAACTTCCACAATTCTGAAGCCGTGTTCCAACCATGAAAGATCCCGTCTCCACAGCGAGTGTTAAAAGCAAGAATTTCATCCCTGACCTGGTAAGCGAGCACTTCTGGCATATCAATAAACTCAGGTAAGGAAAGAAGAATTCCATGGATAACTTCTCCGGTTAACTTACTCATAACCTCTTCCTCAGACAGGGCAGCGTCCGGGAACAAACACAACGGAAGTGAAAAACAACATAGGTCAAGACCAATAGCAGCCCTTCCTGCGTCGTAGCCTTCTTCATTAACGACAAAACGAAAGAATTTTTCTGTCTCACCCCGTAATGATGACGGTCCTTCAGACGGAACTTCAATACCACTGAAGACTTTATCGGTCCAGTTGGTAAAAGGACTGGTGAAAACCCAACAAATTAAGGATAACGCCAGCTCTTCCTTAAACATACGTTCAGTGCCGGTAGTTCTGGAAAGTTGCTTTTGAGTACTCATGTTTTACCTGTTGCATGAAATTATTGATGTTATATAAACACAACCGGCATTTTATCTAATAGGTTTGAAAACACTAAAAATCGCAAATGCTGGTACCTTTCTGTTTTAAGAGATTTTCAAGGTAAAGTGAGGCTAGATCAATTGGCTGGTTCTCTTCAAGACAGGCTCGCACAAGATCTTCAATAGAGACCGAATCAACCCCCCTTCCCTGTAAAATTTCTTTAGCAGATGCCAGCGTTTTATGAACGCTTCGACTTAGTTGTAATCTGACTTGTGTGCGGGTATCAAAAAGACAATCTTCTGTGACACTTTGTGAAACGGTTCTACTCATTGAAAAATCACTCCATTTCTGGGATCGAATGAAAATTAACAGCTATAGATGTATCAGGTTTCCCATTTTCTACGATACTCAACCACGTACGCGCTGAGATTTGTTGTTCACAGACGAGTATGTAACCTGTTCCCTGTTGATGATGTAGCTCAAGAGCTTTTAGGATAGGCTCTGAATGAGGTCCGAGAGCATCACGCGTGTGAATAAGCGTTTGCTCTGGCAATACGTTGCTAAGCATAGACAGCAGAACATTACGCTCATCCTCATTATCCGACAAAACAAGAATTATACGAAAACCCGTTTTTATACGAAATCTGATTTCTGAAACTAACTTTCTTAATCTTAATTTATATATGACCAGGCGGAATCGAGTCATCAGTAAAGAGACCACTGTGAAGATAACGATTACTGCGCCATATTTTGACCTGTAGAACCACCAGTTAAGGCCTCCAGCAACTATCAGGATTAACATTAAAATTAAACTCCCATAGAAAAAAAGTGCTGGGTAGCGAGTTGTCTTTCCTTCAATTAGTGCTGAGGCAAATATCAAAATGGATATTCCGTAAATTACCCAGTCAAAAATACTTTCTCCAATCATTCTTTAGTGAACATCCTTAAAAGTGGAAATGTAGGTTTATGGGTTTATGCATTTTCCTGATGGCCTTGACAACCAAGGATTTCACAGAAATTGTCACAGTGTGAAGCTGTAACAAAGCGCTCTCCACGTTCGAATCGCTCAACCAAATCCTTTCTTACTTCACTTCCAGGTTTCTGGAAGATGTACTCAAACTGGAGATCCTCGGCCGTTGAAAGTAGTCGTTCTATGCTGAAATCAACATGGTAAAAGCAAAACTGATTATCAACCGGGGGAAAGTTGCTTTTGGTACTGTTCTCGTTTTTGGATTTTAGTTCATTCATGAGCTCTCCTTGGTTGAGAACAGTATACAAATCTCTTTAGGGATTTTTTTTCGTTAATAGCACTTTTTTGAGTTTAAAGAGTATGTTCATACCAGAGCATTAGAGGCTACGAAAAGGATAATGGAATTAGAAAGATAGATTTTAAGTGGTGATGTAAGGTGGGATAGGTAGAAGAGGAGTAGACGCTTGTAAGCGAGGCAAAAAAAAGGCACGGAAACCGTGCCATAAGAGTATGTGAGAAAAAATCAAAATCAGGGAAAGAATCAAGCAGCTTGTGAAACTGAATCTCCAACTGCAAGATTTAAATTTCTTAGGTTATCGAAAACTTCAGATACTAAGTCATTACGGTCGTGGATTTTAATCCGCCCACCGGTTAACTCTGAAACATAAACGGTATGGCAGAGGTCAGTAACCACTTCGCCGTATTCATCAACGACTTCCAAAGATGCAATCATCGGAATATAAGAAGCCGCAGCATAGCTCTCATAAATACTTATTATGGAGTCATTGTTGCGTCGAGAAATTACCCTACCAGAAGGTAAAGCCTCATCTTCCATATAGCAATCAGATAGGTCCTCACAGAAGTCATTTTCTTTAAGTGAAATATTAAGGGTCAATTCACTGTTGATAGAGCGTGAATAAGAATATTCACTCAGTTTATAGCAAGCCAAACTTATATCACTAAAAGTTTCATAAGCTTTATAGAGGCTCGATGTTATAGACTCAGATACAAATGTTATTAGTCCAATAAAATGAGTATCCCAGAACTGTTGCAAAGCAAAACGGGCAATCATAACCTGACCATCAACCTGCATCAGTCTGTTATATTCATCCCGGTCATAACCTTTCGACTGAGAAACATCATTAGACATGCTAAGAACTTCACTACAAACATCATCATATTCAAAACGGCTAGTTGCAAAGTGTTTTCCTGAAATCTCAAGGTACTGACCAGAGACTGCGTCAAACACCTCAAGAAAGTAACAGAGTCGAGATTTTAAAGATTCTCTGTTTAAAGCTTCTATTTCATTCTCAGAGATACTATCGACATATAAATCAACAGCATTCTTGAGTTCAATAGCTTTGATATTACAGGTAAAAGAAAGCTCGTCACTTTGACAATGGCAAACACTTAATACTATATCCGCCTCATCAAAATCTATGCCAAGATAGCTCAGAACTGCTCGGACATAGTTTTTATCATCAGATGAATGTGTCATATACACTACCTCAAATTTGAGAGGAAGTGCCCCAGAAGGGAAGCGACTTCCCCACTGGGTTAGATAAAAGTTTGGTTAAGCTAAAAGAAGATGCCAGCGACAGATTTTACATTGTCATAGACAAGTGTCTTCAGCCAACCAAAGTTACTTTTTTGGACTGAAGCAAAAGGATCATTGAGACGCGTTACGAAAATCGTCAAAAGCTTCAGTTATTAGTAATGTGCGATCAGTTACTCTGTATCGGTCATTACTTTCGAGAGATACGTAAGTTGAATGCGAAGAATCACAGACAACACGCCCTCTTTTATTGATCAATCTTACTTCCATCATCACCGGCACATTGATAATTGAAGCAACATCGGTATAGAGGGATATGAGGGCATCATTGTCACAATATAACGCCCCGTTCCCATCAAATGTATCGTTAAACTTAATATATATATCTGGCATATTTGCCGGATAATCATCAGTATTGAAATCAATGCATAACTTTAAGTCATCATTAATACGGCGATTAATCTTATGCTGCCCAACACGTACAAAGCCATGTTCAACAGCTTTGATAATCCTTAAAGTTTCATTAAGACAATCTGTAATTCTTTTCTCGACAAATGAGATAAAGTCACCAAAGTCGGAATGAAAAAACTGTTTAAGTGCAAATTTCGCAACTAACACTTTCCCATCCACCTTCATTTTATCGAGATAAAGATTTCTTATAGCATCAGTAGAAGAATTAGCTTTAGATAACTCTTCACAGTCATTAATAATCATTGAAACAATATCAATAACTTTAACTGGGCTTAAAGTATTACTATATCCGCGAATATCAAACGTAAAAAATCCGAAATTCTTAAATACTCCAAGAAAATAAATTATTTTTTGTTTCAAAAGAATAGAATCGGAGTAAGATGCGTTGTGCTTTATTAGTTCAGATATGTAGAGATCCAACATACAATTTAAATTATCGATATCTACATCGTAATCAAAGGTTACTTTGTCGAACGAAGTATCAGATAATTGAACGGTTATATCGTCAGCGGGAACATTAAGGCCTAAATTTTGATAAAGAAAGGCACTAACAAATTCCACGTGGTCAGATTCTTTAAACATTTACACTACCTCATGACTAAAAAGGAAGTGCTTCCCACCGGGAAGCAAGTTCCCGGATGGGTTAGATTAATTATAAAAGAGTTCTTCAGAAGGTAAATGCATTTCTGGTTTGAACTGTTTTAAGGAGTTGTTTATAGCTTTTCGATATAACCCTGAAGAGTGTGGCTTAAACATTTGATATTCCGTAACGAGCAGAGGAGACGTAAAGCATCCTAAGTTCACTAGTGAAATATTTGATGTTTCTTCACAAACATCTAATTCAGCGTATATCCGCCTCTTCATTACCCTGCCTGCTAAATAGCGACGAACATGATTTATAAACTTGTCCGCATCTGATATAGAATTAACTATATAATCAGATGTGACTATCTGATTAGATACAGTTTCAGGTATAGCTTCGGCTATTATTTTTACGTTCATTTCATAATCAACACTATGGAAGCAAGCAAGAATTTGTGGCTTCGCGCTTTCTAAAATCTTTTCAAGAACAGAAAAAATCAGAGAGAACTCGTTTAAAATTCGCTTTTGTATAAGTCCATGTAGATGTTTTATGAAAGGAGAACCGTGTTCAACAAGGCCTAGTATAAGATCCTTAGAGGCCAAATCTGAGCGGTAATAAACGTATTCTAGATTATCCCGGTTAAATCCTTTGATAAGCAAATCAGGCTGCTCTGAGACCAGTCGTAAATGAGTTGAAGCTATAGAAACTTCAAAACGAAAGTTCGCGAGATTTACAGGGCCTGCTTTTAATGTAGCCGCTTCGGAAAAATAAATGAAAAGAGGATGCAAATCATCGTTACCACAGTAAAGATGGTCTGCGCCCTTAAGATATTTCACCAAATGAGGTAGAAAAGATATTACTGGAATATCAGCCACAAATCGAATATGCCGAAATGGTTTTGAATCCAAATATATATTTTCCACTACAGCGCCAACAAAACCCATTTTAACAAGAATAGATTCAACTAACTTTTGTATCGCATTCATTTAAATACCCTCTTAATAGAGGGATTTCTCCCAAAGGGAGAAATCCCTATGGGAGAAAATAATTTTAATTAATAATTGTAGCGAAGCGCATGTTCTTTTTCACTAAGATGGTTTTCATATTCCGACTTACCAGAACTTAAACACTCTTTGAAAAAGACCTTTGAAAAATTCTTCAAGTCACTTCGGTTGTTAATTTCTTTGTCAGACATCAACTTAGCTGAGTGTGAGGTATCCACAGGCCCCAACCACCATTCATATTTAATATAAACACAATTGGTTTTTGTATGTCCATTTAGAAATCGTTTTGCATTTCTAAGTATTTTTCTACAACCGTTAAGGTCTGAAAGTAAGATATCTGGAGCAATGAGCTCTTCCAGAATATGACCAGGTAAGCCTTTCCTAAAAAGCTCAACATCGTAACTACAATACCAGTCACGATAATTAAAAGCTTTAATAAGTCTTTCAGGTGTATCCAAAGATATCTTATTCAGGATTTTTAATGCAAAGCATACAGCATCTTTTAACAACTCGTGCACCTCAACATTGATAAATGAGAAAAACGAGCTTAATTCTTTCTCTAAGGAATTATACAACTTACCGTAAATATCCTGAGAAAAAAGATACTGCAATCTTTCTTTATTATAAGTGCAATTCGAAATTGAATAGACTTCTCCTCTTTCGATTTTGCACCCTTCCCTTAAAACTATAGGAAACCTCAAATGGTTAACAATGAAAGAATGATTCTTTCTTTGCTTCAAAGCATCTAATTGAAATTTCGTAATTTCCTCCAGATTTGCATCTTCAAAACCTGGAAAGGGAATATCACAGAAACAAGAACTATATGCTTTTGCTGATTCATACATAAACTCCAGTGAAACATCAGCATCAAAAGACATACCAGAGAACATGCCCTGCCCATTGTCTAAAAATGTAATGTTTTTAACCTGTATTTTTTTATGTTGAACAACCAAAAAGGCATTAATGATTTTTTCGATAATTTTCATGTGATCCTCTCTCAATAAAAAAGGGATCACTCCCATATGGGGTGTGATCCCCACATGGGTATAATTTAATTAAAAATCTGTAAGACCTAAATCTTTATTTCTACCACAAACTGTAGAAGATATAAGACGTTTTACTCGCTTTCGAGCACTTCGGCCTGACGTATCTTTCAAGTACATCGGTAATGACAATGATGAGATTTGATTACTTCGCTTATGATGGCAGACTATATAGCCCTGCCTCCACCCCGAACGCACAAACTCACGGATGCGGTTAATATATGCCGAAGCTTGAGATTTTGTACTTATCGATTCAGAACACTTTAAGTTCTGTTCGATAGAGTAAAGCTCAGCCGCCATTAATTTCACCTCATACAGGTCATCCCCATAACTTATAGTTTTCAACAGCTCTTCCTTTTCCCGAATGAAAAATACTTGCTGCATTCCAAGGATCAGGTCATAGGCCTCTCGAAAGAGGTCGATAAGCTTATTACGAACATAAATCATAAACTCCTCAAAGTGCTGAAGCCAGAAATAAGCCGCATTACTTATTTGTGAATTGTGAGAACAAACAAGCCCTTTAGCAAGCTCGACCTCTTCCTCCCGAAAAGTAAAGTTACTTTTCTTAAACCGACTTTGTTCAAAAATGCTTTGATGCATTTCTATCCATACAGAAACAAAACCGAGGGATTCAAATTCTTCGTTTAACAAATGTAAACTTTCGAAGATTTTCTGAATTTCGATCCCGATGTCATATGACAGTGGACATTCTTTTATAGAATAAACATAACCGGGTAGGAAGTGAGATAAATGCTCAGTTCGCAAATATAAACTGAATTTAAGTTCTGTCAGTGGTTGTTTCAAAGATAATTTAGATGATTCGCTTATATTTACTGGTTCAACACCATTTCTAATCAAAATAGCTTTTACCAGGTCCGTAGCTAACTTCATACAGCCTCCAGTCGTTATTGAGGCCTCCCTGATGCAGGTTGGCCATCAGGGAAAATATGTAAATCAATTAGCAACCAATCAGACCGTTGCCATTACATTGTCAATGTATCTGACAAGGGATGGGCGGTCGTCCTGTAAGGCAAAACGGCGAAGGTCATCAAGATTATACGCAGGAAGATAATCAGCGTAACCTCGAATACGAAGGTCCTCAACCACAACTTTTATATACTCAAATCGTCCAAGATTTCCTTTTAATGGGGGTTTTCCTGGACTAGACAGCATATCGTCTGCTTGCTCCCATGTGATTTCTTTAGCTTCACCACTAT
The DNA here is from genome assembly GCF_021725435.1 of Enterobacter sp. JH25. Taxonomy (NCBI): domain Bacteria; kingdom Pseudomonadati; phylum Pseudomonadota; class Gammaproteobacteria; order Enterobacterales; family Enterobacteriaceae; genus Enterobacter; species Enterobacter sp. JH25. The sequence goes on along the minus strand of NZ_CP091320.1, from coordinate 49,799 downwards.
GTAGATCAAGATGGACATATATGAATGACTTATAATCTCCACGGCAACGAAGATAATATTTCGGATAGAAATATTTGTCACAACGCAACAAACACGTTCCTGAAGGACGAACTACGTACAACAGGTTTCTGTCATTTTCTAATATGCCATGTTTCAAAATCGTTATATCTATCTCATTATCATGCAGCAAATAGCATGACGATGGTTCATTGACGATGCGCGATTTTATAACAGCAGCAAATTTATTAAAAACTTCGTTAGTTTGAAAATTCATTAAAATGCTCTCCGATGTAAAACGACGAGCATCACCATAACGGTAATACTCCCGTTATGGGTTTTAATAGTTTATGGAATAACCATGTCATACAACCGACCATAGCCAGTAGTACCGCACATTTATTTAACTGAGCAAGCATCTCAGCCGTGAAAAGACCTTAAAGGCAGGTAATTATCACGAAGGAAAGCGGTTATCTTATCAATACAATTTAAAAAATAATATTGATAAGATAACCCCCCCCGCAAAATGCGGGGGAGTTATCGTTGTTACAGCTGATTAAGACATTCAGGAGCCCAGTGAATCGGGAATCCATCCTGCCCTGTTAACTGGAGAACATCGTTCCAGTCGATACCCTTTTTCCCATCAGGAATATCTTGTGCTGGTTCGAAGACTTCAATTGTCAGCTTTGATGCGGGATATCGTTTAGCCAAAAACTCAACCATGCGGCTTTGAAGTCGCTGAGCAGCTTCGATACCGGCACGAGTGCCTTGTGAGTTAGCAATATCCTTATCCGCCCAGATATAAAAGTTTATATATTTTACATCCGGCGGAGGCAGTAAAAAATCAGGAACAGTAACGTTTTCAAGGCACCATGCGGAGCTGGCTGCCCAGCATGGTGTTGAAGTCGCTTCTACAACAGAAAGCGCATTCTCGATCCCTTCAGCCACTCCCAGTGTCCAGGTCGAACTACCTGAATCATAGTGAGGGTCAAACAACTGAATTGAGCCACCTGTCATATCGGCAGGAGGCTTCATCATCAGCTTTGGATTTTCTACAGGTGCCTTATCACCGTTTTTGTCTACGTATGTTCTATGGATAGTCAGAGGCCGACCTCGGGTGTCACGATAGATTGCAATCATTCCCGGATAGATAATCGATTTCTGCTTATCTTTATCCCAATAGTAGATCCGGTTATTAAAGCCTAAATCCTTTGGTAAGTGACTCAGTAAGCGGGAGATCCCACGATTACGGAGGTACAAAGCAACAGGAGTATTAGGCTTTATTTCACCGGTATAGTGATACATCACATCAAGTTTTCGCATTCGCTTTGCCACTTCCTCTCGGTCAAGAGTTTCTGTGGCACGAACTGCTGATTTATAGCGTCGTTCATTTTCAATGTCGGCGTCAGTTAACGGAGCATGCAGATCCATCCCGAAAAAATCTGAGAGAATCTTTTTGCAAGTCTGCGTTTTACTTAATTCATAATATTTCGCCAGAACATCAATTCCGTCGCAAAACTCATTTACCGGAAAGTCATTATGGATCGCACATCCGGTATAAAGGTCTTTTTGTCGGAAACGAAACTTCGATTTCCCTGCGCCAGTAAACGGGCAAGGAACCTGGCTCGGGGCTTTTGCACAAGCGTCTTTGAAAGCAGGTATTCTTTCGAATATATACTTCCAGCCAGACACTTCAGCAATTCGAGCATGAACGAGTTTAATAAAGTGTTCAGATACTTCCTGTGGTTTACGACGAAGAGCCGGGGATGCATAAGTCATGATGATCTCTCTTATCTGGCATTGTGAGTTTCTCAATGCCTTCTGCGGTGCAGAAGACAGGGAGAAACCCACAACGCAGAATTTAAGAAAGAGGGCCCGGGGGCCCTCAACATTTATGCTTCAGTCGTGAAGCCATTATTCTCAAGACGCTGTATGTAGTTATCTACAAGTAACGCAGCCTGCTGGCTATTACCCTCCGCTATAGTGACTTCGCGGAAGATTCTTTCCTGAGGGCTATCATTGCTTATAACTTCACCAACACGTCCGAAAATACGGACTTTATGCATCGCACCGACTTTTTCATGTTCTACACGGTAAGTTTTTATCTGAGTCATATTTTGCTCCTTATTCCTTCATGGAGCAAAAAGACCCACCGGGGCCTTTTTGCCCCGATTGGGTAGAGTTTATTAAGAAAGTATTTGATGAACTAGCTTACTGACTTCAATAGACAATAAAGAAGTATCATCAACTGTTACGAAAGTGTCCGTTTCAAAACCAATTATTTCATCAGTCTTAATACCAACACCAACGATTTCTATTCCATTACATTTAGCCTTTTCCATAACTTCGACGATAGTAAATTCCGATTTATTCGGATAACCATCAGTTATAAGAAAAATTATTTTCCTATCGAATTGGCTGTCAAGTAACAGATCAACAGCTGCCATTAAAGCAGATCCCGTAGGGGTATAATAACCCTTACATCCAAGAGTGAATTTCGATAGAGATTCCTCAACGCTTTGATCAAACGTTTTGATAATCTCAAATTCACTTTCCTTGAAGGGAAAAACTATATTGGAGACATGCATTTTTGACAAACTTTCAGCGGCCATCGATAAAGCAAGATCTGACTTAATGGCATGAATATATCTTTCATCATTAGCCATTGACGCTGAAATATCACGAACTAATACGAGGCCAACATGCCCTCTATTTTTAGATTCGCTTTGAGCTCTGAAGACATCACGAACTCCCATTTGTGACAGAATTAATCGATTTCCATCGAAGGTAATTCCACGCTCATGAGTTTTGTTTCGGCCACGCATTTTAACCTGCTGTAAAACAGACAAGTCGCTACCGATTGAATGACTCAGAGACAAAGCCTCATTGTAAACATTCAAATCGATAAGGAGATCAGGGATATCCCATTCAGAAGCACCGAATTCGGCTTTCACGTCATCGGATACTTTTGATGCAATACCTTCAATCTCTTTAGCCAAAGCATCGTGATAATCTTCGCTATCCTCATCACTGCTAAGAAAGGCATCCAACAAATCTGCCAGTATCTCCCATTGAGCCGATGAAAAGTTACTTTCATCTTCAACGTTAGTCGAACTGGCTTCATCTGATTCACTCTCGGAAGGGTTAATCGCATCAGTATCGTCTTCAATAATGTTATCACCCGTGGGATTGCCACCGGTGGGTTCATTATTTCCCTCGTTATCTTCAGCAAGTTCTGAAGGCTCAGAACATCCCTCTTGAGCAAGATCAGCGTTATCGGAAGTATCTGCCTGACCTTCACTATCGTCCTCAGAATCATCCTCACGACTATCAGTCGACGTAAGCGATTTATCTTCTGATTCGGTATCGGTATCGGTCTCGGATTCATCATATGCCTCCTGCTCCTCCTGCTCTGTCTGCTGCTGTTGTTCCTTTGCCTCATCCCGCAGTCTCTCTAAAAGAGCCAGGGTCTTACGAGCAAGGGATTCACAGCCCTGAGTATTTTCACAACCAAGAGCATCATGAAAAATTTCCTCAACATCAGAAATTACTGGAGAAAGTATCTTTTGGGCATAGTCAAAAAACGGATCGAGGGTTTCTTTGTGACCTACCTGCTGAAGGACTTTTACTCGCAATGAGTTAAGCAGATACCACTCAATAAATAGGACAGGATTTTCCGGACGAGAAGATATATCAGGAGTCATCCTTCCGGCTTTAACCATCAGTGCGTAAGTGGCTGCAAGCCGCCGCTTTGCATCCGGATAATCGTTACCAACCTTCTCTTCCATCTGTACATCATCGAACAGATTTATAAGCCCGGTAAGACGTTTTGCCCTGCTATAAGCTTTACGTTTCTCAGCGAGGCTCTCAAACTCTGCATTCATTCCGTCATCGAAGCGTGTAAACCCTTCAGATGACATGAGAACACTATTAAAGGCGTCACTGTAAACCTCACTGACGGTATAGCGACCATGACCAGCTTCATGACAGGTAAAACCTTCAATCAGACTGACAAAGTCATCATCGCTATAATCGCCGTTTGGTAAAACACAAACTTTATTGACAGGATCAAAATACGGTCCTTTGGTATTGTCGTCTATTACAACTCTTACATCGCCTAAGCCGCTAATGACTTTTGCTATATTCTGTAAACGCTTAATATGGCGCGGCGATGATTTAAGATCTAATTTCATAGAATACCTCTTTATAAAAAGGGGTACTCACCCAGATGGTGAAGTACCCATCTGGGGTTTTTAATAAAGCAAACAGTTACCAGCCTTTGAGCTCGATATCAAAACCATTTTCAGCATTGTCTTCCTGTTGCGAAACTGATTTCTCAGGTTCAGCTACAGAATCAGTGTTTGAAAACGTGCTGTTTTTTATATCGTTCTCTACGACAGGTTCAACCTGAAACACATTTGTTGAATCTAAAATAGCTTCAATACCTGTGTTCTGTAGCGCGTTCGGTTCTGTTTGTGAGCTTTGATTAAATGATCTGGTAATAGATTCCAACCAGTCAGTAACCTTTTGCTCTCCTGAAATAATACGCTTTAACATTGAAGCATCACTCATGAAATAAAACCACTGCTGTAACACCGCAACGTCGCGAGGTTCAGAAATGGCACCTTTAGGTAAATTATTCATTATGTGTTTTATAGCTTCTGCAAGTACTGCCGCCTCTTTATGTATAAACATGAAGCTAATGATCTTATTTTGCATTTGCTTCAGTCGGTCAATAGTACTTGAGCGCAAATTATTATTTTTACTAATTTTTTCATAAACCCTCATTGCTTCTTCTGCCAGATCTGTTATCAATTGTTCCTGATAGTAGTCCTGGGTTTCATCACCTTCAACGCTAATAGGCGTAAAAGGAATAAAGTGAGCAATATTAAATCTAAAGGATTTTATGAAATCATCTTTAGTTAATTTCAACTGATCAATCAAAGAAGACATTCTTGGGCTTCTATTTTTTTCAGCCTCAATATGCATCTCATAATTGTCTACAACGTTTTGAATACCTGCCTGAAACTCTCGTTCAATCTCTTGGGCCCCTTCCAGAAACTCTTCCATACTGGAAACTGGTAAAATCCACATATTGCTATAGCGGATGCACAAGCGTGAGCAAAGGGTTGATATTCTGCTGGTAATCGTACTTTTGAAGCTAAGGGCTTTTATGTCAATCCAACGTACTTCGCTTTTAGATACGCTTTTTTGATCCGTAATATCATCTCCATCATAAGACAAATCGATTTTATCGGTTCGACGCGATCCTTGACAGCCACTTATTTCAATTTTTGTTATAACTGCACCTTCCAGTAAATCTGGATATGATTTTGCAAAATTCTCAGAGATTTGTTTTGCAGATACTTTGTTAAGCATTGAAGTATTTAAAGTCATGGGTTTCTCCAAAAAAAAGGGGAAACCCTCCCCAACGGGAAAGATTTCCCGATAGGGTTGATATTAAAGCTTCTCTGGTGCAATTAAAAGAATACCGGGAAACTCAGCGGCAACATCATCATTGCCCATTGCTCCCTGATACATATAACCTTTTAATTCCATTTCTTTAATTAGACCTTCCATATTTATTTTACCATCATGATAAAACAATAAAGAATAGTCGTTATTCAGTTGCATAAGTCCAGTAAAATTAGTTCCGTTTTTTGCTATAGCAATGGTAGCAGCACCATCCGTACTTAAAAACGCACTAAATTCAAGATGGGATAACTCTGAGATACAAATATCAGAGGTTTCATAACAAATCCCATCTAACTCGACTTTTTTGCTGTGAAATACTCCAGCGATTTATCCTTGTCTTCGCCAAGAGAAAGATCTATAGCTTGAAGAACAAGATCGACCACATGTAAAGGTAAAGCAGAAGCAAAAGCTATTTTGAAAGTGTCAAGAAGACTAAAGGTTTTTAACGTCATCGACGTGCCAACCCAAGCTACTAATTGACGAATATCCATCACACTGTCTTCTGTACCAGAGTCATTTACTGCAATCGCTACTCTTACGAACTTCTCAATGACCTGAAAAGGCAAAGAGCTATATCGTTTAGTAAGCACATTGGTTAAAGCAACTTTGTCGGGCTTCTCCATTTCAACTATCAAGAACCGCTTTATAAAAGCTGCATCTTGACGTTGAGAAGAAACGAACCGGCGAGCGCCTCCACTCATGTTTGTGTTTGCAGTACCAATAAATCGCGTGTAGCCATTAGGGTAATGACTCCAACTTATTGATAGTGTTTTATGTTCAGATAATGCCCGATGACTTTGTCATGCAGCTCCACCGATTTTGAGAACGACAGCGACTTCCGTCCCAGCCGTGCCAGGTGCTGCCTCAGATTCAGGTTATGCCGCTCAATTCGCTGCGTATATCGCTTGCTGATTACGTGCAGCTTTCCCTTCAGGCGGGATTCATACAGCGGCCAGCCATCCGTCATCCATATCACCACGTCAAAGGGTGACAGCAGGCTCATAAGACGCCCCAGCGTCGCCATAGTGCGTTCACCGAATACGTGCGCAACAACCGTCTTCCGGAGCCTGTCATACGCGTAAAACAGCCAGCGCTGGCGCGATTTAGCCCCGACGTATCCCCACTGTTCGTCCATTTCCGCGCAGACGATGACGTCACTGCCCGGCTGTATGCGCGAGGTTACCGACTGCGGCCTGAGTTTTTTAAATGGCGGAAAATCGTGTTGAGGCCAACGCCCATAATGCGGGCGGTTGCCCGGCATCCAACGCCATTCATGGCCATATCAATGATTTTCTGGTGCGTACCGGGTTGAGAAGCGGTGTAAGTGAACTGCAGTTGCCATGTTTTACGGCAGTGAGAGCAGAGATAGCGCTGATGTCCGGCAGTGCTTTTGCCGTTACGCACCACCCCGTCAGTAGCTGAACAGGAGGGACAGCTGATAGAAACAGAAGCCACTGGAGCACCTCAAAAACACCATCATACACTAAATCAGTAAGTTGGCAGCATCACCGCCATTAGCAGTTATAACCTCACCACCATTAGCACTGAGTGACCAGGGCTTACGTTCAATGGGCATGTGAAGTTTTGCTGCCGTATCAGGATCGATTTTGTCCACTTCATCCAGAAGAATGAGGTGACCATTACGAAATCCCGTTACCAAATCGCTGTGTACAAAACCTGTATTACCACCATTAAGACTGCGCTCACCTTCAAGCTCATCAACTCGAATATTGCTGTTGATCTGCTTAATTGTCAGCGGCCAATTCATCATGTGGCTAATGTACATTACCATTTCAGTCTTGCCAGAACCGGACTCACCTTTAAGACACACACTTAAATCTATATCCGGACTGATAAGCAGTTTAACCACTTGTTCAAGTATTCGGGGATTTGGTATGTAGTCTTTGTTCAGCGGAGCTCGATACGAGGTTTTAGTTTTGAAAACAGGCACAGCCATCTTTGGATCCATTTCTGGAATACCAAAAAGGTCCTTTGCTAGAACTAAAAGATACTCACCTTTATCCACATAATGTTTTAACTTTATAACATCCGGGGAAAGAAGAGCTTCTAATTTTTCATAAGCATCAGAAGATGTTTCATTTAACTTCATAGCGGCATTAGACATTTTTAACTCCGGTAAAATGCAAACACCGCCCTCTGGCAGATGTTTGCCAGTGGCATTTTATTTGAGATTCATTTGGCAAATAGTTGCCATCAGTTTCCTGATTTGAGGCACATTATAACCAAGATGATTTCCCACTATTTCAAAAGCTTCAGACATGATCCATTCAAAATGATTTTCGAATATTGGATTTATTTCTAACTTGCCAAAAGCGTTTCGTTTAGTTAACAGATCACATGAAACAAGCTCGTCAAACAACTCTAATGTGGATTTAAAAGCTTTTATGTAAACATCCATAATTTCCCTGTCAGTCCATTTAACAGCCAGTTTTTTTTCTGACATTAAATAATCCTGATCAAAGAAGATGTCCCAGCCCATATCGTCATTGCAATCATGCAAAATGATTTCATCATCATTCCTGCATTCAGCTAATTTCGTGTTTTCACTAATCGAACGATGCGAATGATAATAGAGCCATGATTTTAATTCCGCTCTAAATTCACATGCATCAAGTCCATGAGATAAACAAGTGTATTCAAATGATTTTGACATATACCACCGTGTTTCAGCTTCTAAAAGTGGATTCACTGTGATATTACCATTGTCATCTTTGAAGAATAACTTTCTCCTCAACACTAGTTCTTTAATGATTTCCAAAGACTCTTCCATAGCGGATAGAAAAACAACATACACATCCTCAGGGGTCCATTCTATTACCAGACCACCCAAATCTGGGTTATATTCTTCAACCGAATATAGATAATCTGTTTCTGCTGCAAAATTAATTGTATGCAAAATCTGATTTTTAAGTAATTTGGATTTTTCATAAAGGTGATTTTCACGCCTTTCAGAATCATAATTTATCTCAGAAATGTTACTTTCATCTGATTTAAAGTTTAATCCGGACGTGTATGCATCATTTAAATGCTCTTTGGGTGAATCAACTATTTGCGTTATTTCATCTTCATCTATATCGAATATAGAAAAAAAACTAAGTTGATTACTACTTATTGCAGTAGCCCTAAATTTTTGTTTCATGGGGACTCCAAAAGGAGAAATCCCATGAAGGGATTTCTCCCCTTTAGGGTGGGTTTAATGTCAGATCTGATTAAAGCTACTTTGTCCAAAACCTTTTAGAGGTTTAGGTATGTGAGCCAACTTACTTGTTGCTACCACTCTCATGTAGTCAAGAGGATGTTCTCTCCCTTCAATCATAATAGTATCGACAACAATATAACCGGAGACCATCAACTCATCACCCTGATTTATACCAGTGAAACAGGTTGAATACATTTCAGGCGACACCTTGATTTGAACTGAAAATTCTCTCTCAGTGATTTCACCATCAACTTCTGTCTTCATCCTATTTTTGAGCTTTATTAACAAACCTATACTCTGGTCAGTCATTTTTTTCTCCACAGCACTGATAACTATCCCGGACACTTTTACTTCATTGATATATTCAAGATATGACATTTTCCGCTCCTCGATTTGTTCAAAGAGAAGCCCCGTTAGGGTTCCCCCTTAACAGGATTAAATAAATTTATTAGTTACATACATGAACGTGCAGACTACCAAACAGGCAATTCCGGCAATATGTAACCAATTTCTTGTTGGTTTAGTTGGTGCAATCGCTAAAGAGTTCTCCAACTTCTCTGTTACAAGACGTCGATTCTCTGCTTTAGCCGCATCATCTAAATATTGAGTTTCACGCTTAGCGAGAGTCTCAATTTTCGATTTTATTGCATGGTCCCATCCTTTAGTTTCAAAAACGCTTAACTCACTAAAGGTGTGCGTCATGAGATCTTCTGGGAAACCCAGTTTTTTCATTAACGGACGAATGGTATCATACATTTTTTCTACATTTTCGTAGTGGGCCTTTACTGCGACATCAAAACGCTTACGTAAAGTTAATTTTTCACGTTTGCAAATGATGTCCGAAACCCAATTTATTAACTGCTCATTTTTGAGTTCACTGGCTTTTTCAAGTGAGTAATCCAGATTATCCACGTCAAGAAATGAATTTAATCCGTATTTTTCAAACTCCTCAACAAGATATTTATCCAGTTCAGTTAAGCTTTTAAAAAGTGGTACATCTGGGGAAGCTTTAAGAAGCTTATAAGCTCCTTCGAAATCAATTTTCTTGACCACGAGCTCCACAACATCCACATGATAATAGCTTGAATAAGCAGAAAGCTTTTCGGCCAACAAAGACACAGGCTTAAGAGACTTAAGTTCAATGATATTTGGGCCGTCCTCATTCAAAATAACAATCAGTTCATTATCACGTTCTGTATATTTCATCAGAACTTCTAAGAGCTGTTTGTTTAGCGCCTTATCCATCTCTGGAATAATTTCACTAAAGGTTTGATGAAGGGCTTTACTGCGAGCTTTATTTTTAGACATTTGGGGTCACCTATATATAGTAAGAAGGAAGAAACAAATTTTTGTTTCAACACGAAGGCAAAGCCTGTCATTCATCTCCCGTAAGCTATGAACCGCCTGATTTATACTATCTGGCATTAGAAGTACGCAACAAAAATAGCCCCAGGAGGAGCTAAATTAGTTACGGTTTGGTAAATTCAGATTGCCTTTTGCAGGCATGGGAAGTGCACCAGCGACAAAGGTGACATTTTGCCGGTGGTGTCTTACAGCTTGTTTAAGCTGGCCGCTTTTCACGGCTAAATCAACGCTTAACGCGAAAGTAACTTTAAGCAAAGTTACTCAAATTTGGGAGCTGATATTTAAGCTCATTGTTTTTATACTATAGCTTTAAGCATAAGTAAATGCCCATATCGAATTATTCTGTATAAAGTGGAGAAATTCGAATATTAGCTGCTTCTTTCATCTTTTCTTCACTGCATTCTCTTAAAAAGAAAGAAGGATCACCATACCACATTACAAAAAGTTGCTTTTCTGCACGCGTAAATCCAACATAAAGCAAACGTCTTTCTTCTTCTATTGCCTCCTCCCCAACTGATCTTTTACTTGGTATCTGATCCGCATTACAACTCATTATTATTACTTTATTCCACTCAAGACCCTTTGAACCATGCAAGGTTGATAGGACTACTTTCTCTGGGCTGTATTCCTCGTCCTTCTTCCTAGGGCCTAATGACATTGCAGCAGCACGATTTATCATATTCATCCAACCAGTCTTTTCTGCCCACTGTTTACAAGTGTCTAAAGCAATTTTTGTTAAGGTTGCTGTACCTTTATTACTCCTCATCTTGATTGACGACGATTCCATCCATTTCGTAAGGTTGGCGAAACGTTTTGCTATCTCAACTTTATCAGAACTTTCCTGGGTAAAGCGCACGAAGTTTGAATGTAATGTTTTTGTTTCGAGAGAACTGTCCTCCGGGATGGCAAGGTCGCCAAAAGTAACTTTTCTTCCTCTCATACTCAATGCCACTTCATCCAAAACTGATTCCTGTTCTCCAAACAATGCCAATACTCTCTTCATTAAGCGAGGATCATTTGATTGTCGGAAAAAGGCCATAAGGCTTAACACATCGCTTGTTTCTTTTTCATCCCAGAATGATTTACCTCCGTAACGAATTACTGGCTGTTCGATCAAACTTTCTAGCTCATCCAAGTGAGCATTATTGCGGCTTAGAATTGCCCATCCATGTGGATCCTGATTTATAAGGCTTAAAATACCCTGTATCTGTTCCTCCATATCTACATATGAACGAAAAGTGACCTTTCCCCCTCCCTTTTTTGCCGAGCGTAACTCTTTGGCATAACGGTAAACATTCTTTCCTATCAGTGCTCCGGCCACCTCTAAAATTTCAGGTTCACACCTAAAGCATGTGTTTAAGTAAAATATGTTAGGTCTGAAGTGTTTTTCAAACTGTTGAAATATTTTGACTCCTCCTGAGGATCTGAAGGAGTAGATGGCCTGATCATCGTCTCCAACTATACTCGTATAGACTCCAGCTCTTGTATGCAATGCTATCCATGAGAATTGTATAGAGTCAGTATCCTGAACTTCGTCTACTATCAAATGTGTCAAATCTAACGTGCGCATTTTTCCCGAATGCATTTGACCGACAACAAATTTTGAAAGAGCATTGAGGTCCGCCACATGGTCTTTCTGGCATAACGCCTGATAGGTATTAAACAAATGGATCTGTTGTCTGTTATGCCGAACTGAAATCACATCCGTATCCATTTCTCTGCCGATAGCATCAATAACGAATTCAGCTTCAGCAAACTTCATCGTTACACCGGATTCTTTCAAAGCCCGGTGAATGACAGATCTCTGTGCTGGCCCTATCAACATCTTTCCCGGCCAGCGAATCATGTCCAGTTGCTTCTTAACGAGTCCGTGAAAAGTATCCACCAGCACCCGGTCAAGATCCTTCTTGCTCAATCGCTTTTGTAACTTTGCTGCAAGTGCGTTTGTTGCAGCGCGAGTAAAGGTCACCATCCCGATTCTTGCATATGGATACTTTTTGAGAATCGATATAACCGCTTCTATCATGGTGAACGATTTGCCTGATCCAGGCGCTGCTATCACCATATTGTTTGCGCTAGCATTCTCGATAACAGGTCTTTGCTCTTCTGTTGGCTTACCCATTTCAACCTCATTACTTCGTTTTAATAATTATACATTTTTATAAAAGCGCTTTTCTTGTGTACTGCTGGTTCTACTGGAAATCACTTTTTTTCCTTTTTTATGCAATCAGGTTGTTTGTGAAACGCGTGACTATGGAATAATGGTTCCATCTCCAAAAGACATTACAAAAAGGGCTTTAAATGAAACTTTTACGTTTAGTATCTCTGGTCTCTTCTGTCGTCATTGGTTTTTCCCTATCGGGTTGTGCCGGTGACACCGGCACTACGCCAGGCACCGCTCTGAATGCGTACAGTCACGGCCAGTACTGGCATGCTAATGCAAATGATTCTGTCGCCAAGAATGCCTATTCGTTTGCTGGTTTCGACGTTAATTTTAAGGAGCAAGAGGTTACTCCTGGAGGGGATGCCGACAACTTTCTTTCTAAGTATCTCATCAATAGTTCGATGGGCTACGTAACAGGCGGTCTAAAAGGTTTTGGGATCATGAGCCTCAGCTCTTTGTACAGTTCTTCTGACGCCGAATACATCCAGGTCAATCAATACCTAGTGTTCGTCCCCAATCCAAAAAAATTGCCTTACAATGATGAAAGTTTGGTACGTGAGGGAGCTAAGTATGTTTTTGAGCATACAAAAGCAACTCAGGCCTCATTTGGATACAACCCTGAAAAACAGAAAGCAGCTCTGGCCACATGTAAAATTGATATGGCAGTCGTCAATAAATGGAGTACCTGTGATCTGCCCTCTAAGCCTGATGCTGATGTTTTCCCTACAGATTCAATGTACAGCTTTCAGGCGATTCGCCCCGCAACAGGAACCGAAATTCCTGAGCTAAACCTTCCCGCTGGTGATTACGCTGTAATTCGTTATGTGTTCATCCCATTTAAAGGAAACGAAACAAGCGCTGATTTTTCGGGTATCATTTTCCGTTCTGATAGCCCAAATACAACAACTCCAGGGGGTGTTGCAGCCTCCATCAACGGAAAAGATTATTACCTCTTTACCGGTGAATACGGTAAAAAAGGCTTCCCAGAAAAAACATTGAAAGCCAAGTAATTAAAAAAGGGGCCTAACGGCCCCTTCTTCAATATTTCGGCAACTGCTTGCCCGTAACCGGATCCAGCGTAGTTGAACCTACCTCACATATGGCCGGTCGAGGTAAATAGCTACAATCTACATTTTCCTCTTTTATAGCCTGAGCATTTTCTTGTCTGGCCTTTATCATATTTTCTTCACCGCCCATTGCTTCCTTGGTACGTTCTGATGGAAGTTGATAGTTCTCATTCTGGAATGGTAAGTTTTCCACAATTGATTCTTCGGAGAATTTTGAATATTGATCAGGAACTTCTCCTACCTGAACTGCATCATTAATCCACTCCGTCAGATCAATTTTATCGAAATCCAGTTGCTGTATTTGCTTTATTGATAGCCCCACGCAATTAGAGGCGACAGGGTCTATTCCTAATTGCGGATAAGCTTGTTGCATAATAACGCGTGACAACATGGAATTATAACAGCACATGTCTGTTGCTTTTTTAACGCATTTCTTTGTGAAACCAACATTCAGATATTTGACGCATCGTTCCGTATCTAATGTAAAACAGGATTTTTGATTCTTATGAATAGAAGCTTCCATCTCTTTCTGGTCGCATGCTACCAACATTTCTAAAAGCATTTTAGTGACCTGATAGGCTGTATAAATCCAACCGATCACGTTTAATGCAAGCATAAAGTTTTGAACCGCAGCCGAGAAGACAACCTCTCCTCCGGTAGTAGCAACGTTCTTAAAGACAAAGTCACGAACTGTATCTGGTAGCAATTCGTAGGCTTTCTTCATTGCCATCTGCTTAAGCTGACCTATACCGAAGCTGGACATTGTTTCCTGTGCCAACTGGCCAGCACCTCCTGCCCCTCCAGAAGTTGCGGAAGACCCAACTGCCCTGCTTAGATTACCAGCGACGTTTTCATATACGCTCGTTAAGGAGCTCGTGACGTTGTTCCACATTTGCCCTACTGTTTTACCAGCTGATGCAGTCCACTCTCCGACCGCATTAGACATAGAAGCCCATGTACCTGTATCACCGCCGGTCCATTTTATTAGCTGAGCATTAACTCTGGTCCAGTTTGTGTTTCTGATCATAGATCCGGCAAGCATGATACCTTCAAGTGCTCCTGCGGTTCCCTGTGGTGCTTCGCAGCAGTCCGTCTTTGCCAGGCCATTTACAAAGCCTACTGAACGACCACACCATTCAGGTTTTCCTTCAAAGACGGAACATGAATTGGCATCGTTAGGGTCTTCGCATTTGGCTTCGCCCTGCATGTACTGAACCATGTTTGAATAAGCCGCAACTTTTCCAAAATCGTTGTTCTCTTCCTTTGGCCCAGTTTCGCATGTTCCACCTGAACATGGGATCATGCCAACACAGGCATTTGTAGAAGATTCAACCTCCCGAACTACATCCTTCCCTCTGTCACAGGTGTATTTCTGTTCATACATGTAGCAACTGTTAGTGCCCTCATCGAACCAACCCTCTGCACATGTTTGTTTATCGAGTACACATGCTGCATCATTTTTATAAGCACTACATGCATCAGGCATACTCTTTATTTCTTCATAGTTGTAACAGAGGTCCTTTCCATTAGCGTCTTTCATAATTTTTCCACTAGCGTCATAAGAGCAAATTTTGTCTTTGGCCAATGGATCACAAAAGTAGCCTTCAAGGTTTGTCTTCCAGGTAAGAAATCCTTTATCACCTTCATACAGAGGCTTTGCCAATGAAAGCACGCTTTCCGGAAGCCGTTTTGTGCCAACATCCATATCTTTAAACCGATCGAAACGGCAGAATGTATTCGGAGCTTGTACAGCATCGTAACAACCAGCTGGTTCCTGGACGTGCTTATCTTCGAGCTTCATATTTTCAAAAGTCAGCTCAACCTCAAAATACCCTTCACCCTTCCCACCAACCCATACTCTGGATGCCATTGTCACTTCTCGATCAGGCTCCTCATACACCGATTTTCTGACCTTATCAGTCACATCGTAAACCTTGTCGAGTTTCCACGATTTTTTTAACTCCCAAGATCCCTTAGGAGCCGGATAGTCACTTTCTCGATATGCACCATCTATGTGAGCAAAAATCTGCGTGCCATCAAGTGTTACCCGCATGTGGTCATCCCACTCCGCGTTAACAATCTTTGCTGAGGCCAATTTTGCATCCGGATGGAATTTTAATGTCAGTTCGTTATCATATACCCCGTCACTCCAGTAGTTGTCATCACGGCGACCAAACCATATACGCACACAATTATCGCCGCACATCGACATGTCTCCGTTTCCGCCTGAAATGTAAACAGGGACTGAAAAATCACGGGTTATCGTGCAGCTGCTGAAGTTATCTTGCTTAGGCGAGTTACAGTAGAACTCTTTGTAATCAGGATAGTGTGTGGTTACTGTTTTTTTAGAGGTCTCAACATTACAGTTCTGAAGCCAGTTTCCAGTACCAGCAACAGCATTTGTTATCTCATTTCTCCCCGCAGTAAACATGGGATCGTTAGGCTTTATAGATGATGCCGGGTTGTCCTTGTTAGCATTTACGAGGGTGCGGTAGGCAACGCCATCATAACTTTGAGCATCAAATAACTGGCTTTTCCGATTCTTTATATCGTTTACAAAGCCATCCTCATCCCCATAACGATCTGCGGCATTGAACTTAATATCGCTGTGCTTTTGCTCTGAGCTGAAAATCTCTCCGGTATTTGTTTTGGTTCCAGGAGTAGTATTGGGATTACTGCTTATACCAATGTTGCCATTAGCATCCCGAGAGAGCAGCTTTGCCCCTTCCTTGGTATAGTTTGAATTGATTGTCCCTCCAGACATACTCGGCAGTTGTACGGCGCTACCAATGGACTTTCCATCGGATGCGGCATTTTTCATGACACTTTCATTTGAGTTCCCTGCCCCATACTTTCCGAGATTAAGATTAGCGGATTCGGCTTTACCCACGTATTTCTCGGTGATCTTCCCACTGACATTCTCGCCTGAATCCGCATTCTTGTACTTCTCAACAATGTCCTGAGCACTGGTTGTCGCATTGCGATTTGCGTTAGGATTAGCAAGATTAAAGTTACTTTCGAGCTGGTCAAATATAGCGTCTGCCGCATAAATACGAGGAGTCATTACCATATTTATGAGAGAGATATAAAAAGCCCAACTCATAGTATTGGCAATCATTGATGCAATAATAGTTGAAGCTATCGTTTTTCTAAGTTTCATTATTTTTACCCTTAGAAATCAAGCGCCTGGTATATATCTGACGCAACAGTCATTGTAACGCCACAACATATAGACATAATTATCATTGCCTATTTTTTTGCGCCCACCTTTAAGGGTTGACCAGTCATGTACCGAATCACCAAGACGATGACAGCAATCCGGCCCTTTCGCCTCAGGAGTTGGGAAAAGCATTGAAAGCCGATACTGGGAACGAGGTGTAAAGTATTCCCACGTTTTCTCACACATTGCGTCTGCTCCCATCGTTCGCATCAGCATTCCCTGGCGATGTAGTTTAGTCAGAAGACGCTGGGTTATCAGTGAACTCGTCCTTACAGCGTCATCATTTGCGTAAATGTGGCCGGTTAATGGATAAAGGTTGCCATCGCATCCGGCACAAAAGTATGCAGCGAGATTATCCTTTCCTGCTGTTACTGCTACACAGTCAGCAGCGCACACCATTGAGGCAATTGGGTTTGCAAAAACTACTGCCTCTGGATTCAGGACGAGTGTAAGCAGATCACTTTCCCACATAGGGTCCACTTCGCTTATATAGGTCAGGCTGGCATCTATATAGGGTTCAGCAGTGCACTCGCCAATAATCAGTAATTTGAGCATTGTCATGATTGGGAACTCCCAAAGATGAACATCGTAAAATCCGGCTTCAGTTGCTGTCATTGGCTGATTTGTGTTGCTTTTACCAATATCAAACTGCGATTTTTGAAGCATCGTGCCTTCAAGAAAGGGGCTGCACCAGGGGCTCTTTACAACTTCTACAATCTTCACCGGCTGAAAGAAGCTCAATTGCCAACCTATTTCCGGTACGCCGTTCTGATCTGTGCAGTAGCAACCCGGACGTGAAGGAGCAGCGCCTTCTGGAGCTGCCCCTATGCCCATTATCCTCATGGGAAAAATGCAGCTCCAACAGATATTCTTAATCAAGCCCTGCCACACTCCAGCTGACTGACACATAGCCCCAGGGACTCCAGCATCTGCTGCCATAGCCATACCCGGTATAGAAAGCGAAAGCATAACTGCTACAATGAACTCTAAAAGTAACTTTTTGAATTTTTTCACCATCATGCTCACTTGGATGTAATAAATGTTGCAACACTTTCGATATAGTCGACGGCTTTGGTAAAATAACTTCTCATCTGGTCCGGATAATTTAGCGTCAGCCATGTTGCAAAGAGAGCGCCTATAATAAATCCGAGTTTCATCTTATTTTTCCTCTGAAAGATTTGGGGCTCCGATACCACGGACTTCTGCCTCGCTAAACAGGGTGATCCGGAATTTATCTTGGTCAGTAGTTATAAGCGCAGGTGTGTTTTTAATCTGAAAGCGTGAGATGATCTGTTCGTTAACTTTAAACACCTTACCGTTAAATTTTTCACGTAAATCATTTAGGTGATCCCATCCATTATCTTTTTGGATACGGGTAAACATTGGCATTACTTTTCCACTACCCAGACGTTGTCGATACTGCTGCTCAGCCCATACCAGCTGGCCCGGATTGAGTGGATCGAAAATTATCATCGTCAGGTTTTGAGGAAATCTCGAAAGTGGATTAATCAACTCACCGGCGGAAGCTATTACACGGCCCTGCTTATCTTTTACGTCCTGAGTGACCCTCACTGTAGGGTCAATTAAAAATTCTTTGTGTTCCTGGGCAGGAGGGAGGTCGACCATCCATTGATTTTTCCATGTGTCAGAAACGGCCCTTTTTTTTGCACCTTCCCAGTCATATTTTTGTGCACGTTCTTCCAGTTCTTTAATGATGCTCTTTTCTTCAACGGGATAAGTGGTACCAGCAACCGGGAAAATATCCTGATCGGGTTTTTTAGCAAGTTCTCGCTGAAAAAACTCAACGTTGAAGGAGCCTACCATTTTTGCAAAACGAGCTTGCTCCCTAGAAATAATTGTCGGTACTTGAGTTACTTGATACTGACTGAAGCTATCAGGATCAATTGTAATCAAAGGAGATTCAAATTTTCCTTTGACAATCATTTGGTTTATTGCTGCCTGTGTCTCTGGTAGCCGAGTAGTTCCTTTCTTTAGACCATTGAAAACTACACGAGCTTTATGCTCTGAGGCCGTACGTAGAAGGTCTTCCAGTACATAATCCGGCAAGCTAAATGAAGCAAAGATCGTTATTCCATTTTCAGTTGATAGTGCTTCTTCACGTGTGCTATCCATTTTTCTTTCGAAGTCAGCAGCTGTGATGCCCGAGGAACCAAACAATTTTTCGATATTTTTAGATTGTCCTCGCATGACTTCCGGCTTATTTTCCACAGCTTTCAGAGCCGCTTCATTAAGGCTGGCGTTTTCTTGAATTTCATCACGTCTTCTAATTATATCGTTGACAGCTTCAGAGTTATTACTTTGGGCCCTGATAGCCTGGGTATGGTCTATAACTGCTTGAACACTATCCGCATTCATACCGGGGACGTAACCACGGTTTATTTGCTTGCTCAGGTCCTGGTTTTTTTGGAGTGCTTCAGCTTGCGCTATGTACTTCTGCACATCTGGTGATTTTAGCGTAGCATCAAGGCTAAGAGCCCCATCTGGCTGCTGTGCACCTTTAGCCTGTGCCCCAAGCCCTTTTGCTTGCTGAGCGATTAGGTCAGCATCATGTTGATACTCAGTGCTTGCATTTGTATTACTTAAAACTGCACATAACGCAAGTCCAGGAAGTATTGGTAAATATTTTTTATTTACATTAAAAGATCGCATATGTTTTCCCAATTACTGAATTCAGCTTTACTGTTCCCCAAAAACGGGAATCCCATGAGTGATCGGTTTGCCCAATTAGGAAAACTTCGCCTTCAGGAATTATCAATTCTTTTTCAATCAAAATGGACGGAATATTGTATTTCTTCGAAATACGACGTGCATTAGCTTCAAAAAATTTGTCCCCGTTATAAACCCCATCCATTGTTACTTTAAGTTTGTCACCGCCCACACCGGCAACAATTTTTATGACTCGTTCATTTTCTGGGATAAAACGTACCGATTTCGGCATGTTAAATGCTATGAGTTCACCAGTTTTAATACTTTTATCCGAATGATCAATCATATAAAAATCAGCAGGCAGGCACCCATTCAATAAACCGTATCCAAATGTATAACGGGTGAAAAAGACACACATAACGAGAATCAGCAATAAAATATTAAGGGGGACATACCAATCCAGTATAAGCAGCCCTCTCTTTTTAGGTATGTAGTCGCTCATATTTTTCTCACTGGCACTGAAGAATATTTTTACTAGGCAGATGCACCTCTATCCAAGTAATTATTATCCATGTTTTTCAACGCTCGGAAGTCTGCAAACCAACCTAATATTCACCTATAAGAATGTTAATTCCTCAGCATGTATACGCAGCTTTGTTAGCGGCCATGAAAGATGCCTTTGGAGCAAAGTTACTTTCCGACATTAATTTTTCAAAGGTCCAATTATTGGGTATAAAAAAGCCGGGACATAATGTCCCGGCTTTATATTTAAAAATTAACTACTCACTGCTTGGTATTGATACAGTGTTTTCAGACTTACTTGCCTCTTCAGCCGGTCCGAAAACTGTCACGTGCTGTGTTGCAAAGTCTCCACTATCATCATAAGCAATTACTTTTATGTCCTGCTTACCACGGTTAAGGTTTTTAGAAAGTGTAGCCGTACTACCGAAAACGTTCCTTAATTCGCCGTTGATGAACCATTCATATCTAACCATTTTTCCATCAGTATCATCACATTTATTGGTAAAGCTCCAGCTTAGGTTGGTTTCCGTGTAGCTCAATGTACAATTAGGCACTGCGTTTTTAACGACATCAAACTCAACAGATGCTGAACCTCTCTGTCCAAGTTTACTAACAACATCAATTGTAATCTCGTATTTCTTTTCTTTTAAACCCGAGATCAGTTGAGCCCAATAATTTTTGCCGCTGGGTATTACTTCACCGTTCACCTTGTATGTGACCGTATCTATCGAGTCCGCCGAATGAGATAGCTTGATGTTTGACCTTAAGGTTACATCGAGTGGAGCTCTCATATATTTGTTAGAGAACTTGGGTGTCATCTCAACGTTCATTGGCGTTTGTTCATCGACAACAAAGGTATTTTCGATACGCTGTTCATTGTTTCGGTTATCTTTGAAAACAACCATCAATGTATATTTGCCAGGATTTTCAATTGTAAATTCTTTGGTGTCACCTTCATCTTTAGTGATTACCAGATTCTCTTTGTCGTAGATCCATTCACGGGAATAAGTAACACCAGGATAGTCTCCATCCTTAATACCGCTCAACGCAACGCGTAGGGTGGTCGGTGCCATGTCGTATTTAAGTTTGGAGCTTATTTTCATCTCGGGAAATTTATAAACCCACGATTTGACAGAAACTCTACGGGTAGAAACCGTATTCTCCTTATTGTCCGCTAACCATGCACTGTATTCAAAAGCAGCATATCCCTGTTTATCCAACATTTGCTCAGTAAGGGTAACAGACAGTGAAGAGCCCTTAAATGTCTGGCCATCCGGTGTTTTCCATTCTTCAACTACGTTATTACCATTCTGGTACTTACTGTTAGGGTTCGTGAACTTACCTTCCAAAGTAACTTTTTGACCAACCTCTACCTTTGAAACCCCCGTTACCGAGACAGAAAGGCGCTTGGGTTTTGCGGCTGCCAACCGAGCAGACGTTTCCTTCCATGAAGACTCCTCTGCCAGTTCATCGGAATCAAGGTAACGCATCCGGGCATAAATCGTAGACGGTAGGGTATCAGCTGAAGCCACAGTGTAAGTTGTATCTCCCTGCACCCAGTTGACTTTATCCTCTGACCAGAGAACCTCAGCGGTGCCTGCTGGTATAGGTTCATCGTTATCAAGCAGGGTTACAGGTATATCTGAGCCCTGAAGAATGTCTGTAACATCTATACTGAGCTTAGGCTGCTTGTAGGTAACTACCGTTAAGGCATCTGTGTAGGAAATCTTGGATGTGAATTTATTAGTCATTTTTGCCCTATAAAGCCACTTTCCTACTTCTGTCTTTTTGATACTTACACTTCTCTTTCCGGTCATGTCGGAAAGCATGGTCCAGGTTTGACCATTATCAGAGGACTGCTGCCATTCGGTGGGGGCGAGTGCATCAGAGTTAGCCGTACTGGCAGATTTGAAGCTTACCAGAGTACTAAGTGGGATCCTTCCGATAATAAGGCTTTTCGACAGGTTACCCTCCAGTTCCTCACCTTTATAGATTCGAATGCCTACAGCACTGGTCTCACGTTTCATTTCAAAATCAGAGAATGGCGATCTGACCTTAGCCACACCAACCAGACGCATATTACCCAGATCCATATTTTCAATTTTAATCTTGGTTTCGACAATGCCCGCATCATTGACCGGCAATGCTTCAGTCAGCGCAGTTCTTTCGTATGTAGTTTTATAACGGCCTGTTTCTGGATCTTTGCCGTATACACTTTTTTGAGAGTATATCGTGACGTCCCATTCTCCCATTGTTTTACGGTCAAATGCACTTTTACGTGTGGAGTTGTTATAACGCCCCACTGTTACCTTTAAGGGCACTTCAAGAGATGTGGCTGTTTTTTTGTCATCCACTTCCATCGATGCTCGAATATTGAAATCAGGCACCGTATATACGTTGAGGGTGTCTGTAGTTCTTAATTCTGGATCCTTTGAGTATTCTACAGCTATGTCAAAGACGTTCTTTGTCCACAATGGTGCAGCAGCAACCTTGACCCTTTGTACAAAGGTCGTTGCATCGTTGTTTGAGGAACGATTTTTAAATGACGTTTTGACAGCCTCAGAGCCGTTTTGAGAGACGATCATCGTAACGTCAGCTGGTACCACCTTCGCTAATATTCGAGCGGCCTCCCCCCCGGTCGTATAAGCCAGAGCAGTGTTCGGATTGATGCCTGCTATGACTTTATTCTTTTTGTAAGAGATGATCGGGTTGTATGGTAATTGTGTGGTCAGAGTACGGCGATTCCTTGCGGAAACCGCTTTAGAGCCCTTCCCGTTAATCATATAGACTTGATAGTCGAGCAGATTCTCACCTGTTTTATTAAAGAATCCAGTTAGACCCGGGGTACGTCCTTTAAAATAGAACTCCAACCCATCAGGGACATTGTTCCACTGAGGGTAGCATGCTGTAACATCTGATTTTTCCCCATACCAGGCGAGGTAAGCATTCGCATTTTCCTCTGTGGTAAACAGAGTGCATTTATCACCAGCTGTTTGACTAAGCAGGTCCGTATACTGACGTACGCGCGAGTAAAGAGTTACGTTTTTTTCCAGATTCTTAAGAGTGAATCCAGTAGGTTGATAAGTGAACACGGTACTGAAATTTACGTTTTTTCCATAAAGGTTTTCAGCCACCACAGTAATCTCGTGATCCGAATTAACTGCTAAATCGTCTCCAACCGGCAGGTAGTAAATACCTTTATAATTTGTAGGTGTTAACGAAACTACTTTGTTGTCTATTGTTACTGATTTTATGTCAGCAACCCCAGCCTGCCCCTGGAAAGCTGCAACGATAATCTCGTTCAGGAAGTATACGGGTGCTCGTTTAGTTAATACCTGCCCATCTTTGAGAACCATAAGCGTTGGGTTATCAGACAGCATCAGTTTGCTTTCAGGCTCAGTGTACGTAGAAGAGTTTTTGCTCGTATTTTCTACTGTAAAAGTCGCTGCGTAGGACCCGTTTATAAGATCCGTTAAGTCAAAGATATAGAGGTACTCATCACCGACTTTTTGAGGTCCACTTACCGGCTGTAAAGTTCTACGTAAAGGGGTTGCCCAGGACTGTTTGAAATCAATCTCAGTGCCATCATCTAAAGTCACTTTAGTCGTCGGCTTAAACACGCCATCCGGAGTCATAGTGAGCGACATAGCTGTTGGGAGCCACCATTCACCTTCTGTTTCTTGCTGGGGTACCTTAACGGCCACAGCAACGGTTTTGGCTCCGGTATAGATGTCCTGGCCACCTACTTTGATTGTTTTAGCCTCATCGGTAAAATTCCAAAGTGTATGGTCTACTACAGGAGGCCGATAATCCCAGTTAACAACAAGCTTTTTGGATTCAGGAGGTGCGAAATAATTATTCTTAGAGTTTGCTGTAATTGTGATATCACGTGAACCCAAAAGTTCATCTGTATCACTGGCCTTAATGCTTCCAACTTCAATGGTACAGGAAGTTCCGCCAATAGGTACTTCACAGGCGGAGCCTGAACCTATTGAGATGTATTGAATATAATTGCGGGGTTCAACAGAAACAGCGATATCTTTGATCGCTTCATCCTTTAAATACGATTTGAAAGAAAAGCCGTCATAGACTAATCCGTTCAGGGATGATTTAAGACCGGTGATAGTTGGTTTTACCGGTGCCACACTTTTGATTGAATATTCACCTTTTACTATTTCAACTTTTTTCCGTTCAGAACCAGAGAAGTAAGAAATCTTGTAAGGTAGTTTTAAATCACCGGTGGTGTTGGGAACGCCTGAAAGAGTGAAGCCGTTAGAAGTTAATCCCAAGGTATTGGGTAACCACTCAAAAAAACAAACGAGGTTATCAACAGAGGAAGTCGCTCGATCATCAACCGTTACATTACAGGCTGTGCCTGCACCTGAGGCAGTGATAGTGTTAGAATTAACGTATGCAACAAAGTCGCCCGGCCCCGGGTCAAAGGATACGGCTGGCAAATCAGCCTGTAGCTTTCCTGAAATCATAATCGCTTCAGCATAGACCGCTTTAATCGGAGCAATTAAAGAAAACAACAGGGCTAAACCTAAACCTGATTTTCTCATGACGAATACCTGTTTTTCTGAGCAAAATTAAACTCACTTTACGATGAAAAACAGAAATATCCGTTCGTATAACATTTAAAAAAACCTGTATTTTTCCGTATATTCCGTATGTTAATGCGCTATTTTGAATTCTTGGCTTCAGATAAGCGAAGCGCGGTAATTATAGACTCGGAGCTTACCCAGGGCGTTTTTTGAGCAAGATATCCAAGTATGTAGAGGCCAATTTTAACGCAATCCATTTGTGAGACGGGGACCATGTGCATGAAGGGTTTTAAGCCATCTTTATCGACTGGAACTATCCCTGCGGATAACAACAAACCGCCCCTCTCGTTTGGGGTAACGCTTATATTTTTGTATACGACGTGGCCATGATGTGAGGTTTTCCTCTTATCAATCTTTAAAGTATGCATGATTCTAAGAAATACAGATGCCATCTGCATAACTTCATTCGTCGACAATTTTAGAAGTACAGAACGGTTTGAGCCCCAGTCATAATCTTTTTTTGCGTTCCTTGGAGCGACGTGCAATGTAAGATAATAATTATCAATCTCATTTGAAAAAGGTGAAGGTTTTGATGAGCTAACATCTTCATTGTTCATCTCAATGACAAGGGCTGCATCCTGACCAAATGCTTTAACATTATGGTTTTTAAGAGCGAAGTCTGAAGTTGCCATATAAAAAGTCACTTTTGATAAAACCACATACCGCCTAATGATTCATCATCGGCAAGATGCTTGAAATTTGATAGTGTAAATCCTGTTTTGGTTTCAGAAATCACCAGGCTGTAAGATGCCGTATGTACAAGGCGAGAATTGTTTAGATCAAGATCATCACAAAAACCAGGGCTTTTGACGGGGTCAGCCTTTTCAACAAAAGTTACTTTTGAAGCGATGCCGTTGATCACGATTTTCTCGTTATCAGCAATTTTAATGTTTAAAGAAGGCGAGCTTTTATCACATGGCAGGAAGAGTGATGTCTTTTTAAATGTGTTTCCAGTGAAGTCCAAAAGGTCAGGTTTAACCGGAACATTGTTTAGGATTTTATAAACTCCAGCAAATGCACATAACACAACAAAACCAGATAAAACATATCTAATCTTAGACTTCATCCCCCAGTTCCTCTCCTAAAAGTTTTAACGCGCTTACGCACATAAGCCTCAACTGATACAGTAAGTTATCAGCGGTTATTCCACCAACGAAGGTAACTGTACGTCGTATTGATGCTCCGCCAGGCTCGCACTGGATATGGCCAATACCAGAATCACGGAGGAAGTCATTTTCTGCACTTACAAGGTCTGACTCTACAGGTGGAATGATAACTTCAATGAGTATTGTATCAACTGGGGCCCACTCCCAATCGAACTTAAGAGAGGAAATTGGGGATATAGAAACAAGAAGCTCATCAATATTAAAAATTACGGGTTTTATTCCCATAACCTCAGACTGAATGAAGTGGCTTTCTACCATAACTACCGGAAACTCTGAAATAGTCAGAACTCCGATTAACTGGTCTCGGCGTAAACCATGTATTAGTGAGTTGCGAGATAGCATTCGATCAGCCTTTATTATAATAATCAATCATTTGGGACAAGGACAAAAGGGATTACAGAAACGAAGATTCTACATGAACATCGTTGTCAGTGACCTTAGGTCCATCGGGTATAAGGGTATCAAAAAATCCTTACATAACCATTAAACCACAAAGACTTTTTACGTAAAATAATAATTAAGTACCAGATTTATTAAGATAATTCTTAGGTTTTTTACAAATTTAGGAAAAATCCGCACTTCCTGTAACAGCATCCAAATTAACCTAAAATACCGTTTCATTAACAGTAATTTTACAGATTCAGCTGAAGCCTGAGTTTATTATAACAAAAAAAAGGCCAGCAAGTATGCTGGCTTTCCTGGTAAGACAAGTTGAACTCAGAAGTCGATTGTACTGTCTCTCACCTATCTTGCGGCTTTGTTGAATAAATCGAACTTTTGCTGAGTTGAAGGATCAGATCACGCATCTTCCCGACAACGCAGACCGTTCCGTGGCAAAGCAAAAGTTCAAAATCACCAACTGGCCCACCTACAATAAAGCCCTCATCAACCGTGGCTCCATAACTTTCTGGCTGGATGATGAAGCTATTCAGGCCTGGTATGAGTCAGCAACACCTTCTTCACGAGGCAGACCTCAGCGCTATTCTGACCTTGCCATCACGACTGTGCTGGTCATTAAACGCGTATTCAGGCTGACCCTGCGCGCTGCGCAGGGCTTTATTGATTCCATTTTTTCTCTGATGAACGTTCCGCTACGCTGCCCGGATTACAGCTGTGTCAGCAGGCGGGCAAAGTCGGTTAATGTCAGTTTCAAAACGCCCACCCGGGGTGAAATCGCACACCTGGTAATTGATTCCACCGGGCTGAAGGTCTTCGGTGAAGGCGAGTGGAAAGTCAAAAAGCATGGCCAGGAACGCCGTCGTATATGGCGAAAGTTGCATCTGGCAGTTGACAGCAACACACATGAAATCATCTGTGCAGACCTGTCGCTGAACAACGTTACGGACTCAGAGGCCTTCCCCGGGTTAATCCGGCAAACCCACCGGAAAATCAGGTCAGCCGCCGCCGATGGCGCTTACGATACCCGGCTATGTCACGATGAACTGCGGCGTAAGAAAATCAGCGCGCTTATCCCTCCCCGAAAAGGTGCGGGTTACTGGCCCGGTGAATATGCAGACCGTAACCGTGCAGTGGCTAATCAGCGAATGACCGGGAGTAATGCGCGGTGGAAATGGACAACAGATTACAATCGTCGCTCGATAGCGGAAACGGCGATGTACCGGGTAAAACAGCTGTTCGGGGGTTCACTGACGCTGCGTGACTACGATGGTCAGGTTGCGGAGGCTATGGCCCTGGTACGAGCGCTGAACAAAATGACGAAAGCAGGTATGCCTGAAAGCGTGCGTATTGCCTGAAAACACAACCCGCTACGGGGGAGACTTACCCGAAATCTGATTTATTCAACAAAGCCCTATCTTGCCAAAGTCGCTAGTCGCTTGTTTGCCTTAGCTTTAGATTTTATGCTTATGGAGGCGGTTTGATTTTCATCCGATACTTTTTCTAGCACTGGCACCACAGAGGAAATGGACTTTTCTTTTGAAATTTTGGATGCACCTGAAGAAAGTGGGCTTTCAGATGGTATAGAGGTATCGCTTCCCTCATTTTCAATCTTCACACCAAAGCAGGCATGTTCCTTTTGTACAAGGAAGGTTTCTTTTACAGAAACAGAATCCTGCTTTGAATTATCTAATTGTAGAGGTGTTAAATACTCCTTAAACTTTTGATCTAAGACATTCTCTAGCAATACATTAATAGGAGGCTTAGGTTCAGTATCTATAGTATTTCCATCATTCAGAAACCTATTAAGATCTGCAAGTGTTAATCTTTCGTTTAAACCATTTATAAAATTTGCCAAGTCAGGAAATAAATTATTTAATACCAACCCGGTACTAATAGCCGACCTAATTAAATCCAGTTGGTCACCCCTATGACAAAGTTCTGTTTTTTTCAAGAAACTATAAACATAGGGTGCTTTTCTTTCGGATATCCAGAAAGACCGGATCTGAATCCGGTCGTTATCTGCCTTATTTGAGATAGGGTATTTAGCCATGTTCTAGCTCATTATTCTGAATAAATAGTATCAGCAATTGCCAAAGATAATGCGAACTGCGGATTGTCTACCATGATAACTTTAGCCGTTTCAAAATGTTTACGAATAGCTGTTTCGATGAGATATGAACCTCCCCCAACAAGGAAAACATTATGAGGCCTCTCTTCGACTTGTGTAACCGCTCTGATTACTTTACTTTGCAACTTCTGTACCGCAGAGTTTACCGCATCAAAAACACCGTCACGCTTGTCCTCTGCAACCTTCAAAGCTGATTTATCATGACGATTATCAACAAGATGATGAATGTAAGCATTACTCGTATTCAGTTTCTCAGATTCAAGATACCTGCTGATCTCATCGTAAACAATAGAACAACCAATACGGTCAAAACCTTTTACTTTCGAAATCTGTTCTAATTGCCCAGTAATACTTGCAACATCAAGAGTAGTACCACCAAGATCAATTACCAAACTTGATTCAAATGAAGCAATATCCTCAATTTCATCTGCCCGGGTCACAGCTGGTAAAGATTCAGGGAAAACAGTCACAGACAAAACGTTAAAAGAATAGCGTTTACCGTCAAGATAACGCTCTACTGGTTTCATCAGATTATCTTTTTTTCTCTGAATATTTTCAATATTCGTTTCCCCTAAAGCAGTATAGAACTGGCTAAGTGGTAAAGTAACAAAGAGGTGAACATCCTGAGGAACTAAACCAGAAGCATGAAGTGCATGGTGAACATTTAACCGGCTAATTTCATCGTATTGGTGAGATACATCAGTCGATTCCAGTGAGTTACTAGATTCGCTGTGATGCGAAAACCTTTCCAGCCCATCAATAAGATAGTTAAAAGGATTGAGACCCTCATGGCGAACACGGAAATCTGGAACAAAACTATTTTGTGTAAGCAAGGGAACTAATTCGTTTCTTTCATTAAGACAAACCAGTTTTGCAGCTTTACTTCCATCATCGACAACGATTTTTAAAGCTTCAGTGATATCCTGCACTGATGGTGAAACAGGACTTTCAGATTTTAATAGTTCAGCCATAAAAACTCTCTTTTATTAATAGGACCATATTAGATATTAACTTTATACATTAATGGTGACCTATTATCAACATTAACACTATTAAAAAAATACGTAAGTCTATGTTATTTCAGCATCCTTCCATTTTAAATACCTTACCGTTAAATTTCCTGTATTCATGTATTAACCATGTTTATAAAGGAGCCAATTATAATCAGAAAGTTACTTTGCATCCTAAGTATGAACTGTTTGAGAGCCAGGACTGGGGCCTTTACCTGTAAGTAACAAAGGTCCTTAGGCTTAGAATCCAAAATGACGCCTTTTTGTAAAAAAATCATAGTTCGAAATACCGTATCATCGATGTAAACATACGTAGAGGAATTTATGGCAGCTGAGCACGTCCAAACTATAGACCTTACAAACTTCTCCGGAAGGATTTTCTTTCTGGCAGATCCTCATGGACATTACTCTGCGCTGTGCAACTTGATCCAATCAGTTACAAAGCCAGAAGAAGAGATAGTAATTTTCTCTACTGGAAATTTGTTTGACTATGGGCCGGAACCCATAGAATTGATGAAGGCGATAAACAGTGGCTTTTTCGATGGACGTTTTGTGAGGCATTTCTCAGCTGCCGGAGCCGGAGAAGAAATGTTAAAAAAATTGTTACCATTAAACAAAGACCGGAGAACATTTTACCCCAGCACATACCTCAATGAGAGATGGTGTGTAATGGGCGGAAAGTGGCATAAAGCTGTGAATCGTTACTATTTAGAGGAAGAGGTAAAAAAACTTCTTAATACCCAGCTTGGTACGATGATGCAGATTTTACTAAAAGGCGATATAAAAATTGGGGTTTGCCCTTCTGATTACGCCCCTATCCGCACATCATTCACTGATACTTATAATGCGCTTCAAGCATTCAACTATGCCAATGTGAATATTTTTCAGAGCCAGTTTCTATTCGGTATGGACCATGCCGTAATACCAATGATGATAAATGACGTCAACCTTATGGTCCTAGGTAGGAATCC
This sequence comes from Enterobacter sp. JH25, assembly GCF_021725435.1. Taxonomy (NCBI): domain Bacteria; kingdom Pseudomonadati; phylum Pseudomonadota; class Gammaproteobacteria; order Enterobacterales; family Enterobacteriaceae; genus Enterobacter; species Enterobacter sp. JH25. Next base: position 19,824 of record NZ_CP091320.1, on the reverse strand, counting down.
TGTAAACAGCATTCGAAAAGCCCATGGTCGTACTCAAAACAATCTTCCAGTACTGATCGGTAATTGTTTGCATATAAATACTGGATCACTCTATATGTCAAAATTAGAAGACCAGGTAATAGTTGCTCCGGGTATACCGCAAACTGACTCACCAGCACTTACATTAGTAGAAATAATCATGAAGAACAATCCAGTTTTATTGTGTCATCAGCTAATACAAACAACAAACAAGTTTTATTCACTTAAAACCTATCCTTTAGAACTCGATTCGATTGAAAACAACATTGAGGTAACAAGATGAAGATAAATTGGAAGATTATCTCAATTTCAACATTACTTTTGCATCTTCACGCAGCAGCTGCACCACATCAAGAGAAAGAGCATAGAAAAGATGCTTTTTCTTCTGCCGCACAGAAAAGTGATTCACTTATATCTGCTAAAGCGGAGCTTATAAACGGAAGGTGGTTTATAAATGGTAAATATAGGCCTGTTCTAAAGACCAGCATGACCAAAACCAATTTCTTAGAAATCATGAATGTTTCAAATAAAGAATCACTTTTTATTGTGATACCAAAACTTGAGTATAATATCATTGCCAAAAATAAAATCTTACTAAATGAAAAAATTGCATTAAGCGAAGGCACATCCGGAAAAAGCATTGTTTGGGTCGAGCCAAAATCAAGTCTAACTATATCGTTTATAAATGACCTTGCTAATACGCCCCTTCAGGCTATCGTTTCGATCACAAGAAACAACAAAGATATAATTGCCATCTTTGGACCGGATCAGGGTAAAGGGTTTACTCTTCCCGGAAATACGTCTAATGATCAAGTGTCCGTTCCTGACTATTCTGACCTAAATATAAAAAAACTTAACATACCTCAAAGTGTTGGTAATCCAGTAACCATCAATCCTAAAGAGAAGAATTACCTCTTAGTTGGACAAGGAAAATATGAAATCTTATCTCTTCCTAAATATCAACATTTAGTATTTTCTGAACCCGTTTATATTGAGAAAAGAAAAAATATCCTCGGTGGTTATGGTTATTGGACGAAAGAAACAATTCTCTACCCCGGTGAATCATTATCTTTTATAACGAGCGCCAAAAACAATCTAAGGAAGCGGGATGATTAAAGTTATCACACTTTTATTGTTTGCATTACTGACTGGTTGTCAGTCAGTAGAAAGTAAAATCGAAGAACTCCCGACAGTTGGTTTTGACCCTATTCTATACAATAAAAGTGAGGCCTTTACTGACGGAAAAGTTACTTTACGTGTCGAAAGTTCAGGAACTGATGTTTGGCTTGTCGCCAAGAATGGAACCAGAAGTTTTATTGAGCTTTCAGGCCTAACGCTAGGTGGTAGTCGTTGTGCTTACAATGCCCGTAGTAAGCAACTTTTGCCCCCAGGCAGCGTAAGCACATTCGTAGTTCCTACGGTTGGAATGCTTGGACTTTGCTTCAACAATGAAGATCAACTTATGTTTATTAACCGTGCTTTTAGCAGAATCTCTCCCAAAGCAAAAGGAAAAGATTCGCTTTCGCTTTTATTTTCTGTTAGTTACGATTTTCCCGGAAAAGCGGACCTAATTACTAACCACGATTTTCAAGAGTTATATCTTTTATTTTTGAATGAGGATAATCTATGAAACAAACATTAATTGTTATTTTAATATGTTTTTGTCACACGGCTTTAGCATATCCATACCGTATCTATACTGTCCCGGAAGGGGCATTAGTAAAAAACATACTAACTAATGAATATCTAGGAAAAACCCCTGTGGTTGTGGACGTGAGCAATACCGAAGCTGGTTCTACTTTTGGGATTTCATTATTTAGACATGAAAATGTTGCTATAAAGATTTTTACAGTAATGCCTTCAGCAGAAAATAATTTTGCTGTTTCTGGACCTGACGTTGCAACTATGTCATTGCCGGGAAAAGCACCTTTAAACGTAGTAAATGATGGGAATGGCGCTTCTGTTCATATAGAACTAAGACCTTATATGTCTGAACCTGCGCACACCCCATATTAATATAACAAGAAATTAAAAATATAAATCATATGAACTGCATCATAAAGATGCAGTTCAATATTTATTCTGATACTTTTAATTTTTCTTTTATGAACTCCTCTAGTTCCTTAATAAAACCCGCATTTATCCTATTGAATTCAAAGCGAATTTTTCTACCAGTATTGTTTTTACTGATTCTTGCATACTTATCTTTGTTATCAAAAGTAATAAGATCACTTGTTTCCCATTTTGTGGAATAAGTTTTTTCACAAACACTTTCCACAGATTGTGTGATTTTTTCCATTACAACTTTTTGAGCAACCTGGAGATCTCCAATGTCTAAATCTTTTGTTTCCTCTTTAACATTATCTATTACTTCATCTAAAGGAAATAGATTTTTTTGCACATATTTCTGTAAACGAGACAAGCGACTATAATAGGAGTTCGGGATTCCTTCATAATCCGGGAATAAAGAGATCAATGTTTCGTCAATACGGGCCGCCTGGATTCTTTTGGCTACCGATACATGACTAATCCCAAGATATGCTGCGAGTTCTTCATTAGTAGAAAATCCTTTTTCTTCCATTTTTTTGATAAATTGAAACCCAACTTCTCTATATGAAAATTTTCGAGATGTTTGTGCTGCGGATATAATTGAATTTATATCATCTTCGGTTAGTTCATCCGGAAGAACCCACAGGGGGAGATCCTTTTCTGCCTTTATACAGCAGAAACGTCTGCGACTTCCTTCTATTAATAAATAAACCCCATCTCTTTTTACAGCGATCCCTTCGGTATCGACCCCTCTTTCTTCAATCTGCTTAAGAATATCTCTAACAGAATAATCTGTAAGGGCTTCTTGATTTCGTGGGTTCGCTGGATGGACTAAGGTCTCCTTCTCCACTCTCTGGGCTGGAACAATCACATGTTCCGCTTCAAGTCTCCGGCCCTTATGAAGAGTGAATAACTTTTTTATGCGAGGTGCTGTTTTCAAACCCGCAAGACCTGAACGGTGACCGACTTCTGTCCGCTTTGGTGCGTTTAAATATCGAGATTTATCATTCCCGATATGTTGCTCATCGCTCATGCGTTAACTCCTTGCTTAGCTGAAAAACTTTTTATTTCATTTATAAATTGCTGATATACCTGTAATACAGATTCTTCTGCGACATCAAGCTGCTTTGCGGAACAAAGTTCCTCTGATTTTTTGATATCAAGCACTGTACGCCCTTTGGAAGCAGCTGCCTTAAATGCTTCAGAATTTTTTATGTTAGCGGACATCAAAAGGTCCTGAACAGTTCTGATTAATTTATCCAAAACTATTCTTTCATATGGACTTTTGTCATCTACATTGACAGCAAGAACTTTGAACCATTTTAAATTGTCGCCCTTACTTGGTGATTGTTTAAACCTTTCACTTATTGTAAGCATGAAGTCTGTAGTAGAGGCGTAATCATATTCACGTGGTGACACTGCGACAAGAATCCCATCGGCCGCTTCGTCAGCAGCCCAGATCAAAGGTGAATCTTCAGGTGGAGTGTCTATAATAATCAAATCATAGTTCTGCTTCAGTACCGGTAAGATAACTTCCTTGAAACGTAGTAACAAAGACGTACGTTCTTCTCTAGAACATTGCCAGTATTTATCTTTAAAACGAGCATCTGTCGGAAAAGCCGTTATTACGTCCAAGTTTGGCAGATGCGTTGAAAAAGGCATATTAGTGATGATTTCTTCTTCAGAGAATCCTGAATCTAAATATTTTTTATACTCAGAATTTTCTTCATAAATTCCAAGGATTGCATCAATTGCTGTAAGGAAGACATCATCTTCTGAGACACTTTGAATCATGCTGCTTCCAATCGAACCTTGTGGGTCCCATTCGATCATTAATACACGTGCATTGAGTTGTAGATCTAAAGCAGCTGCTACTGCTAAAGCTACAGATGTAGTGCTTTTCCCTGTACCGCCTTTATGATTCTGAGTAACAATAGCTCTGCTAAAGTAATGATCGCGGTACTTGGGATAACCCAGGGCATCCATTATTTTTTGAACATCCCAGCGGGTGTAAAGATGATTTTTGTTTTGATAAATAGGTGCACCAACAAGTTCTTTTTCTTCTAAGTCCGAAAGTATTTTATTGAACGTTACTCGTGACTTCCCAAAAAAATCAGAGAGATTTTTTTTATTCAAACAGTGGTTATAGATCAGTCTATCAACACCATCAACACTATCATCAGAAACAGATACTCTTGATGAAGCCATCAGAGATTCCTTTAGAGAAATCTGCTCGCTTTTCATGCGCTGACCAACGAGGGCGATCTTTTCAAGTAAATTCATGGTTATGACCTTTTTGCACTGAAAACCGACTTTTACGCATATATGTAAACTTTACGTATAATGCGTCCATTTCCTTGTTATGCGTACAATTCTATCCTTAGTTTCAATCTTAAGCTAATGTTTGTTTACTTTTTTATGATTTTTTGTGAGCTTAACTTGCAGATGTGAGCTCAGACTCTCTAGTCCATACCTAATGCACAACCTGTTTAAACCACGATTCTTGTCTCCTTCTCTACGCTTTGAAGTTAAGAGCTCCATTAATGAATCTTCACGCCTACCCTATTTCTTGCTTAGACCCTAAAATCTATCTCACCGGTGTGCTGATATACGTTTCCTAACTGTGAACCGTTGTCGTCAGTCCAGTCTAAAGATATGAGGTGTTAATCTCTTGAGGAGGCACACTACGAATTATGGGAGCAGAGTTAGCAACCTCACCCCGAAATGAAACCCAACTTAAGGAGGCAACCCCAGTGTGGAGATTAAGGGGGTTAAATCTGCCAGCGGCTGACAGTGTCCCAGCTGCTGCTCAGTCACACCACGCCCTGATTTAATCCCCTGCCCGGTATTGTAATGACCGAAAAAAACCCGTGCACTGGTGTCGGCAGACCGGCATGCATGAATATGACGTTAATCTGTATCAGCAGGCACTTTTCGCATAATGGGAGCAAGTGATAGCAACGCCGCCCAGAACGGAATGCCAACATCAGGACTGAACCCAAGTTTGGCGATTAAGGGGGTTAAATTTGCAAGCGGATGACAGTGCCCCCAGCTGCTGCTCAGTCACACCACGCTTGATTAAATCTCTCGCCAGGTCTTGTTTTGACCGAAAATAGCCCAAGCACTGATGTCGGCAGACTGGCATATAGGAATATGACGTTAATCTGTATCAGCAGGTACATTTCGCATTATGTGAGCAAGTGATAGCAACCCAGCCCGGAACTGAAGGCCAGCATGAGGACAGAACCCCAGTTTGGCGATTAAGGGGGTTAAATCTCACAGCGGCTGACAGTGCCTTCAGATGCTGCTCAGGCATACTACTCTCCCTGATATAATCTCCCATATGTTCTTGAGATCGTCGGAAATCGCCCATGCACCGGTGTCGGCAGACCGGTATGCAGTAATGTGAATTTAATCTGCATCATCAAGCACATTTCGTATTATGGAAGTAAGTGTTAGTAAACCAAAGCCCGCCCAGAACGGAAGGTCAACATCAGAACAGAATCCCAGTTTGGCGATTAAGGGTGTTAAATCTGCAAGCTGCTGACAGTGCCCCAGTTGCTGCTCAGTCACACCACGCCCTGATAGAATCTCCTGCCCGGAAATGTGATGACCGAAAAAAGCCCGTGCACTGGTGTCGGCAGACCGGCACGCAGGAATATGACGTTAATCTGTATCAGGAGGCACATTTCGCATTATGGGAGCAAGCGATAGCAACCCAAGCCCAGAACTGAAGGCCAGCATCAGGACAGAACCCCAGTATGGCGATTAAGGGGGTTAAATCCGCCAGTGGCAATAAGATCCCGAGCGGTGTTTAAGAAATATTTCCCGAAGGACAATCTTCCGCTCGTACGATGAATATAGTGTTCAACCCGGGAGAGGGATCACTTAACCTGCTTAGCCTAAATCTTACGTCATTCTCTAAACGGAGTTTAAGCTTAATGGTCCTGAGAAAGTTAAAAGGACTACCCATAATGACGGTTTGAGATGGCGAATAAGGGTTTTTTCTGCCAGCGGCTGACATTGCCCCAGCTTCTGCTCAGTCACACCACGCCTGATTAAATCTTCCGCCAGGTCTTGTTATGACCGAAAATTGTCCGTGCACTAGAGTCGTAAGACCTGCATACAGGAATGAGGCGTAAATCTTTATCAGGTGGCAAGGTTCGCATCATGGGAGCAAGGGTCTTGAACTGGAGGTTAACATCATAAAATCCCAGATTGGCGATTAAGGGTGTTAAATCTGACAGCGACTGAAAGTGCCTTCAGATGCTGCTCAGGTATATTACACCCTGAAAAAATCAAGCATCTGTGCTTGCGAATATCGGAAAAGGCCATGCACCGGTGTCGGCAGACCGGCATGGGCAATGAGACGTTAATCTGTATCAGCTGGCGCATTTCGTATCATGGGAACAAGTGTTAGCAACCCTCTCCAGGACGGAAGGACACTATCAGGACTGATCCCAGTTTGGCGATTAAGGGGGTTAAATCTGCCAGCGGCTGACAGTGCCTTCTGATGCTGCTCAGACATACTATGCACAGATATAATCACCCGTCCGTCCTTGTGATTATCGGAAAAGGCCATGCACCGGAGTCGGCAGACCGGTATGCAGTGATGTGACTTTAATCTTTATCAGCAGGCGCATTTCGTATTAAGGGAGCAAGTGTTAGCAACCCTGCCCAGGACGGAAGGACACTATCAGGACTGAACGCCAGTTTGGCGATTAAGGAGGTTAAATCTGCCAGTGGCTGACAGTGCCTTCTGATGCTGCTCAGACATACTATGCACAGATATAATCACCCGTCCGTCCTTGTGATTATCGGAAAAGGCCATGCACCGGAGTCGGCAAACCGGTATGCAGTGATGTGACTTTAATCTTTATCAGCAGGCGCATTTCGTATTAAGGGAGCCAGTGTTAGCAACCCTGCCCAGGACGGAAGGACACTATCAGGACTGAACGCCAGTTTGGCGATTAAGGGGGTTAAATCTGCAAGCGGATGACAGTGCCCCAGCTGCTGCTCAGTCACACCACGTCCTGATAAAATCTCCTGCCCGGTAATGTGATGACCGAAAAAAGCCCGTGCACTGGTGTCGGCAGACCGGCACGCAGGAATATGACGTTAATCTGTATCAGCAGGTACATCTCGCATTAGGGAGCAAGTGATAGCAACCCCGCCCAGAACTGAAGGCCAGCATGAGGACAGAACCCCAGTTTGGCGATTAAGGGGGTTAAATCCGGCAGCGTGAGTAAGTGCCCGTGCTGTGTTAAAGAAATATTCCCTAAGGACAATCTTCCGCTCGGCCTTTTGTATAAAGTTGTCACCCCGGGAGCGGGGATCACTTTACCTGCTTAGCCTAAATCTTACGTCAATCGCTATCCGGAATTTTAGCTTAATGGTCCTGAGTAAGTTAAAAGGGCTACCCATAATGACGTCCCCAGATGGTGATAAAGGAGTTAATTCCGCCTTCGGCTTACAGTGCCGCAGCTGCTGCTCAGCAACACCACGCCCTGATTAAATCTCCCGCCTGTCCTTGTGATGACCAAAAATAGTCCGTGCACTGGCGTCGTAAGACCGGCATACAGGAATGAGGCGTTAATCTTTATTAGGTGGCAGGATTCGCATCATGGGAGCAAGGGCCCTAGAACTGTAGACTAACATTAGAAAATCACAGTTTGGCGATAAAGGGGGTTAAATAAGTTAAAAGTCTTCGGTGAGCAAATTGGATAAATTTTCAGAAACCAAACCGTTAATAATAAACTTTTAGAAGAATGATTAAAGGATATTAAGTTTTGTATGCAAAATGACACCAGTGATCTGTTTTCACTAATAATGCCGCGCTACTTTGATTACCTTTGGTAAACAAAAATGTAATTTACGTGATTTTCATCTTATAATGTCAGTATTGAAGTTATAAATTTTGTTTACTTAATGCGTACACAACCTAACTGCGATTTGTATTTATGTCACTGTTTTTACACCACATTAATTATAAAACCAAAATTTGCAGCACAGTGATGAACTCATTAAGTCACAACCTCATTTGTTTACTTAAGGCATACAATAAAAAACCAGATTCTTATGAGACATCTGGTTTAATTATTTTTGCTTGAAGATATTTACTCTACGCGGCCAAACCCGCTGCTACTTCTTGAGCATAGAGAATTTCTATTGCCTCGCCATAGCTACAATTCTCGCGGCTTTGAATTTCCCATAATTTACTCCTGTCAGCACTATCCGTAGTAAAACAAAGCTCCATTTTCCGGTCTACGTATAACCGACAGATCTCTTGGAAGTTTTCGAACCTGACTAACATCTCTGAAAACACCTTTTTGACTGTACGAATATTTTTCATACGTTCATATTCTGCATCTGAAGTAGAAAAATATTTATTAGCCTTCATTGCTTCAATGCTTTCTTTTTCTTGTTTCATGATTATCTTCCAAGGCGAGTTAGCAGTCAGGGCCCGGCCAACAGAAGAAGTAAAATAATCTTCAAACGACTGTGTGATACAGATGCCAGCGCAGTTTGTTTTCCTGAACCTACGCCATGCCGCTTCGAGGAAGGAAGAGAAGAATTGGTTTGATTGATTTCCGGCACCTGATGAATTATCAGGACGAATGTACTCCCATGCTTCATCAAGGATGAACAAGCGACGACGCCCATCTTTTTTGATGAACATTGCATGCTGAGCAGCCTGAATGATAGACATTAATACAACTGTCTGAAGGTGGGGGGTGCCTTTTAGCTCCTCCAGTTCCAAAACAATAAATCTGCTGTCGAAGTTGATTGGAGGCAACGTATCGGTAAACCGGTGCCCATAAATTCCACCTTCGCACCATGCTCCGAGTTGCTCCCCAATATCCTTTATACGTTTGTCTTCATGCTTCTTGCAACGCAGAGCAAAGCCGGTTATTGAACCGGTCCGACCTGATTTTCTGGATTCTTGGTACTCTTCTGCAATAAGCTGAAGCATCACTGATTGTTGATAATCATCGATAAGGCCTTTCTCTGAAGCCATAATTTTTAGCTGATTCAAAACCATTATGGTCTGAGCAACTTTGTCTTTTTCTGCATCGTTTGAAGTTGATTCACCGGTAAATTCAGGTGCTTCGTTAAATACATCGTCGTTAACAGTGATGTCAGTTAGGAAGGCAAAGGGATTTAGGGTGAAGTCAGGGGTTTTACCGAAATCAATAAATTGACTGTTTGTATATTGTTCCGCAATCCCCTGGTAAGAACGGCCCACGTCCACAACAAATACTTGAGCACCGTCAGGATCATCATCTGGGTATTCGTTTTCTAAAAAATGCTTAAATGTTGAGCGATAATGAACGAGGTTATTAGATCGCGGTCCAGCTCCAAGATAGTTATTGATTAGATATGCTGTCCAGAATGACTTCCCTGCACCTGACGTTGCACCAATAACCATGTTATAGCTTGCAGAAGTCTTGAAAATATCAAGTCCCATGAGTTGACCTTCACGAGAAACTAAACTCAGTACTGGTCTATCTGTATTACCTTTCCAGGGCCCAAAGATCGGTGTCATATGAGCCGCTCCGGTGTTGCTCACTACTTCGGAACGGTCAAGGTCGAAAATTGTCTTTGGGTCATTGCACATTGGCAGACATGACATAAATGACGGGAAAACGATAAAGGAATCATCTGCTACTTTGACCCGGCTTTCGAGGTAAAAGGATTTGAGATCGTTAGCTGCTGTCTGCACAGAATTGGCATTACTACCCATAACAGTGAAAGTAAGATACCCTCTTAAAAGCTTTGCGCCATCCTCAAGCTCGCGAGTTACGGCCATGTAGTCATTATCCATATCCCGCAGGCGAGGGCAGAATGTGACAACTGAAGGTATACTTGCCTGTTTATTAGTGATTGCTTTGTAGCGGACGTTTTCTTTTGACAACTTGAGCGGATCGGCAAACTGAACAGTCTGAGTGATCATAAATGGGCTGAAAATTGTCTTACGTCCATGCATCCAGTTAACTACTAACTCATACATACAACCGAAATTGACGTATTCAGGAAACTTTACAACGGAAAGTTGTTTGAAGTAACGATGCTCAGATTCGTCGTCACTTTGTGTGACTGATGAGAAATGATTTTCTGTGACTGTATACTTACGGCCGGGAACGTTAACTTGTTCATTAAGCCTTTTCATAGTGTTAACGTCTATGAAACCTTCAGCCCACCGGGAGTTCTTTCCGGGGTTTACGACCTTATCTATACAATAGAGCCAGTTTTCTGCATCGACCTTAAACGGATGCAATCCAATCGTAATTAACTTACTTACAAGTTCAGAGTAAAGTGAATCGATACGCGAATGTTCCAGCTCGGTAGGAAGGGCAGACTGTAAAGGAATCGATAGCGAGATCCATACCTGAAAATCCCTCAACATAAGGTTATCATGATCAGGTTTTAAAGGCTTATGCATACTTCTGTCGTAGTAGTCCAACTGATAACCATTAAGCAGATCTGCTTTAAGCTTATCGTTCCCAGTCATACGCCCACCTCGCACAGCTGACCAAGCACTAAGCTGTAAAGTCAGGTCTGGCAATGCAGTCAGAGATATTTGACAGACAGTATCTGTAGGGAAATCCATTTTGAACATTTCAGCAAGAACATCTTGCTGATTATCAAAAACTCCAGGGGATGGATTACAGATAAACATAAACCCTAATCTGTTGCCATCAATCAAAAAATAGTGAGTCCCTGCTAATTGATCGTAAACAGGGATAAACCCACCTAATTGATGGCGATTTAAACCGCTATTGTAATTATTGATAGCTTCCATATTTGACCTTACAGTTGTCTAACAATGCCGTTCGAAGAGACAGCTTTAGTTGCTTTTTGTTGCTGCTGCATATTTTCCCGGGCCGCATCCTGTACTTCTAAAGGAACTATGCGAGCTGGGTTTGAGGTCGAATTCTTGCCAGCAATCCATGTTTGCGGTTTTACGTTGACATAAACGTAGCCGGGAAGATTAAGCGCATCGTTATCATCGGTATAAGGTGCAAAAGTAATTCTCATTACTTTCCCCTGTTGCAGAACAGCAAGTGGTTCAGGAGCCACTACAGCTTGTTTATAACCTTGCGAACGGTATTGCTGGATCTGCCCAGGGTTGAGAGTCGGGTTAACGGGCTGGCCATTGTAAAGAGAGTACATATCCTTACCAGGGCTGATATCAGAATTAGGTGCAACGTAGCGTGGGGCATTTCCAGCAGAAACCGGATAGCTTGTTTGTTTAACGACTTCCGCAGCCGGATGAACGAAAGGGTTACCAGTTGAAGAGGCAGTGCTATAACTGCTAGTCATCCTTACGTTTGAATTAACCGGTACACCAGAAATAGGCCGTGGTCCAATGGATGAAGTAGGGGCACCCATTTTTAAAGTTTTATCGTACATGACAGGTAACTGACCAACTGGCTTAATTTCGGTTTTTGAATAAGCCACAGGCTGATTTTTAAGGGTAGTAGACTGTGGATATTTGACTTCCCCTGGAGGGCTAATTTCAGTTGGATAACGGCTGTCATTGACAGCCGATTTCTCCTTTCCCGATTCCGACTCTTCCCCCGCCAGTGCAGACAGATCATCTCGATTATTAGTTAACTCCATAACTTCGCGAGGACCTTTACAGATAACGCCCTTTTCAATGCCTGGACATTCGGATTCGGAACTACCGATGGAGCACCCCGTAAGATATGAGGATGTACCTACAACCAGAGCACTGAGTACCAATCTTTTGATGTTCATAAACTAGCCTTAATTTGTCTCAAATGGATTTTTTAAGAGAGGTTCAACGCTTTGGTTCAACCAGTAGTCGAAATCTTTTGGAATGCCATTACCAGCCAAACCATCCTGTCTGACAACTGAAGGTACACCCTGCAATTTATAAATTCCTGCGAGCATCAATGACGCTACCAAAGGTTCCGCCGGACATTCTTCTGCTTCTTTTTGAGAGAGCAATCTTTTTTCAATGTCGGATTTGCTTCCCATTAGCCAACGAAGAATATCGAGGTTGTTTATTTTTCCTTTTTCTTTACTACACCAGAGCCTTCTAAGCTCTTCTTTTGGCTCACCGGGTGAGGGAACTAAAACAATATCTATCCGATACTTGTCCCGATCTGCATAGAATTTCTTAACAAGTTCCATGCAACCGTCACAATCAAGTGTTATGAAAATGGCTGCTTGTCTTTTAAGCTTTGAATTTCCCAGAGGAATGGACGCTACAGTTTCCAGAGGGAAGGGGGCCTCATCAAGACTAATAAAATAGGAATTCCTGATTTCTTCTACAGTCAGAACAGGTTTACGTTTAATTACATCAACAAGGCTTCCCCCAGTAAGGGAGTATCGGCCATCGGTCGTTACTGCCATTAGCTGCGAACGTTCGTCCTGAAAGAGGTATAGCCCACCAGAAGGAATGTATATGGCATCCTTAGGTTTATATCCTTTCATTTTTGATAACACACCCGAGATCTGACTGGGTGAAACGCCACCTTCCTTTGCCTTTGCCATTAACGCAGCAGCATCACTATTAGTTAGGACCTGCTCTGAAGCATAAGTGACCGTATTCGCCATAATGGCGAAAGCCGCCATTAAAGGGAAAAGTAACTTTTTCACTATTGGGTGCCCTCTACTTCTTTGCATTATAAGAACTTGATTGTACCGCTTCAGAGCTATCTTCAAGTTCCATATAAGTGACGATTTCAACACTATCCGGTACAGTAACGGCAAGCGTTGCATCAATAATTAAATAGCCACGGTCACGGTAGATCTTCATTAATGTTCTGAAATATTCTTCGAATTGAGATCTATCATTGTCAGCAGTACGGCCTCCGTGATGCTTGAAAAATTCCTTACGTAATTCAGGCATGTCAAGCACTGCAATCTTGTACGAAGGCTGGGATTGTTTATTGAAGTAATCGTAAACATTCATAAAGCCTTTATAACCATAAATAATGACCAATACGGCAAAGGCGAAGAAAAATAAATACTTCAATATTTTTTCAATATCAATTTCGAAGGTAATTTTTTTTGTTGTCCTTTCTCGCACCATTTTTTTAGTGATTTCAGGTCCAGCTGATTCAGGCGATTCTTTTTTTTCTAAACTATCCATTTAAACCTCAGCGACTGGTCAGATTCGTTGGAATTGTAGTTCCGGTCTGAACGACAAATGTAATAGCTCGGCCAGGGCTAATTTCTACGATTGGCCACTGTTGTTCTGCAATTGCGGTGTAGTAATCGACGAGTCGATTAAGACCACCTTGAGCTGCACCAGCCCCGGCTAATGCCCCAAGTGCACCAAAATTAGGGGACTGATACTGAGCCTGTGAATTAGGGTCGATGTTAAGTGAAGATACCTTACTGGGACTTAAGCTACCGGCAAGTGAAGAAAGTCCACCGGCAAATGCAGCTCCTGCAATTGCGTTACCATTTCGGCTGATAAGCGTGCCTCGGATCCCATTTTTTCCGTCATTTTCACTTACAGCATATGCTTCCAGTTTTACGTCAAAAGCTTTCCCTTTTGAATTAACACAAGAGATAGAAGTGGCACGTATGTAAGCACGCTGTGACGCCAGATCACCAACAGCTGAACCCAGAAGGTTACAGTCACGCAAATCCATGGTGAAATTATTGGGCATGATGACATCTTTTTTAATACGCATCGTTACTGGCATTGGTTCTGATTTGGAAGAAAGGCTTGTAGGCGCTTCAAGCCCGGTAATCAGAACACCAGTGATAATAGATGTTGCCGGAAGAAACATTTCATCTTTTCGGGCAGCATGCCGCGCTTTGCTATCAACTGGCGCAGTACCATCACCTCGTACAGTCCGAGTTGGCGCTTTATCTCCTGCAATGACCTCTCTGCCTTCCTTGATTCTGTTTTCAGACACGGGCATAACCTGAATGACACCATCGGTACCATTAGTCTTAATGGAACTTTGTGTGATTGTTCTCATTGGGCTATTACGCGTAGGTGTGATAGAAGCGTAATTAGGGTTTACGCCATTAATCGGCGCATTAGCATTAAGCTGATAAGGAGCTGCCGGTGCCTGCTCATTAATCGTTTTACGCGAACTACCAGCATCCAAGTTACGATTGCCGTTTCGATTTGTCTGCATATCATTAATTTGCTGAGACAGCTGCTGAAGTTGAGAAGTTAAACTTGCAACTTGGGCTTTAGTTTCCTGTTGGGCTTTTTCTGCTTTTTCGCGGTCCTCTTTCGCCGCATTTTGGTCAAGTCGGTTTTGCTTAACCATTTCTTTATATACTTTCTGGCTTTCTTCATTACTCAATTTGTTCATTTGCGAATCATCTAACAACAAATTGGTCTGCATGTCTTTTTTCTGTGTTTTCTTTTCTTTCTTAACTGGTGTGGAAAAAATAGACTGGCTAATAATATAAACAATCACTACCAGCAGAGCGCCAATAACAGAAAGTCTGACGGTCTTATTTTCCCAGGCCTTTTTAATGTCCATGATTAGCTCCACTTGTAGGTTTCTGGAATCGTTTAATTTTTAGATTTCGTTCGCTGTCAGACATCTGAGGAACGATATAGGGTTCACCTGCTCTGGCCCAGTTTTCACGAACAGATGGATGATTCATTTCAGCTTTATCTATCTGGCTCGTTCTAGATATTTCATGTTTGTAATTAGGTTCCAAAACGTTACTTTTGTGATAGTCAAAAGCATTCTCCTCATTAATATTGCCCTCTCCTACAAATTTATCAATAAGAGTTGGATCGTTCATTATTACTGTCTGAACGGGAAAAGCGTTACTGCCATCTTCGATACTAATGGGTGCGTCCGGAACGATTAATACACTCCTTTTTGGTATATATTCTGACCTGTAGTAAAAGCTGGTTAAAGCAAATACGACAAAACCAATCACGGTGGCCCCAAGCAGAGCAGGCAAAGTAACTTTTCCCATATTATTTTCTGATTAGACTTGGTCTGGTTGTAACCCGGGCCTCGCGTTCCTTGAACAATTTATCCCGGACTATGTAAAGCTCTGTTTCTTCTCCCGGTTGCAGGTATGCTTTATCAAATAAAGCACTTGCAATAACGCCTTCTGCCATACACTGCTGATCAGCAACGATTTGACCGTATGGTTTATCGTTTTTCACAAGAATTACATCAATAAGTTCACGTGAGCCAACCAGTCTCTGACCGAGCTTTGCATACATATTAAAGTTACATGGTGACTGCTCTGGCGCAGGAATACGAGAAAGTCGGTCCTGTTGTAAACTGAATCCTGAAGGGACCTCACCAAGAGCCACAGGAGTCAATAAATCAATGATTCTTTGTTTATGATCGTCTTGTTTTGGATCCGTTGGAGCCAGTTCTTCTGACTGGGAGCGGGCCAACATTTCCTCATAGTTTTGCTTATCCAATGAGGTTTCACGTTTGGCTTGCATAGATGGGCTTAAAGATGTAGTAACTGAAATCATCGCACCGGGAACATCAAGCGGTACCAGGGTCAGGTTATAGGTCGATTCAGGTACCTGATCTTCAGACAACATAATCCCGATTGGTTTATCGGTATTAGTTGAAATAAAGACATCGCCACCATTAACAAATATGCTTGCCTCTTCAGCAGGGGTAGAAGTACTGACAGAAGCATTCTTGAAGCTGGTCGATATTCTGTTTTGAAGTCCTCGTGAAACTGGCAGTACCACATTCCCACCAGGCGGCACATTTACACGCTGAACTTCTTTATATCGGTTACGAGCTTCGACATAAAGTTCATCGGCTTTTGACGTGGCGGTCGCATTGGTTGCATTCTGCTGGGAAGAGGTACCTGTTGGTCTCCCATAGCTATCAATTGCACCAGATCGGGTCTGTGCGTCAAATCCGGGGAGACTAGGATTATTTGATAATGCTCCAGTAATAGCGCTTACCGCAGGCGAAGCATTGCTGGCTGGGGAAAGTTGCACGGTAGGGAGATCAGTTGTAGGTTTTTGTCCCTGCGCATTACCGGCTTCACTAAGGTTTGTTTGTGCACCTGACTGTTCAGAACCAGCTTGACCCGGAATAATGGCTTTTGCAGCTCCATTCTGAAATCCGTCAGCACCAACTGGCATTACAACCGGGTTATTAATTGTTGCTGGCAATTGGTATTCTTCAGCGATTACGCAGTTCGAAGTCGTGAGCATGATCAATGCTGTAATTGCGTTGAAGCCTAAGCCCTTTTTTTTAATCATCACTTGTTACCTGTAGACGGTGGCGGATTATCCAGCGTTGCCAGTTGCTCTTTGCCGTTTATCGTAATTTTTTTAATATTCGGTGTTCCGGAATATTGATTTACATATGCAATTCTTGGGCGACCATTTTTCATCCCGAGAACCCATTCATAAGTCCATTTCGATGATTCAGTTTTGTCCGGAACATTTACAAGTCGAGTCGTTTTGGTACCCCAGACATAGACCATGTCATTTTTTGGATCAAAGTAAATATCATTAGGCTTAAAGGTCTGCTCAACACCACGAGCCTGCATGATATTTATCTGCTCCTGTAAAGACTCACTCGTTTTAGCCTGTAGTTCAGGTGAAAGGGCATCGAGGACATAGGCCGTCACAAAGGAAATATTAGTTGGATTAATATTCCCTAAAAGGGTACTAAAAAAGAGAGCCCATTGTGTTTTATAAGATTCCGATGCTTTGTTACCAACAACCGTGATCTCTTCATTCATGTTTGGAGGGGTAACAATCGTCACTGGGTCAGTGAAAAAAAGAATCTTTGCAACCAATAACCCAATGACGGCTATTGAAACAGTATTAATGCGGATAAGTTTTGTATCACGATTAATCAGGGCGCTGTATGTAATTCCAGCACCTGACGCTTCAGCTTGTGGGCTAAATCGTTTTTTAATGTCCAAAAAACGTCCCTTAGCACTTTCATCTTTCTTTACGTATGACTGTTCAAGATCACCGTTTTCATCCTTTTTAGATTTTTTGAAAAAAGGGATGTTAATGCCACTTAGCATTTTCATTCATAGCTCCATCAAGAATACAAATCTCTGATAAATGGATCGTTGAAATAACGGCTACTAAAAACTGCTTTACCTGGCAAAAAACCGAGCCACCAGAGTTTGTGTTTTAGCAATCCTCTTATTCCTGACTCAGCTGCTTTGTTATACGCAATCCAATACACAACCGCTGCTACAACAGAAAACCCGAAGCATTCGAAGATATTCCCAAATGCAACCAGAATGAATGCAAGCCCTAATTTTTTGGCATCCCAAAACAAAATCAGTAGAGGCATGTTGATCCTGAAAGGGAATCTATAGGTATGCTGAGGAACGTCGTTCTGCTTACTCATTAAAAATCCAGAGAGGGGGATGAACCCCCTCATGCATGATTAACAATAAATTACAGCGGTACGCCAGCATCCATAAAGGTGCTGATAATTTTCTCGCCGTTGGCCATTACCAGCATCATGAATAATGAAACCAGTGCCAGGCCCGGGTTAGGCTTAAGGACAGAGAAATATACGCTTGAGATCAACATCGCGGCTGCCAGAATTTTGCCCGGAGCTCCAGTCATACTTTCACTCATGTATGACCAAATATCTCCCAGTGCCCCATCATCTGAACCCGCATATGCCAGACCGCAAAAAAGCACGGTCAGCAGAACAAACAAAATCACTTTTGCGCTTTTTGTTTTAAAAAGTGCAGCCGTGTTAGATTTCTTTTCACTAAGGCCAATATTTAAAGAAAGTTCCATAATTACTCCGTGTAGATTTGAGTTCACGTAAACGCGAATGAATAATACTTTTTTATTCCGATCCTTCCGTTCGCATAAACCCCCTTTTTTTAACGTTTAGCGATTGGTGAATTTTTAAGCAAAGGGCCTAAAGCATAATCTTTGAAAGGTACCAGTGAACGCTTAGTAAAAGTTTGAAAGAGGGGAGGGGGTAAGATTACGTTAAGCTCAATCCTGAAGCTGATGAGACTCCTCAAGCATAAAAGTCACTTTTGATGGTTTGAAAAGCTCTAACTAGATATCGGGCAGGTAACTAAGCTTCATATCTAATCTTTTTTGTTCCCTTATTATCTATCTCTTGATTCTGAGAAGGCCGCATATCACTGTGCTCCCTGGTTCGGCAACTATCAGTTGGAGAAACTACATACAATCCTCGGGCCGGTGCGTCATTCATCTAAATGCCTTTTACACCTCTGGGCGTGAGTGGGACTTTGTCTTGTCCATACGAACATCATTCATTCGAATGCTTTTGGCCAATGCTATTTAAGCAAATGCTTTCTGGCTGAGTCCTTTTGCGAATGAGTCTTTGATATAACTGCATGAATTTTGGGTTGTTTGGTGTACTAACAAAACAAAGGCATTTCTTTGAATGCCATTGGAGTTGTGATGCTTCTGATATTTTTTTGATCTCATATCAAGCACATAGTCCTTCTGATGCCCAATGTCATAGATGTCTTGGACCATTCTCGCTCTTAACAAAGCTGAACTGTGTGTCATTCGACCTAATGCCATTCACCAAAATGCCTTTTTATACCACTGCATAGCTATGCTCGGGATACAGTGGCAAACAAAAGCATTTCAATGAATGAATTTTTGGGATACCGACATCAAAAGCATTTGTATGAATGTAAGAGGCGTAATCCACAAAAGGCATTCACGTGAATAGAGTGCGCACGAAACCATCTTGCTCAACGGCATTTAATGAATGGGCTAGCATGTACGCTTGAGTCAGAAAGGCATACAGATGAATAGTCAGGAGTTCGTTTGAAAAGTTACTTTTTTGCACATTAAGCCGAGATGTAAGACCAGTAGTAAAAGAAGCACTAAGCATAGCACTGATAAATAACTTATTTTTCAGCAGGTTATAACCAGTGCATACCAGATAGCTTTCAACCTTGTTTGGCAAGGGCCAGCTTAGGGCTTCTTTTGAAGATCTGAAATTGTATGTCGCGACCTTTCTTAACTTCTTGATAATCGAGATATCCGATAGATTCAAGTTCCCGCATTGCTTTACGAATTATCTGGTTTTGCGTACGAATAGGGGTTGTAAGAAGCAACCTTTCCCTCAACCGTTTCATATTAACGAACAACGTACCAGCTGGCATTGCTTCAAAATAAATATAGAGAGATTGCGCAGCTTCTTTTTTAGCCAAAATGTATAGAACCTGAAGGCTTAACAATGTCTTATGGTCGTAACGATACAGTTCCCACATAGAAGGATCCCCAACCAGCTCAACAGTATCGCTTTTTGGATCAATCATAGCCTTCTGCACCAGATGCGTTACTGTGAACCGACCACTACGAGAGTCTGAGAAGGCAAGCACTACCGATGCAAGGTTCATTAATGACTCTTTAAAGCGCGCACGAGTTCGTTTGTTGATGTTTGTTGAACTGATACCACACATCTTCGCAAACTCGTTAAAAGTCAGGCTAATCTTCTCGGAAGTAAAACCATATTTACTGAAAGCCATGATGATCCCGAGCCAGCACTTAAAGTCGGTAGACATAGATAGTTTGACACCAGTTATCTTGATGTCGTCATAACCCTCCGATCTTGCAATTTCCATACACGAAAGCTCATCAGAGGCATCAACTTCAAAGTTTCGGTCGCGGTTTTCTTTTGTGCCGACAGGGGTAAATACACTCAATCTCAGCAGGGCCACGGGCTGAACCGACTTGGACGAGTTAGGCGTCAGTTGATAAGTCTTACCTGATTCATTACTGGTTACGTCAAAAGGATGGATTAACTCGTTGTTTTTAATCAT